>NZ_JBHMFS010000012.1:0-164307 GCF_051433165.1 Falsiroseomonas sp. E2-1-a4 | reverse complement strand
CCCGCCCAGCCAGCAGCTTGAATCAGAAAACTCGCCGCGCCGGAATCACCAACGCGATTCACTCAGACAGAATCACGCTCTAGTGTCGAGCACCGCCCAGAGCTTGACGGCCTTCGCGGCCGCACAAGGAATTTCCCAATCCTACGCAACGCGGTTGGTCCGTCTCGCCTCGCTGGCGCCGGACATAGTCGAGGCGATCCTCGATGGGCGCCAGCCGATCAATCTTAGAGCGTCCCGGCTGATGCGGGACACCCGCATCCCGACTGACTGGCAGGAACAGCGCCGGGCGCTCGGCTTCGTCTGAGCCGGGCTGCCGGCCGACCATCGCCCGCGCTGGTAGGTCAGCGGCTGGCTGCCTCACGGCAAGCACGAGCGCCGCTCCCGGACCCCCATCCGTACTGCCAAAATGCCCTTGGGAGACGTGGGCGCCCTTTGGCCGCAGGACACCGCCTGATCGGCGTCTCTCATGTACGACCGAGGGAAGTCCGCCGCGAATGAGGCCGGAAGCCCGGGGCTTTCGCGGCCATCGTCTCGAAAACCAAGAAATGGCTGTGACAGGCTAACTGGCTGGTTGGGGCGCCAGGATTCGAACCTGGGAATGGCGGTACCAAAAACCGCTGCCTTACCGCTTGGCGACGCCCCAATGCAGCGTGCCGCGCCGCGGCGCATCGGGTAGCGCAGCCGGCGCCCGGCTGCAACCGCCCCCCCGAATGACGACAATCATCGCGACAATGATCGCCGGATTCACCGCGGGTTCATCGCCCGCTGGCACCATGCCGGCAGGGGGTCTGCCGGCGCGGGCCCCCTTTACCAGCCCCGCAACAGGCGGAGGGCGGGCACCGGGCAACCCCTCGGCCGCAAAAGCGGCCCCGGGCGATGCCGCGGACCCAGGCGCCGGACGATCCGGATTCTTGGCCATGTGCTGGCTCTGCCGGTCTGCTGATGCGGCGCCCGTCTTCGGGGCCGCAAGCGCACCCTTGCGGGCCGACCAACCGCAGGACGCCTCGGCGCGTTTCCAGTTCACCAGCTCCGGCCATGCCGGGGTGGATGGGCTGCTCAGCGGCTATGCCTGGGACATGCGCGACCCGCTGACCTTCTCCTTCCCGGACAGCGGCAGCGACTACGAGGCCTGGTACGGCACCAGCGAGCCGACCCGCGGCTTTGCCCAGGTCAGCAGCATGATGCAGGACGCGATCCGCAAGATCCTGCTGGGTGAGGCCGCGGGCGGGCCGGGCAGCCCTGGCGTCTCGGTCACCGGCTTCACCAATCTGGTGATGCATGAGGCGCTGGAGGATTGGACCGCGGATATCCGCATCGCCCGGTCCTCCGTGCCCAGCACCGCCTGGGCGTATTACCCGAATGGGCGGGAGGGCGGCGATGTCTGGTTCGGCAGCCGCACCGCCTTCCTGACCCCGACGCTCGGCAGCTACGGCTTCATGGTGGCGGTGCATGAGCTGGGCCATGCGCTGGGCCTCAAGCACCCGCATGAAATGTCGAACGGCTTCGGCGCCATGCCGCGGGAATGGGATTCACTGGAATTCAGCGTGATGTCCTACCGTTCCCATACCGGCTCCACCACCACCACCGGCTACACCAACGGCGCAAATGACTATGCGCAGAGCTGGATGATGCTGGACATCGCGGCCTTGCAGCACTTGTACGGCGCCGATAACGGCGCCCATGCCGGCAACACCCGCTACAGCTGGAATCCCCTGACGGGGGAGACGCTGATCAACGGCATCGGCCAGGGCGCGCCCGGCGCCAACCGGGTGTTCCTGACCATCTGGGATGGTGGCGGCATCGATACCTATGATCTGTCGAACTATGCCACCGGCGCTTCGGTGGACCTCGCCCCCGGCGGATGGTCCGTCACCGCCAGCAACCAGCTCGCCCGGCTGGATACGCGGGTGGGGCAGGAGGTGCTGGCCCGCGGCAATGTCTTCAACGCCCTGCTGTTCGACGACAACCCTGCCTCCCTCATCGAGAACGCGATCGGCGGGGCGGGGAATGACACGCTCTCCGGCAACGGCACGATCAACCACCTGCAGGGCGGCGGCGGGGCGGATCTGCTGCTGGGGCTCGGCGGCGACGATATTCTCAACGGCGGTGCCGGGGCCGATACGATGATCGGCGGCACCGGGCATGACCTGTTCTACGTGGACCATCCGGGCGACGTGGTGGTGGAACGGCCGGGTGAGGGCACGGATACCATCCATGGCGCCAGCGCCACCGTGGCCCTGCCCGATGCGGTGGAGGCGCTGGTGCTCGGCGCCGGCGCCGTGACGGGAATCGGCAATGCGCTGGGCAACCTGATCTTCGGCAATGCGGCGGCCAACCGGCTGGAGGGCCGTGGCGGCGGCAACATCCTGGAGGGGCGGGGCGGCAACGACACGCTGGTGGGCGGCACCGGCGCCGATATCTTCGTGCTGCGTCCGGGCGACGGCATGGACCGGATCGAGCAATTCACCAGCGGCAAGGACCAGCTCGCCTTGCTCGGCTTCGGCCACAGCGCCGCCGCCACGCTGGCGCTGGCGGCGCAGGAGGCGGAGGGGCTGCGGATCGACCTCGGCGGTGGCGACGGGGTGCTGCTCGCTGGGCTGACCCGCATGCAGCTCTCCGCCGCCGATATCATCGTGTGAGTCAGCCCCACATTTCGGGCCGGGCGAGTTCCTCCGAAAGGCGCTTCGCCGCCGCCGCCAGCAGGCGTTCGCCCTTCTCCGCGCTGGCGCGGCGCGGGTCGCCGATCACGCCCGTATCGGTCATTTCGGCAAAGGGCCGGCTGCGCTTGAAGCCGGGCGGGGCGGGGAGCGCAAAGCGCTTCGGCACGGCGGCCTCGATACGGTCCATCCGCACGCAATCGGGGGCGAGCGCCATCATCATGGAGGTCTCGGCCTCACAGGCATGCATGACGTTGGGCTGGTCTTCCAGGATGGCCCCGAAGGTGTCCACATTGGCCAGCCAATAGGTCAGCCCCACCACCGGCACGCCTAGGCTGCGGGTGAGCTCGATGGCGGCGCTGCCGATCGCCTCCGTATTGCCGCCATGGCCGTTCACCAGCGCGATGCGCCGGAAGCCGTGCCGCGTCACGCTGCGGGCGATGCCGCCGACCAGGGCGGAGAAGGTGGCCAGATCCAGCGTCATGGTGCCGCCGAAGGCCATGTGGTGCTCGGCCAGGCCCGACCAGATGGTGGGCGTCACCAGCGCCGGCGTGCCGCCCGCCAGCAGCAGCCGCGCCGTGCGTTCCGCCACCGCGCCGGCCAGCACCGTATCGACACCGACGGCCAGATGCGGGCCGTGCTGCTCGGTGGAGGCGACGGGGATCAGCACCACCGTCTCCGGCGTCGCGCGCGCCTGAATCTCGGCGGCGGTCAGCCGCGCCCAGAACACGTCTTCGGCAATATCGCTCGTCATGCCCGCATTGTCCCGTCTGGTTGCGGGCACAGGCTAGACCAGTGGCGCGGAGGCGCCATCCTGTAGGGCATGCGCATTCTGCCAATCCTCCTCGCCTTGCTGCTTTCCGCCCCCGCCACCGGGCAGGAGGCGGTGCACGGCGGCCCGGTGCGGGCGCTTGCGGTGGCGCCGGATGGCGGGGTGGCCTCGGCCGGGTTCGACCAGGCGATCATCCTGTGGGCGCCTGGCGGGCAGCAGGCGCGGGCCGTGCTGCGCTGGCATCAGGGCGCGGTGAATGCGCTGGCCGCGCTGCCCGGCGGGATGCTGGCCAGCAGCGGAGAGGATGGCAAGGTGGCGCTGTGGCCACCGAATCCTGGGCCGGCGCCGCTGCGGGTGCTGACCGGGCATGGTGGGCCGGTGGCGGGGCTGGCGGCGGCGGGCGGGTTGCTGGCCTCGGCATCCTGGGACGGTACGGCGCGGGTCTGGGACCTTTCCGGCGGCGCGCCGGTGCGGGTGCTGGAGGGGCATCAGGGCCAGGTGAACGCCGTGGCCTTCCGCAGCGATGGGCTGGTGGCAACTGCCGGCTTCGACGGCACACTGCGGGCCTGGCCGGAGGGGGAGGCGCCGCTGACGCTCGCCGAATTCGGCCTGCCCCTGAACGCCCTGGTGGCGCTGCCCGGCGGCGTGCTGGCGGTGGGCGGGGCGGAGGGGGAGCTGCGCCTGGTCGGGCCGGATGGCGGAATGCGGGCGGTGCAGGCGGGCGCGCGGCCGATCGTGGCACTCGCCGCATCGCCGGACGGCGCGCAGATCGCGGCGGCTGGCCTCGGCGGCAGCGTGACGGTGTGGGAGGTGGCGTCGCTGCGGCTGCGCCATACCCTGGAAGGGCCGGGGCTGCCGGTGTGGTCCGTGGCTTGGTCCGCGGATGGGGCCAGCCTGTGGACCGGCGGCACGGATCGCCGGGTGCGGCGCTGGAATGCCGCGACGGGTCGGCCGATGGGGCCGGTGGAAGGTCCGGCGACCGACGACATTCCCGCCGGCCTGCACCCGCAGGGCGCCCGCGTCTTTCGTGCCTGCGCCGCCTGTCATGCGCTGGATGCGGCGGCGCCACCGATGGCCGGACCGCATCTGCACGGCATCTTCGGCCGCCGTATGGGCGCGCTGCCGGGCTACAGCTATTCCGAGCGCCTCGCGCGCGGCGACATCACCTGGACGCGGGAGACGGTGGGCGATCTGTTCACCCGCGGGCCGGATGTGGTGACGCCAGGCACCCGCATGCCGATCCAGACCGTGGGCAATGCGGAGGAGCTGGGCGCGCTGCTGGATTTCCTGGAAGCCGCGACGCGGTAGCTACTTCTGCACCCGTCCGGTGCTGCGGCCCTGGCTGTCGTAGAAGCGTGTGGTATCGCCGCGCTGTTCCGCGCGGCCCTGGCTGCGGCCGCTGGCGTCATAGTCCCGCCGCGTGGTGTCGCGGTATTCGCTGCGGCCGGTGGAGCGACCCTGGGAGTCATAATGCCGCTGCGTGCCGCCGCGATCCTCGCTGCGGCCGCTGGATCGGCCCTGGGCATCGTAGTGTCGCGTCACGCCGCCGCGCGTCTCGCTGCGGCCGAGGCTGCGGCCCTGGCTGTCGTAGAAGCGGGTGGTATCGCCGCGCATTTCCGCCCGGCCGGTGGAGCGGCCCTGGCTGTCATATTGGCGCTGCGTCTGCGCCGCCGCCGGCAGCGCGAGCAGAAGGGTCAGCAGGATCAGGATGGTGCGCATGAGGGCAGTATGACAGCGCAGACTTAAGGCGAGGTGAGGGCGACGACATCGGGCAGCAGGCGGTGGATAGTGACCTGGCGGGTGTCCCGGTCCTCCAGCTCCCGCGTCGTCGGCACCAGATGGGTGGAAAGCAGCGCCATGCCGGCCACCGGCAGATAGGCGCGGCCGGGATCGGCGATCCAGACCTCGGCGCCGGCGCCCGCCATGGCGCGCAGCCAGGGCAGGATGTGGGCGGTCATCGGCGCCTCGTAGCAGACATCGCCGGCCAGGATCAGGTCCCAGCGACAAGGGCTGCCGACCACATCACCCTCCGGCGTTTCCACCACCACGCCGTTCAGCACGGCGTTGAGACGGGTGGCAGCCAGCGCGAGCGGGTCGATCTCGGCGGCTTCTACCAGCGCGGCGCCGGCCAGCGCGGCGGCGATGGCGCCGATGCCGCAGCCGGCGGCGAAATCCAGCACGCGCTTGCCCGCCACCAGCGCCGGCTGGTCCAGCACGGTGCGCGCCAGAGCCTGGCCGCCGGGCCAGGCGAAGGCCCAGAAGGGCGGCTCGATGCCTTCCTGCGCCAGCCAGGTCTCGGTGGCCTGCCAGATCGGGGTGATCTCGGTCGCCAGGTACAGGCGTAGCTCCGGCACCAGGGAAGGGCGCTCGATCGCGGTGTGGGCGAGGATGAAATCCTCCGCCGCGCTCACAGCCGGCCGGCCAGGAAGGCCAGGGCGATGGCGAAGCCGACCTCGCGGTTCGACTTGAACAGCATCAGGCAGCGGGCCGGGTCGTCGATATCCAGGGTGCGGACCTGCCAGGCCAGCAGCGCCGCGGGCAGCAGCAGCGCGGGTAGGAAGGGCCAGGACAGGCCGGCCAGCAGCCCCGCCGCCACCAGCAGCACCAGCACCGCCGCGTAGCAGAAGGCCAGGAACCGCGCCGTACCGGCGCCCAGCCGCAACGCGGAGCTGCGGACACCAATCGCGGCATCATCCTCGCGGTCCTGATGCGCGTAGATCGTGTCGTAACCCAGAATCCAGAAAAATCCGGCAGCCCACAGCGCCAGCGCGGGCCAGCCCAGCCCGCCGGTCGCCGCCGCATAGCCGGTGGGCGCTGCCCAGGAGAACACCAGGCCGAGCACCGCCTGCGGCCAATCCGTCACCCTTTTGGCCAGCGGATACAGCGCGATCAGCACCAGCGAGCCGAGGCCGACATAAATCGCCGCCAGCGGCAACTGCACCAGCACCAGCAGCCCGACCAGGCACAGCGCCGCCAGGAAGACCAGCGCCTGCAACGGCGTGACGGTGCCAGCGGCCAGCGGCCGGTCCCGCGTGCGTTCCACCTGCCGGTCCAGGTCCCGGTCCCACAGATCATTCACCACGCAGCCCGCCGCCCGCATGGCGAAGGCGCCCAGCGTGAACAGCAGCGCCAGCCGCAGCCCTTCCGCCCAACCCGGCGCCGCGATCGCAAAAGCCCAGAAGCCCGGCAGCAGCAGCAGCCATGCGCCGATCGGCCGGTCGAACCGGCCGAGCAGCGCATAGGGCCGCCAGCCGGGCGGCAGGCGGGCCACCCAGCCGGTGGCACGGATATCGGTCCAGCCGGTCATGGCTCTATACCTGTCCGCGGAGGTTCCGGATGTCCATCCCCCGCCTGTATCTCGACGACACCCTGGCCGAAGGGCTGGTGGTGGAGGCCGCGCCCGGCCAGGCGCATCACATCGGCACGGTGCTGCGCCGCGGCCCGGGCGACCCCGTGCGCCTGTTCAACCCGCGCGACGGGGAATGGGAGGCGCGCATCGAGGTGATCCGCAAGGACCGCGCCCGATTCGTGGTGGCCGCCCAGGCCCGCCCCCCGGCGCTGGAGCCGGAATGCCGCCTGCTGGTCGCCGCCCTGAAGCGGGATGCGATGGATTGGGTGGTGGAGAAGGCGACGGAGCTGGGCGCCACGCTGGTCCAGCCCGTTCTGACCCGCCGCACCGTGGCGGAGCGCGCCAATGCCACCCGCCTGTCCGCCATCGCCCGCGGCGCCGCCGAGCAATGCGAGCGGCTTTCAGTGCCCGAGGTCGCGGAGGCCGCGCCGCTGCACCGCGTGCTGGACGCGTGGGATGGGGCACCGCTGGTGGTGGCGATGGAGCGCAGCGTGGCGGCCCCGGCCCGCGCCCTGGCGCTGCCGCCGGGTGCGCCCCTGGCCTTGCTGGTGGGCCCCGAGGGAGGCTTCATGGGGCCGGAGCTTGACGACCTGCGCCGGCGGCCCTTTGTAGTGCCCGCCGCGCTCGGGCCCCGGATCCTCCGGGCCGAGACCGCGGCCGTGGCCGGCCTCGCGGCGCTTCAGGCGCTGCTGGGCGATTGGGCCTGATCGGACGGGGCACCCGCCCCGGCTGGACGCCAGGAAGAGAACGCACCGCATGTCCAATCCCGGCGAGGCCGACCTGACGCCGATCACCTCCACGCGCCAGTTGGCCGAGTGGTTCGCGCAAGGCAGCAAGCCGAAGGCGGCCTGGCGGATCGGCACGGAGCACGAGAAGTTCGGCTTTGCCCGGGCTGGCTTCGCAGCACCGCCGTATGAGCCGGGCGGCATCAAGGCGATGCTGGAGGGGCTTCAGGGCAAAGGCTGGGAGCCAATCCTTGATGCGGGCAACGTCATCGGCCTGAAGCGGGATGGCGGCTCCGTCAGCCTGGAGCCGGGCGGGCAGTTCGAGCTCTCCGGCGCGCCGATGGAAGACCTGCACGCGACCCGGGTGGAACTCGGCGACCATTTGCGGGAGGTGCATGAGGTGGCCGGGCCGCTGGGCCTTGGCTTCGCCCCGCTCGGCTTCCACCCGCTGGCGACGCGGGAGGAGATGCCCTGGATGCCGAAGGGGCGCTACGCGATCATGCGGCGCTACATGCCGATGGTGGGCGGCATGGGCCTCGACATGATGCTGCGCACCTGCACGGTGCAGGTGAACCTAGATTTCGGCGACGAGGCCGACATGGTGGAGAAGCTGCGCGTCAGCCTGGCGCTGCAGCCGCTGGCCACCGCGCTGTTCGCCAATTCGCCCTTCATCGAGGGCCGGCCTTCCGGCCTGCTGACGCTGCGCGGGCGGGTCTGGACGGATACCGACCCGGACCGCACCGGCATCCCGGCCGTGGTGTTCGAGCAGGGCTTCGGCTTCGAGCGATTCGTCCAGTTCGTGCTGGACGTGCCGATGTATTTCATCATGCGCGATGGCCAGTACATCGACGCCGCCGGCGTGTCCTTCCGCGCCTTCCTGGAGGGACGGGCGGAGAAGCTGGCCGGGCATGAGCCGACGATGGGCGACTGGGCCGATCATGTGACCACCGTCTTCACCGATGTACGCCTCAAGCGGTTCCTGGAAATGCGCGGCGCCGATGCCGGCAGCCCGGCGATGCTGATGGCCAAGCCGGCCTTCTGGACCGGGCTGCTGTATGACGATGCGGCCCAGAAGGCAGCGGCCGGCCTGATCCGCGGCTGGACGGTGGAGGAGATGAAGCTGCTGCGGAACGCCGTGCCGAAGCAGGCGCTGGCGGCGACCATCCGCGGCCGCTCCTTGCAGGCCATCGCGCGGGACGCGGTGGCCATCTCCCGCGAAGGGCTGCGGGCGCGCGGGCTGGGGGAGGAGGTATATCTGGCGCCGCTCTCCGAGATCGCGGACTCCGGCCTGACGCAGGCGCAGCGCTGGTTGCAGCGCTACGACACCGCCTGGGGCGGCGACGTCTCCCGCATCTTCGCCGAGGCCGAGGCCTGAGCATGGCGGCGCTGACCATCACCCCGCCGGGCCATCCCTTGCGGGGGCGCGTCGCGCCGCCGGGATCGAAATCCATCACCAACCGGGCGCTGCTGCTGGCGGCGCTGGCGCGCGGCACCAGCCGGATCACGGGCGCGCTGAAAAGCGACGATACGCGGCACATGGCGAACGCCCTGCAGGCGATGGGGGTGGGGGTGGAGGAGCCGGACGCCACGAGCTTTGTGGTGACGGGCAGCGGGCGTCTGCGAGCACCGGAGGCGCCGCTGTTTCTCGGCAATGCCGGAACTGCCACCCGCTTCCTGACCGCGGCCGCGGCGCTGGCGGATGGGCCGGTGGTGCTGACCGGCGATGCCCATATGCAGAAGCGGCCGATCGCGCCGCTGGTGGCCGCGCTGGCTTCGCTGGGCGTGACGGCGGAAGCGCCCACGGGCTGCCCGCCGGTGACGGTGCAGGGCAGGGGGGGCTTCGACGGGGATTCGGTGACGGTGGATGCCGGGCTGTCCAGCCAATACGTCTCGGCCCTGCTGATGCTGGCGCCCTGCGGCGCGCGGGCGGTGCGGGTTTCGCTGGCGGGCGATGCGATCGGTGCGCGCGGCTATATCGACCTGACGGTCGCCGCCACGCGCCGCTTCGGCGCGGTGGTGGCGCAGGAGGGCGCGGCGGCCTGGGTGGTGCAGCCTGGCGGCTATCAGGCGGCCGATCTGCATGTGGAGCCGGATGCCTCCGCCGCGACCTATCTTTGGGCGGCGGAGGTGCTGACGGGGGGCGCCATCGACCTCGGCATCGCGGCGGCGGATTTCACCCAGCCGGATGCCAAGGCGCACGCGCTGATCCGCGCCTTTCCGCAGATGCCGGCGGAGATCGAAGGCTCCCAGATGCAGGATGCGGTGCCAACCCTGGCGGCGCTGGCCGCCTTCAACGCGACGCCCGTGCGTTTCACCGGCATTGCCAATCTGCGGGTGAAGGAATGCGACCGCGTGGCGGCGATGGCGGCCGAATTGTCGCGCCTCGCCCCCGGCCTGGCGGTGGAGGAGGGCGACGATCTGGTGGTGACACCGCAGCCGCGCGACGCATTCCGCCCGGCGCGAATCGAGACCTATGCCGACCACCGCATCGCCATGAGCCTGGCGCTGGTGGGGTTGCGGGTGCCGGGCGTCACCATCCTGGACCCGGGCTGCGTCGCCAAGACCTATCCGGATTACTGGCGTGACCTGGCGAGCCTGGGCGTGGCGCTTCAGCCGGAAAGCGGCTTCGCCATATAGACCCGGGCGCGGCCCTTCTCCTCCCGCCGCTCCGTCTCGGTGAAGCCGAGGCGGGTGTAGAGGGCGATGTTCGCCGCCATCCGCGCATTGGTCAGCAGCCGCAGTTCCGGCAGGGCGCGGCGCCGGGCTTCGGCCTCGGCGAAGTCCATCAGCATCCGGCCGAGGCCCTGGCCCTTCAGGGCCGGCTCCACCGCGACATTGTCGATCCAGAGATGGTCCGGGAAATCCATCAGCACGATCAGCCCGGCGATGGATTCGTCCTGGACCAGCACGAAGGCCTGGCCGGCCTCGCAGCGGGCGGCGTAGTCGTCATCCATCGGCAGCGGCCGGGCGCCGGTCACCGGCACCCAGGGCGCATAGGCGCGCTCCACCAGCGCGGCGAGGGCTTGCGCTTCCGCCGGGGTGGCCCGACGGATCAGGGCGCCGTCTCCGCCAGATAGGCGATCGCCGCCTCCACCCCGCCGCCCGCATGCGGCACGCCTTGCAGGCGCAGGCCGATTTCGGTGGAGGCCAGCGTGCCGAGCAGCATCGGCTCGTTCAGATCGCCCAGATGACCAACTCGGAAAACCTTGCCGTTCAGCCGCGACAGGCCGGTGCCCAGCGCCACGTTCAGCGTGCCGACGCGGCGCCGCAGCGCCTCCGCATCATGGCCGTCCGGCATCAGCACGGAGGTGACGGAATCCGAGACGCGTTCCGGCGACAGGCAGAAAAGCTGCGGCCCATTGTTGCCAGCCCAGTGCCGCACGCAGCGGCGCGTCGCTTCCGCCAGGCGCGCATGGCGGGCCAGGACGTTGTCGAGGCCTTCCTCCTGCTCGATCAGGCGCAGCGCCTCCCGCAGCCCGTAGATCAGCGCGATCGGCACGGTGCCGATGAAGCTGCGGTGGCGGCGCGTCAGCATCGTCGTCCAGTTGAAATAGTGCTTCGGGAAGGTGCTGGCCTTGTGGGCTGCCATCGCCTTGTCCGACACGCCGCTGAAGGAAAACCCCACCGGCAGCATCAGCCCCTTCTGGCTGCCGCCCACCGCGGCATCGATGCCCCAATCGTCGAAGCGGAACTCGATGGAGCCGAGGGAGGAAATGATGTCCGCCAGCAGCAGCGCCGGGTGCTTCGCCTCATCCAGCGTGGCGCGGATGCGCGGCAGGTCGAGCGTCATGCCGGTGGAGGTCTCGTTGTGCACGGCGCAGACGGCCTTGATGGCGTGGCCGGTATCGGCCGCGAGCGCGTCGGCGAGGTCCGCATAATCCACGCCGCGGCGCCAATCGGCGGCCAGCACCTGGACCTCGATGCCGAGATCGGACGCCATGCGGCCCCAGGCTTCGGAGAAATGCCCGGTCTCGATCACCAGGATGCGGTCGCCGGGCGAGAGCAGGTTGACTAGCGTGGCTTCCCACGCCGCATGGCCGGTGCCGGTGTACATGAACAGGTGCTGTTCCGTCCGCAGCACGCGCTTCAGCCCGGCGAGGCAGGCATCATAGACCTCGAGGAAATCCGGGCCGTTGAAATCCACCGTATGGTGGCTGACCGCCTGCAGGATGCTGTCCGGGATGTTGGTCGGGCCTGGATTGGCGAAGAAGTGGCGGCCGCGCGGTGTCATCTTGCCTGTCTCCCCGGGGGTGACCCCCGCATCCTTTGTTCCCGCAATCGGGCGAAAAGGGAAGCCGTGTCAGGTCATGCCGGCAAAGGCCTCGACCAGCCTGGTGGGGCCGGAGACAATCAGGATGTCGCCCTGCGCGATCGCGGTTTCCGGCCTTGCATAGGTGAAGTCGGTGCGCGGCCGCTTCACGCCGACGACGGTGACGCCGTATTTGCTCCGCAGCGCGCTTTCGGCCAGCGTCCGGCCCAACGCCTCCCGCGGTGCGCGGGTTTTCGCGATGGCGAAGCCGTCGTCGAACTCGATGAAGTCGATCATCCGGCCGGTCACCAGATGCGCCACGCGTTCCCCCATCGCCGCTTCGGGATAGACCACGTGATGCGCGCCGGTGCGTTCCAGGATGCGGCCATGCTTGGGGCCGAGCGCCTTGGCCCAGATATCGGGCAGGCCCAGCTCGCTCAGCGCCAGCACGGTCAGCACGCTGGCTTCCAGATCCGTGCCGATGCCGACCACCGCGCGGCCGAATTCGGCGACGCCGAGCCGGCGCAGCGTGTCGCTGTTGGTGGTGTCCGCCTGCACCACATGGGTCAGCCGGTCCGACCAGGACTGCACCAGCTCCGCATTCTCGTCGATCGCGAGCACGTCGTGCCCGAGCCGCACCAGCGATTCGGCGACAGCGCCGCCGAAACGGCCGAGGCCGATCACCACCACCCCGTTCTCATGTGCCTGGCTAGCCAACGATCGGGCGCTCCTCTGGATAGCGGTAGGGGTTCTGGCGGTGGCTCAAGGCCAGGGCGGTGGCAACCGTGATGGTGCCGACCCGGCCGACGAACATCAGGAACACCACCAGCGACTGCGCCGCCGGCGGCAGGTCCCGCGTCACGCCAGTGGATAGCCCCACCGTGGCGAAGGCGGATATGGTCTCGAACACCGCGTCGCGCAGCGGCATCTTGGTCAGCGTGACCATGGCCAACGTCGCGGTGCCGACCATGCCGACGGCGAGCAGCGCGATGGTCACGGCCTGGCGTTGCGCCGTGGGGCAGATGCGGCGGTTGAAGGCGATGGAATCGCGCTCGCCCCGCACCTCGGCCCAGACGATCAGGCCGAGGATCATGAAGGTGCCGACCTTGATGCCGCCGGCGGTGCCGGCGCTGCCGCCGCCGATCAGCATCAGCCCATAGGTGATGGCCAGCGTCTCCGTCTCCATCTGCCCGATATCGACGGCGTTGAAGCCGCCGGACCGCGCCATCACGGAATGGAAGGCCCCCCCTAGAAGCCGCCCGGCTGGCGGCAGCGCGCCGAGCGTGTCCGGATTGGACCATTCATAGGCCAGCGTCGCCAGCATCCCGGCCGGCAGCAGCAGCGCCGTGCCGAGCAGCGTCAATTTCGTGTGCAGCGACCACCGGCCAGGCACCCACGGCTCGCGCCGCAGATCATGCAGCACCGGCATGCCGATGCCACCCAGCACCACGCCGAGCATGATCGGCAGCAGGATCACCGGGTCCAGCGCGAAGCCCGTCAGGCTGTCGGAATAGGTGACGAAGCCGGCATTGTTGAAGGCGGAAACCGCCTGGAACACGCCGTGCCAGATGGCGTCAGGCCAGGGCTCGCCGTAGGTCACGTGCAGGCGCAGCGCCAGGATCGTGGCGATCGCCACTTCTACCACCACGGTCACCAGCAGCACCAGCCGCAGGATGGCGGTGATGTCGCCCAGCGCCAGCCCGCGGGTCTCGGCCTGCGCCACCAGCCGGGTGGCCAGCCGCAGCCGGCGGCTGACCAGCAGGCCGAGCAGGGTCGCGCCGCTCATGATGCCGAAGCCGCCGATCTGGAAAAGCACCAGGATCACCGCCTGGCCGAAGCCGGACCAGTAGGTGGCGGTGTCCACCACGATCAGCCCGGTGACGCAGACGGCGGAGGTGGCGGTGAACAGGGCGGTGAGGAAGGGCGCGCCACCCGGCCCGGCGCGCGAGATCGGCAGGGCCAGCAGCGCCGTGCCCAGCAGGATCGCCAGGAAGAACGCAATGGGCACCAGGCGGGCGGGATGCTTGAGCGGCTGCAGCAAAGCGGGCCTCGGTGCCGTACCGCTCCGCGATAGCCGGTGCCGCGCCGCAGCGGAAGGGCCGCGGGCTTCGGCCGGCACCGAAGCCGCGGTGCCGGCGGAGCGTCCAGGGTGGCGGCAGACGCAGGAGCCTCGCCGGATGCCCGCCATCTTCCGAACCGCGACCAGGTTTCGCGCGTGGCTGGCCGGCTGCGCCCATCGCCACCACACCCGCGCCGCCCTGCGCGATCTTTGCCCGCATCTGCTGCGCGACCTCGGCCTGACCGAGGGCCAGGCGCTGCGGGAGGCCCGGCAGCCTTTCTGGCAGTGGTGACGCCGACAGTTCGGCCGCCGCCGTAGCCGGCCCGCCCCCGCTGCGGCATGCTGGTCTGGCAAGGCCGGGAGGCATCGATGTCCAGCAACGCCGCCATGGCGGAAGCCGCGTCCCTGGTGGGCGACCCGGCCCGCGCCAGCATGTTGAACGCGCTGATGGATGGCCGCGCGCTGACCGCGACGGAACTGGCCGGCGTCGCCGGCATCACCGCGCAGACCGCCAGCGGGCATCTGGCGAAGCTGTCTGCGGCCGGGTTGCTGGCGGTGGAGCGCCAGGGGCGGCACCGCTACCACCGTTTGGCGACGCCAGCGGTGGCGCGGATGCTGGAGGCGATCATGCTGGTGGCCGGCAGCCTGCCACCCCCCGCGCAGCCACGCCGCATCGGTCCGGCCGATGCGGCGATGCGCAACGCGCGCACCTGCTACGACCACCTGGCCGGCCGGCTCGGTGTCGCGATCGCGGAGGCCATGGCGGCGCGTGGGCAGGTGGAACTGGCGCCGGATGGCGGCGCGGTGACGGCGGCGGGCGTGGCCTTCCTCGAAGGGTTCGGCATCGCGTCTCAGGCGGAAGGCTCCCGCCGCGCCTTCTGCCGGCCCTGCCTGGATTGGAGCGAGCGGCGCCATCACCTGGCCGGTGGGCTGGGTGCTGCCCTTTGCACCCGCTGCTTCGAGCTGGGCTGGGTGAAGCGCGTGCCGCAATCCCGCACCGTGCTTGTCACACGGGCAGGGGAGGCGGGGCTGCGGCAGGCCTTCGGGATTGAGTTCGGCGGTTAGACCGCCGTGCCGCCGATGGTCAGCCCGGTCATCTTCAGGGTGGGCTGGCCGACGCCGACCGGCACGCCCTGTCCCTGCTTGCCGCAGGTGCCGATGCCGGCATCAAGCGCCATGTCGTTGCCGACCATCGCCACCTTGGTCAGCGCATCCGGCCCGTTGCCGATCAGCGTCGCGCCCTTCACCGGCGCGCCGATCTTGCCGTCCTCGATAAGATAGGCCTCGGAGGCGGAGAAGACGAACTTGCCGTTGGTGATGTCCACCTGGCCGCCGCCGAAATTCACGGCGTAGATGCCGCGCTTGACGCTGGCCAGGATCTCGCCCGGGTCGCGGTCGCCGTTCAGCATCACGGTGTTGGTCATGCGCGGCATCGGGATGTGGGCATGGGATTGGCGGCGGCCATTGCCGGTCGGCTTCACGCCCATCAGCCGGGCGTTCTGCCGGTCCTGCAGGAAGCCCACCAGGATGCCGTCCTCGATCAGCGTGGTGCGGCCCGAAGGCGTACCCTCATCATCCACGGTCAGGCTGCCGCGGCGGTCCGGCATGGTGCCGTCATCCACCACGGTGACGCCGGGGGAGGCGATGCGCTGGCCGAGCAGGCCGGCGAAGGCGCTGGTCTTCTTGCGGTTGAAGTCGCCCTCCAGCCCATGGCCGATGGCCTCGTGCAGCAGGATGCCGGGCCAGCCCGGGCCGAGCACCACCTCCATCTCCCCGGCCGGGGCCGGGACGCTGTCGAGGTTCAGCAGCGCCTGGCGCAGCGCTTCCTCCACCGCCGCCTTCCAGGTGGCGGCGTTCAGCACACGTTCATAGGCGAAGCGACCGCCGGTGCCGGTGCTGCCCGTCTCCCGCCGCCCGTCGGATTCCACCACCACCGAGACATTCAGCCGCACCAGCGGGCGCAGGTCAGCGACGCGCGAGCCATCGGGACGCAGGATCTGCACCGCCTGCCATTCGCCGAAGATGGAGGCCATCACCTGCTTCACCCGCGGGTCGCGGGCGCGGGCATAGGCATCGATCTCCGCCAGCATCTCCGTCTTGGCGGCGAATTCCATGGCCGAGAGCGGGTTCAGCTCGGAATAGAGCTGGGTGTTGGTGGCCCGCGGGGCGACATCCAGCGTGCCGGAATGGCCGGCGGCCACCGCCTTCACCGTCTCCGCCGCGCGGCCCAAAGCGGCCTCGGTGATCTCGGCGGCATGGGCGTAGCCGGCGGCCTCGCCGGCCACGGAGCGCAGGCCAAAGCCGCTGGTCACGTCGAAGCTGGCAGAGCGGATGCGGCTGTCTTCCAGCGTGATCGCCTCGGATTCGCGGTGCTCCAGGAACAGCTCGCCATCCTCGGCGCCTGCGGTGGCGGCACGGGTCAGGCGTTCCGCGGCGGCGCGGTCCAGCTTGGCGAAGAACAGCGCATCGGTGGCGGCCAGGGCGTCGGTCACGGGTAATCCTTCATCGGCGGGCGGCATCTCTCGCCGCGACATATGGGTCTGTGCGGCCGGGCTTCACGGCGCATCGGGCTGATCGATCAAGGCGGAGGCCGGAAAGCGCAGCACGGCGACGGTCCCCGGGCCCTGCGGCGCCTCCAGCCCCACCGTGCCGCCCAGCGCCTCGGCCAGGGTTCGGGCCATGTACAGGCCGAGGCCGGAGCCGTGGAAGCGGCGGGACAGGGAATTATCCACCTGGGTGAAGGGCTCGAACACCCGTTCCCGGTCCTCCGCAGCGATGCCGATGCCGGTATCCGCGACGCGGATCGCCAGCCCCGCTTCCGTCACCTTGGCAGACAGGGTGATGCGGCCGCCGGCGGGGGTGAACTTGGCGGCGTTGGACAGCAGGTTCACCAGCAACTGGTGCAGCCGGCCGGCATCGCCCATCAGGCTCGGCAGGCCGTCCGGCACCTCCAGGGTCAGGGTCAGGCCGGCGCGCTCCGCCTCCTCCGCCACCGCCGCACCGGCCGTCTCCAGCAGCGGGCCGAGCGCGACCGGCGCCTGGGCAATCTCCAGCGCGCCGGTCTGGCTGCGCGCCACGTCCAGGATGTCGTCGATCAGCAACAGCAGATGGCGTCCGGCCTCGTTGATCGACCGGGCATAATCCGCCAGCCGCTGCTGGTCGCGTTCCCCGGCCAGGGCGTCGGAATAGCCGATCACGGCATTCAGCGGGGTCCGCAATTCATGGCTCATCGTCGCCAGGAAGCGGGATTTGGCCTCGGAGGCCGCCTCCGCCGCGACGCGGGCGGCCTCCAGCTCGGCGCGGATCTGGTATTCCTCCGTCACGTCGCTGAAGGTCATGACGAAGCCGCCATCGATCATCGGGTCGGAGGCGATTTCCAGCATCCGGCCATCGCGGGTGCTGCGATGGTAGCGGTAGGATTTGCGACGGTCGTTCAGGCGGGCGCGGGCCGCGGCCTCTGCCGAAATCTCGCCGTTACGCACCTGTTCGTCCAGCACCGCATCCACGTGCCGGCCCGGCTTCAGGAAACCGGGGGGCAGGCCGATCATCGCCTCGGTGCGGCTGTTGGTGATCAGCAGCCGTTGGTCCGGGCCATACATGCTGATGCCGTGGCGGATCGAGCCCTGCATCGCCTCCAGCATCTCGGCGCGGTGCACCGCCTCGCCCTCTGCCCGATGCAGCGCGGTGACATCGGTCACCACGGCGATATGGCCGCCATCGGGCAGGGGTGCGACGCGGCTTTCGACGGCGGTGCCGTTGGGGCGGATGTGCCGCAGCAGGCCGTCCCTGCCGCCCTCGCCCGGGTGGCGATCGTTGGGGCGGCGGCGGACCAGCGCGGCCTCGGCCTCGGTGAATTCGCCCTCCGCCACGCGGCGGGCCACCATATCCTCCAGCCGATCACCGATGGCGATGGGCGAGCCTGTCATGATGGCGGTGTAGGCCCGGTTGAACAGGCTCACCCGGCGGTCCGGCCCGAAGACGCAGACCCCGTGCGGCAGCGCGTCCAGCACGCCATCGAGCAGCGCGGCGCGGCGGCTGGCCTCATGTTCCGCGCGCTTCAGGGCGGTGACGTCATCCACCTCGATCATGAAGCCGCCGGTCGGCAGCGGTTGGCTGCCGACGCGCAGCACGTCCCCGTTCGGGCGAAGCCGCTGCCGGCTGCCCGGCCGGAAGCGGCCAAGGGCCATGCGTTCCGCCGTATCGGCCGCTTCCTCCCGGTCCATCTCGCCGCGGTCGGTCAGTAGCTGGAGGATGTCGCGATGCGTCATGCCGGGGCGGATGCCGCCGGTGGACAGGCCGATCAGCCCCTCATAGGCCGGATTGGAGAAGGCCAGCTGCATGCCGCCGTCGAACGCCGCGACGCCGGCCTGAAGCCGGGTCAGCACCATCTCCAGCAGCCGGGCGCGGGCGGCGGATTCGGCCTCCGCGCGGCTCAGCGCCGTGACGTCGGAGGTGCAGGTCAGGAAGCCGCCATCGGGCAGGGGGCGGTTCTCCACCAGTCCGACGCGACCGGACTTGCTGCGGACCAACCGGCTGTGCGGCCGCGTGCGGTCCATCGCCAGGATGGTGCGGGTGATCTGCTCCGGGTCCCCGGGGCCGTAGCAGCCATTCCAGGCCAGGATGCGGACCATCTCCGGCAGGTGGATGCCGGGCGGGGCAATGGAGGGCTCCAGCCCGTGCCAGTGGAAGCTGGCATCGCTCGCCAGCACAAGCCGATGGTCTCCATCATAGACCGCAATCGCGACAGGTAGCGCCGCGAACAGGGCGGGCAGCAGGTCCGACGTCTTGGCGGGAGAGTCGGTCACGCCGGTCCGGCCACGGGTTTGGGCGGCGGCCGCAGCGCGTGCAGCGCCACCAGCGCGGTGGCCAGCACCAGCACGGCCACCGCCTGGTGCAGCGTGCCGAGGGAGACCGGCACCACATAGACCAGCGTCGCCACGCCCAGCGCGTATTGCAGCGCCACCGCGGCGCCGAAGCCGAGCACGGCGCGGCGGGCGCCGCCATCCGGCAGGCGGCGCAGCGCGGCCCAGACCGCGCCGATGGCCATCAGCGCGGTCAAGGTGGCCAGCAGGCGATGATTGAACTGCACGGCGGCGACATTGGCGGTCAGGTTGGTCCAGGCGGGGGACAAAAGCCAATAGCCATCCGGCACCAACTGTCCATCCATCAGCGGGAAGGTGTTGAAGCTGAGCCCGGCACGGATGCCGGCGACGAAGCCGCCGGCCAGCATGGCGCCCACCAGGGACCAGGTCGCCACCTTCAGCATCCGCCGCACCGGCCGCGCCTCCGCCGGTGCCGAGCCCTGCGGCCGCAGCAAGCCCAGCGCGGTCCAGACCAGGGCGGCGAAGATCAGCAGCGCCAGGCCGAGATGGATGACCAGCCGGTAAGGGGAGACCTCCGTCCGGTCCGCCTGGAAGCCCGAGGCCACCATGTACCAGCCGATCGCGCCCTGCAGCCCGCCCAATGCAAGCAGGCCGAGCAGGCGCGGCTTGCTGCCGGCCGGGATCTGCCCGCGCAGCCAGAACCAGGCCAGGCCCGCGGCATAGGCCAGGCCGATCAGCCGGCCCCAGAAGCGGTGCAGCCATTCCAGCCAGAAGATCTGCTTGAAGCCCTCCATCCCGAAGCCCTGGTTCACCAGCGCATATTGCGGGATGGTCCGGTACAGATCGTAGAGGCGCTGCCATTCGGCTTCGCTCAGTGGCGGCAGCGTGCCGGATAGCGGCGCCCATTCCATGATCGACAGGCCGGAGCCGGTCAACCGCGTGGCGCCGCCGATCGCCACCATGATCCAGACCAGCCCGGCGACGCCGAGCAGCCAGAAGGCCACGGCGCGGGCATGGCTGTGACGAGTTCCGGCCTGGGCGGCAGGGTGCGGGGGCGGGGGAGGATCGAAGGGCATATCGCGTTATATAAGCCGATACGGCCGGCTGCAGCATCCGCGGTGCAGATTAGCCATCGCCGTCCGGCTTGCCGCTCACAGCGCCCCCTGCTACCCCGCCCGCCCATGGCCCCCGACCCGTCCCCGAGGCCGGACCGGCCCAGCTCAGCCGACCCGGCGCCCCGCACCCCGGCGATTTCCGTCGTCATCCCGATGCGGAATGAGGGCCCCAATGTGCTGCCGCTGATCGCGGAGATCGCGCAGGCGCTGGCCGGGCACCCGTATGAAATCGTCTGTGTCGATGACGGCTCCACCGACGACACGCGGGAAAGACTGCTGGAGGCGGCGTCCCGCTACCCGGTGGTGGTGCTGCGCCACGCATCTTCCTGCGGCCAGTCGGCCGGGGTGGTCAGCGGCGTGCTGGCGGCCCGCGCGGCCTGGATCGCCACGCTGGATGGCGACGGCCAGAACGACCCGGCCGACATCCCCGCTTTGTGGGCGCGCGCCCAGGCGGAGGGCGGCGGCGGTGACCTGCTGGTTGCCGGGCATCGCACGAAGCGCAAGGACAGTGGCGTCAAGCGGGTGACCAGCCGGATGGCCAATACCATCCGCGCCCGGCTGCTGGGCGATGCGACGCCGGATACCGGCTGCGGGCTGAAGGTGTTCCCGCGCGCCCTGTTCCTGGAACTGCCGCGCTTTGACCACATGCACCGCTATTTGCCCGCCCTGGTGCTGCGGGCCGGCGGGCGGGTGGTGAGCGAGGCGGTGAACCACCGGCCGCGGCTGCGTGGGCAATCGAATTACGGCACGCTGGACCGGCTGGTGGTCAGCATCTCGGACATGCTGGGCGTGATCTGGCTGCAGCGTCGCTGGAAGCGGCCGCTGGCCGAACGGGTCAGCCTGCCCCCCTGGGCCCCGCCGGAGGGCTGAGCCATGTCCGAACGCTGGAAGTCGCTGGCCAAGCTGCTGCTGCTGGCTGCCGGGCTTCTGGCCGCCGGCGCGCTGCTGCGGCAGATGGGCGGCGTGCCTGGCATGGGCTGGGTGGACCGCGACCTGCGCGGCGAGGGGCATTGGGGTGAGCTGGTCTTCGTGCTGGTCGGCGCCGCGCTGACCGCGGCCGGCGTGCCGCGGCAGAGCATCGCCTTCCTCGGCGGCTACGGCTTCGGCGCGCTGCTCGGCACGGGCCTCGCGCTGGCGGCGCAATTGCTCGGTTGCGCGGCATCTTATGCCTGGGCGCGGCTGCTCGGGCGGGGCTGGGCGGAACGCCGCATGGCGGGGCGCTTCGGCCACCGGCTGCGACCGCTGCGCGACGCGCTGCGCCAAAGCCCGTTCGAGGCGACGCTGGCGCTGCGGCTGCTGCCGGTCGGGAACAATCTGGCACTCAACCTGCTGGGGGGCATGGCCGGGCTGGCGGCCGGGCCGTTCCTGGCGGCCTCGGCGCTCGGCTACCTGCCGCAGACGGTGGTCTTCGCCCTGCTCGGCAAGGGCATACGGGTGGAGGGCGTCTGGCAATTGGCGCTGGGGGTCGGGCTGTTCGTCGTCTCGGCGGGCATCGGCCTGGTGCTGCTGCGGCGGCATCGGGCGGCACGCGCGCTGGACGGCGAAAACTGACGCGCGGCTTGCGCAGGGTCATGGACGCCCCGACATGGTCCGGGGGAAGGAGTGGCCATGGATACGGATGTCGCCATCATCGGAGCCGGGCCCGCGGGCCTCGCTTTGGCCTGTGCGCTCGCCGGCAGCGGGCTGCGGATCACCTTGCTGGAACGCGCGCCGGAAGCAGCCATCGCCGATCCGGCCTTCGATGGGCGGGAGATCGCGCTGACCCATCGCTCCCAGGCCATTCTGCGGGAACTGGGCGCATGGGCGCATATTCCCATGGCCGAGACGGCACCCTTGCGGGAGGCGAAGGTGCTGAACGGCGCCAACCCGCTGGCGCTGCGCTTCGCGCCGGGGCGGGCGGGGGAGCCGCTGGGGCGGCTGGTGCCGAATCAGCTGATCCGCCGCGCCCTGTTCCAGACCGCCGCCACCACCGAGGCACGGCTGGTCGCCGGCCGCGCCGTCACCGGCCTTTCACTGGCGCCTCAGCAGGCTGTGGTGACGCTGGAGGGGGGCGATACGGTTTCCGCGCGGGTCGTCGTCGCCGCCGATTCGCGCTTCTCCGAGGCTCGGCGCCTGGCCGGGATCGGCGCCGCGATGCTGGATTTCGGGCGCAGCATGATCGTGGCCCGCGTGGCGCATGAGGCGCCGCATGATGGCATCGCCACCGAATGGTTCGGCCATGGCCAGACCATCGCCATGCTGCCGCTGAACGGCGCCATGTCCTCTGCGGTGCTGACCCTTGCGCCGGCGGAGGCAGAGGCGGCGATGGCGATGACGCCGGAGGCCTTCGGGGCAGAGGTGACGCGGCGCTACCAGGGGCGGCTCGGCGCGATGAGGCTGGCGGGCACGCGGCATCTGTATCCGCTGGTCGCCGCCTATGCGCATCGCTTCGTCGGGCGGCGTTTCGCGCTGCTGGGGGATGCGGCGGTGGGGATGCATCCGGTGACGGCGCATGGCTTCAATTTCGGACTGTCGGGCGCCGAGATCCTGGCCGGCGCGATCCGCGGCGCCAGCGATCCGGGGGCGGTGGCGGGGCTGTTCCGCTATGCCGGCGCCCATCGGCGGGCGACGCTGCCGCTGTTCGTGGCGACCAATGCGGTGGCGCGGCTGTATTCGGATGACCGCGCCCCGGCCCGCCTGGCCCGCGCCGCACTCATCGGGGCAGGGGCCGTGCTGGCGCCGGTGCGGCGGGCGATCGTCGCCGGGCTGATGGATGCGGCACCGCGTCTGGGCCCCGCGGCGCGGCTGCGGAGCTGAAATGAAGTCTTGAATATTTTCCTATGATCGGCTATGTCGCCATCCCGTTGCAGGGAGGCGCGCCATGGCCGAGACCGTCTGGACACCCGGGCCTTTCACCGCACAGGTGATCGACCCGGCGCTGGTGGCGCTGGCGCTGGATCCGCCGGAGCGGCTGGCGGGGGTGCGGCAATTGCTGCTCGGCACCGCATTGCAGGAAAGCGGCCTGCGGCATCTGCGCCAATTGGCCAACCGGGACGGCACGCGCGGGCCGGCGCTGGGCTATTTCCAGATGGAGCCGGCAACGCATGACGATATCTGGGCGACCTTCCTGACCTTCCGCCCGGCGCTTGCGGCGCGCGTGCGGGCGGTTCCGGGCGCCGCGGTGGGCCGGCCGAAGGCGGAGCTTCTGGTGCACAACCACGTCTATGCCGCGGTGATGGCGCGGCTGCGGTTCCGTCGCGCGCCGGGCGCGCCGCCGGCGGCGGGCGATGTGCGGGCGATGGGCGCCTATTGGAAGGCGTATTACAACACCGTGCTCGGCAAGGGCCGGGCCAGCGAATTCGAGGCGAAGCTGGCCGCGGCCCTGCCGGCGTTGTCTCCGGAACTCAGTGCAGGATGAACTGCCCGCCGGCATAGCGCAGCTCCGCCGGCCTGATCAGGGCGGTGGAGGCGACGCGGACGGAATGCAGCGGCCCCTCGATCTCGCGCTGCCAGAAGGCCAGGAACTGGCCGAGCGCCGGGAAGCTCGGCGCCAAGTCGTGCTTCTGCCAGATGAAGGTCTGCAGCAGCCCGGGATGGTCCGGCATGTGGTACAGGATTTCCGCCGTGGTCAGGCGCCAATCGGGCGCCGCAGCGGGGTTTGCGAAGCGTTCGAGGCCAGCGAGTTCCATCGTGCTCCTTCCCGGCCCTGCCTGGGCCATTGCGCGTGTCCCGGGGGCAAAGGCACCTCCGAGGCAGGTCAGCATGGCATGGAGGGAGGCTGGCTTTGCAAGAAAAACCTTCGCAAACAATGTGTTAGCACTCGCACTCGGAGAGTGCTGCCGAGACTTGACGTTTCGCGGGTGCTGGCCTACATCGCTGGCACTCCTCTGGGGGGAGTGCTAGCGGCGCCGGATCGGGTTCGCTGGCCGCTGTTATCTCCGGAAGAGCTTGCCAATCACTGGAAGCGACAGGAGAAGTCCATGGGCTTTCGTCCACTGCATGACCGCGTTCTCGTCCGCCGCGTTACGGCCGAAGAGAAGAGCAAGGGCGGCATCATCATCCCCGACACCGCCAAGGAAAAGCCGCAGGAGGGAGAAGTCATCTCCGTCGGTTCCGGCACGCTGAACGACAAGGGCGAGCTCCGCGCGCTCGACGTGAAGGCCGGCGACCGCATCCTGTTCGGCAAGTGGTCGGGCACCGAAGTGAAGCTCGATGGCGAGGAGCTCCTCATCATGAAGGAGTCCGACATCATGGGCATCCTCGACACCCCTTCCGTGGCGAAGGCGGCCTGACGACGGCGGAAAGGGGCGCAGGACACCGCGCCCCGTCTCCTGCCGCTCGGCCAATACTTCGCTTGGTTTCCTCAACGGATTGATTGGGATTTATCACCATGGCAGCTAAAGACGTTAAGTTCGGCGCCTCCGCGCGCGAGAAGATGATTCGCGGCGTGGACATTCTGGCCGACGCCGTGAAGGTGACGCTGGGCCCCAAGGGCCGCAACGTCGTCATCGACAAGAGCTTCGGCGCGCCGCGCATCACCAAGGACGGCGTCACCGTCGCCAAGGAGATCGAGCTGGCCGACAAGTTCGAGAACATGGGCGCGCAGATGGTGCGCGAAGTGGCCTCGAAGACCAACGACACGGCCGGCGACGGCACGACCACCGCGACCGTCCTGGCGCAGGCGATCGTCCGTGAGGGTGCCAAGGCGGTTGCCGCCGGCATGAACCCGATGGACCTGAAGCGCGGCATCGACAAGGCGGTCATCCAGATCGTCGCCGAGCTGGAAGCCAAGACGAAGAAGATCACCACCTCCGCCGAAGTGGCGCAGGTCGGCACCCTCTCCGCCAACGGCGAGTCCGAGATTGGCGAGATGATCGCCAAGGCGATGGAGAAGGTTGGCAACGAGGGTGTCATCACCGTCGAGGAAGCCAAGTCCATCCAGACCGAGCTCGATGTCGTCGAGGGCATGCAGTTCGACCGCGGCTACGTCTCCCCGTACTTCATCACGAATGCGGAGAAGATGATCGCGGAGATGGAGAACCCCTACCTCCTCATCTTCGAGAAGAAGCTCTCCCAGCTCCAGCCGATGCTGCCGCTGCTCGAAGCCGTCGTGCAGTCCGGTCGCCCGCTGGTGATCGTGGCCGAGGACGTCGAGGGCGAGGCGCTCGCGACCCTGGTCGTGAACAAGCTGCGTGGTGGCCTGAAGATCGCCGCCGTCAAGGCGCCGGGCTTCGGTGATCGCCGCAAGGCGATGCTGGAAGACATCGCGATCCTGACCGGTGGCCAGGTGATTTCCGAGGATCTCGGCATCAAGCTCGAGAACGTGACCCTCGCCATGCTCGGCCGCGCCAAGCTGGTGAAGATCGAGAAGGAAAACACCACGATCGTCGACGGCGCCGGCGAGAAGACCGAGATCCAGGGCCGTTGCGAGCAGATCAAGGCGCAGATCGAGGAGACCACCTCGGACTACGACCGTGAGAAGCTGCAGGAGCGCCTGGCGAAGCTGGCTGGTGGCGTCGCCGTCATCCGCGTCGGCGGCTCGACCGAGGTCGAGGTGAAGGAGCGCAAGGATCGCGTTGACGACGCGCTGCATGCGACCCGCGCCGCGGTTCAGGAAGGCATCGTGCCGGGCGGTGGCACCGCGCTGCTGCGCGCCAGCACCAACCTGCACACCCTGAAGGGTGCGAACAGCGACGAGCAGGTCGGCATCGAGATCGTTCGCCGCGCCATCCAGGCGCCGCTGAAGCAGATCGCCGAGAACGCCGGCAAGGATGGCGCCGTGGTTGCGGGTGAAGTGCTGCGCAGCGACGAGTACACCTTCGGCTACGACGCCCAGAAGGACGAGTACAAGAACCTGGTGGACGCCGGCATCATCGACCCGACCAAGGTCGTGCGCACGGCGCTGCAGGATGCGGCCTCCGTCGCGTCCCTGCTGATCACCACCGAAGCCATGGTGGCCGAGCGTCCGGCGAAGTCGGCTCCGGCCGGCGGTGGCGGCGGCGGCATGGGCGGCATGGGCGGCGACATGGACTTCTGATCGCGACCGGCAGCCGGGCAACCGGCTGCCATTGCGAGCAGGATTTTGCCGAAGAAGGGAGGCGGGCCGCAGGGTCCGCCTCTTTTTTTTCGTCATGCAGACACAATTCTGACAACGCCGTGACCGCCAGCGGGTCACCTTTGACTCGCTGTTACACGAGCCAGCATGCTGTCGTTGTCATCGCGTACGGCTCGCCTCACCGTGCCTTCCGGACCATACCCCGGGGCCGCTCCACAGGTTCCGCCGCCGCATGGCGCCCCGCCCGGGCGATCGGCGTCTGGGTGAGCTTGTCTGGAAGGAGCCCGGTTCGCATGGCGACTGGCACTGTGAAGTGGTTCAACGCGACGAAGGGCTTCGGCTTCATTGTCCCGCAGGATGGCGGCAAGGATGTGTTTGTGCACATCACGGCCGTGCAGAAGGCCGGGCTGCAAGGCCTGAATGAGGGCCAGAAGGTCTCCTACGAAGTGGCAATGGAACGCGGCAAGGCCGCGGCCATCAACCTCCGCCCCCTGTAGGATCTGGCCTGCGGCGCAAGCGCGCCGCGCCGCCTCGGGCGGGGACACGCCCAGGATCGACCTGGCAGGGCGGGGGTTCCCGCCCTTCTTTTTTGCCCGGCGCGATCCGTATTCACACCCGGTTCGATGCGCGGCTTTTTCGACGCGGCGGTTCAGTCAGAATCCACCACCACCCGGATCGCGCCCAAATCACGCAGCGTCGATTCCGCGGCGTGCTGGGTGGCCTCGTCCGGCGCGCGTAGCCCGATCGCCGGCGCATCGCTCGGTGGCAGCCGCTGGGTCGGCTCCTCCGGCGTCTCGCTGACGGCGGATGCAACGGCTTCGCCGGCCACACCGGCCCCGGTTCCGGCCGCCGCGGCGGCGACAACCGCCGGCAGCAGGGCGCCGCCGCTGGCCACCACGAGCCCGGCAGCCCCCATCGCGCTTGCCGCCATGGCGACGCCGACGCCGAGCTGGCGGCGGTTGCGGAGGTCCGCGCCCTCCGGATCTTCATCCGGCTGATCCACGGGCGGGTTGGGGTCGGTCGTCGTGGCGCTGTGCCGCACGCCCTCGCCGCGCAACTGCGCGACCGCGGCATCAC
Source organism: Falsiroseomonas sp. E2-1-a4 (assembly GCF_051433165.1). Taxonomy (NCBI): domain Bacteria; kingdom Pseudomonadati; phylum Pseudomonadota; class Alphaproteobacteria; order Acetobacterales; family Roseomonadaceae; genus Falsiroseomonas; species Falsiroseomonas sp. E2-1-a4. The sequence goes on along the minus strand of NZ_JBHMFS010000012.1, from coordinate 137,447 downwards.
GGGATGCCTCATCGGCAAATTCGCCCCAGACCACCGGCATGGCCTTCACGCCGCCGGATTCGCCTGTCCACTGACTGCTGTCCACCTTGATGGCCATGGCGTCCTGCTTCCTTATGCTGCGTCAGCACGAGGAACGCAGGCCGCCGGCCAATGTTTCCAAAAGGAGGATATTGCGTGTTCGACCTGCCCGCGCTTGAGGCCGCCGCGAGACTGGTCCACGGGGTTTTCCCGCCAACGCCGCAATATGCCTGGCCGCTGCTGGCGCAGCGGGCGGGGGCGGAGGTCTGGGTGAAGCACGAAAACCATACGCCGACCGGCGCCTTCAAGGTGCGCGGCGGCCTGGTGTTCATGGAACGGCTGAAGCGGGAACGGCCGCTTGTGCCGGGCATCATCTCCGCAACCCGGGGCAATCACGGGCAGTCCCTGGCCTTTGCCGGGCAGCGGCTCGGGGTGCCGGTGACGATCGTGGTGCCGGAGGGCAATAGCCGCGAGAAGAACGCCGCGATGCGCGCCCAGGGCGCCCGGCTGGTGGAACATGGCGCGGATTTCGACGTGGCGCGGGAACACGCCATGGCCCTGGCGGCGGAACAGGGGCTGGAATTCGCACCCTCCTTCGCGCCGGACCTGGTGTGTGGGGTGGCCACCTATGCGCTGGAGCTGTTCCGCGCGGCACCGAAGCTGGATGCGCTGTATGTGCCGATCGGCCTTGGTTCCGGCATCTGCGGCTGCATCATGGCGCGCGACCTGCTGGGCCTGACCACCGAGATCATCGGCGTGCAGAGCACCGGCGCCGATTCCTACGCCCGCAGCTTTGCCGCCGGCCGGGTGGTGACGACGGCGCGGGCGGAGACGCTGGCGGATGGCATGGCAACGCGGGTGCCGGACCCGGCGGCGCTGGCCATCATCGCCAAGGGCGCCGCGCGCATCCTGACGGTGACCGATGCCGAGATTGCGGACGCGATCCGCGCCTATTGGCAGGACACGCACAATCTGGCGGAGGGCGCCGGCGCCGCGCCACTTGCCGCGCTGATGCAGGAGCGGGACCGGATGGCCGGCAAGCGCGTCGCCACCATCCTGTGCGGCGGCAATATCGATTTGGACCTGTTTCGTGATTGGGTGCTCGCCGCATGACCACGCTGCTTCGCAACTGCCGCCCAATGGGGCGCGAGGCCACCGACGTGCTGATCGAGGGCACAGCGATCACCGCGATGGGACTCGGGCTGGATGCGCCGCCGGGCGCCACGCTGCTGGACGGGCAGGGGATGCTGGCGCTGCCGGCCTTCGTCGAAGGCCACACCCATCTCGACAAATCGCGCTGGGGCATGGGCTGGTGGGTGAATGAGGTCGGACCCCGGCTGATTGACCGGATCGATACCGAACGCGCCACACGGCGGTCCGGCTTCGATCCGGCCACCCAATCCACCCGGCTGGCGCGCGAATTCCTGGCCCGCGGCACCACCCGCATACGCAGCTTCGCCGATGTGGATACGGAAATCGGCACGGCGCATAGCGATGCGCTGGTGGCGCTGCGCGAAAACCTGCGCGGGACGATGGACATTCAGGTGGTAGCCTTCCCGCAATCCGGCCTGCTGGTGCGGCCGGGCACGCTGGAATTGCTGGACCAGGCGATGCGGAATGGCGCGGATATCGTGGGCGGGCTTGATCCCTCCGGCATCGATCGCGATCCGAAGGGGCATCTGGATGCGGTGTTCGGCCTGGCCCAGAAGCATGGCAAGCCGCTGGATATCCATCTGCATGAGCCGGGGGAGCTGGGCGCCTTCGCACTGGAACTGACGGTGGAGCGCACGCTGGCTTTGGGCATGCAGGGGCAGGTGGTGTTGAGCCATGCCTTCTGCCTCGGCGATGTCCCGCGCGCGCCGGCGCTGTATGCGGCGCTCGCCGAAGCCGGCATCGCCATCGCCACCACCGCGCCACCCTCCCGCGCCGTGCCGTCCGTGCGCGCCATGCGGGCGGCCGGCGGGCAGATTTTCGCGGGCAATGACGGCATCCGCGACACCTGGACCCCCTACAACATGCCGGACATGTTGCAGCGAGCCATGCTGGTCGGGCTGAAGAATGAGTTCCGGCGCGACGACGAGATTGCCTGGGCGCTGTCCACCGTCACCGACTGGGCCGCCGAGGGCTGCGGTTTTGGCGACTACGGGCTCGCGGTCGGTGCGCGGGCCGATCTGGTGCTGGTGGAGGCCGAGACGGTGGCGGAGGCGGTGGTGGGCACCCCGCCGCGCCGCCTGGTCCTCAGCCATGGCCGAGTGGTGGCGCGGGACGGGGTGCTGGTTCCGTAGCGGTTCAGATGACCTGGAAGCGCGCCTTCGCCGCACGCTCGATGGCGCCGGCGATCAGCCGGTCCAGGTCCAGGCCGATGCGGAGGTCCTGGAGGAAGCGCAGTTCCTCCTGCGTCGCATCGCCGTCCGCCGCGCAGACTTCGCAGGCCAGCAGATAGGCCGTCTCCCGCAGCCGCATCGGCAGGGTGTCGCACAGCATGGCCATGGCGCGGTCCAGGCCATCGGTGCGGCCGAGCAGCTTGGCCACGGTGTCCGTCACCGTCTCGATATCGGTGGAGTGGAAATCGGCGAAGACGGGCAGGTCCTGCACCATGCGTGACATCATGGCGAGTTCCGGGTCCGACATCGGCCCATCGGCCACCGACATCAGCACCATGGCGCAGACCAAGGCCTCCTGCGCGGTGAAGCTCGAAACCTGGAGGTCAGAGGCGGCGGCGCGGCTGGGCATGATGGGTCTCCGGTCGTTGGCCGTTGGTCGCCCCGGAATCGCGGCGGGTCAAGGGCCGTTCGCTACGCATCCCAGCCGATGGCCCGCCGCAGGAAGGCAGCGCCGAGGGAGGCGAAGGCCGCAACCTCCGCATTGTCCTTGCCATAGCCATGGCCGCCGGCCTCGGGCTCCAGAAGCGAGGCATCGTAGCCGAGTGCCTGGAGCTTCGCCGCCATCTTGCGCGCGTGGCCGGGATGGACGCGGTCGTCGCGCCGGGTGGTGGCCAGCAGGATGGGCGGGTAGGGGCGGCCGGGCACCGCGGCGTGGTAGGCGGAGAAGTGGCGGATGAAGGCCCAGTCCTCGGGTTTGTTTGGGTCGCCGTATTCCGCCATCCAGGAGGCACCGGCCAGCAGCCTGGTGTAGCGGCGCATGTCGATCAGCGGGATGGTGCAGAACAGCGCGCCGAAACGCTCCGGGTAGCGGGTCAGCATATTGGCGATCAGAAGCCCGCCATTGGAGCCGCCTTCCGCCGCAATGCGGCCGGGGACCGTCACGCCGCGGGTCACCAGGTCGGCGGCGATGGCGGCAAAGTCGTCGTGGCTTTTCACCTTGTTGGCCAGCCGCCCGGCCTCGTGCCAGGCGGTGCCGAATTCGCCGCCGCCGCGGATCTGGCCGAGCACGGTGGTGCCGCCCTTCTGCAGCCAGAGCAGGCCGGAGGTGGCGGCGTAATAGGGCAGGCGGGAGATCTGGAAGCCGCCATAGGCCGAAAGGTGCACCGGCGCGCGGCCGGATTCGTCCCTTGGGCCGACCTGGACATAGGGAATGCGCTCGCCGTCGGAGGACACCGCCTCATGCCGCGTCACCACCAGCCCGGTGGCGTCGAAGCTGGGAGAGGAGGATTTCAGCAGCGCGGGCGTGGCCGGGGTGGTGGCGGTCAGTTTGAGCTGCGGCGGCGTCACCGGGTCCTGCGCCATGAGCAGCAGGGTGCCGTCCGATTCCTCGGCCTCGGTATCCAGTGCCCAGAGGTCCACCACGCCGATGCGCGGCAAACCGGGCACCTCGTGCCGCTGCCAGCCGGAGGTGCCGGGGGTCAGCAGGGCGAAGTGCGGTTCGAGATTGTCCAGTATGTGCAGCACCAGCGTGCCGTCGCACCAGAAGAAACCCTGCAGGGCGCGGCGCGGCTCCGGCGTGAACAGCACCTCCGGCACCGGCGCGCCGCCAAGCGCCGAGTCGAAGGACAGGCCGAGCAGCGTATCGGGCGGGTAGGTGGTGCCCGCCACGGTCCAGGGCGTGCGCGGCTTGGCGGCGAGGAAGCCGCGCTGCCAGCTATAGTGGGCATCGGTCGGCAGCGGGATTTCGCGCTGCGGGCCGCTGCGGTCGCCAAGATGGATGCGGGCGTCGTAGAAGCCGAGCTGTTCGTGGAAGACCACGACCTCCCGCCCGCCTTCGCGGTCCACCCCGGCGCCGGCGGCCATGCTGGTTTCCGGCACCTCGAAGATGGTGGGGGCGGAAAGCGGGTCCGTGCCGCGGCGCCACAGCCGCACGGTGCTGGCGTAGCCGGAGGTGGTGGCGCCGAGCAAAGCGGAGGACAGCAGCAGCGTGTCCCGGTCCAGCCAGGCGGCGCTGGATTTCGCCTCCGGCAGATGAAAGCCATCGGCCGGGAAGGCGCGGGTGGGCAGGTCGAATTCGCGCAGCACCACCGCATCGCCGCCGCCGCGCGACAGGCGCAGGATGGCGCGGTCATGGCTGCCGAACAGAGTGGTGGCGCCCTTCCAGATCCAGTCGGCACCCTCCGCCGCGGCCAGCGCGTCGAGATCGAGCAGCACGTCCCATTCCGGCGTCTCCAGCCGGAAGCTTTCCATGCGGGTGCGGCGCCACAGCCCGCGCGGGTTCGCGGCATCGGTCCAGTAATTGTACAGAAAGGCGCCACGGCGGGTGACGTGCGGCAGGCGGCCGGGGCGGTCGAGGGCCGCCTTCAGTGCCTCCCGGTCCGCCGTCACGCGGTCATCGGCGAAGCGGGCGCGGGTGCGGGCGTTCTGCTCGGCGACCCAGGCGAGGGCGCGTTCTCCCTCCACCTCCTCCAGCCACAGATACGGGTCGTCATCCGGCGCATCGAGGGTCGGTCGCAGATCCATTGGTCTCAGCTCTCCGCCAGGAATTCGCGGGTTTCCGCCACCGCGTCGCGCAGCCCGAGGCGGCGCACCACCACCCCGGGCGGCAGGCCGGCCAACAGGCGGGAGGGGCAGGATTTGTCCAGCAGGACGAAAACGCCCTTGTCGTCGCCGCGCCGGATCAGCCGCCCAAAGGCCTGGCGCAGCCGGTGGCGGGCGATGGCGTCGTCATAGGATTTCGGCTGGCCTTCCGAGAGATGGGTGCGGCGTTCCCGGTGCAGGATGGAAGGCCGCGGCCAGGGCACCCGGTCGAAGACCAGCAGGCGCAGGGAACGGCCGGGCACGTCCACGCCATCCCGCATCGCATCGGTGCCGAGCAGGCAGGCATGTTCCTCGGCGCGGAAGACATCGACCAGGGTCGCATTGTCCATCGCATCGACATGCTGGGCGTAAAGTGGAATGCCACGCTCGGCGAGCGGCTGGGCGATGCGGGACTGCACATCCCGCAGCCGGCGCACCGCCGTGAACAGGCCAAGTGCGCCGCCGCCCGATGCCGTGAACAACGCGCGATAGGCGGCCGCGACCTGGGCGGGGTCGCCCTTGCTGACATCCTCCACCACCAAGGCGCGGGTCCGGGTGGCGTAGTCGAAGGGGGATGCGACGGCGGCGCGGATGGCGGGGGTTGGCAGGTGGGCGGCGCCGGTGCGGGCCTCCGCGGCGCGCCAGGCGGATTCGCGATCCTCCTCGCCCTCTGTGGCGCCGGCATGGTCGCGGAGCGTGGCGGAGGTGATGAGCACGCCATGCGCCGGGGCGGCGACGGCCATCGCGAAGGGCTGTGTGGGGTCCAGGTGGTGGCGGTGCATGCCGCAATCGACCTCGCGGCCCTCGCGACGATCCAGCGCGAACCAGTCGACGTATTCGGGGCGGGTGCCGGGCGGCTTCGGCGGGCTGGCGAGGGTGCCGAGCATGGCGCACCAGGCGGTCAGCGGCATCAAAGCGCGGCGTTCCAGGCCGCGGCAGGCGGCCTCGATGCGGATGCGGTCGCCGACTTCCAGCTCCTCCGCCTCGTCCTCCAGCCGTGCGGCCAGGCGGTCATGCAAGGCCTGGAGGGGGTTTTTCAGGCGGGTCAGGCTCTCGGCCAAAGCGGCGCCGGCCTCGGCCACCGGCTCAGGCAGCGGATGCAGGTCGCATTCCACGCCGTAGCCGGCTTCCTCATCGCGGGCACGGGCCAGCACCTGGCGGCGGACGGATTGCAGGAAGGCTTCAGCCGTGCCGCGCGGTTCGTCGAGATCGGCCAGGCGGTTCGGCCAGCCGGGGGCGGGCAGGGCGCGGGCGGCCTGGAGGGCTTCCTCCAGCGGCAGCAGCAGCTCCGGGCGGTCGCCGATCAGATCCTCCAGCCGGCGGGACAGGCCGCGGGCGCGGGAGCGGCCGCCCTCGGCGCCCAGCAGCCAGCGGCGGAGCTCCGCGGCTTCGCCACCCGTCAGGTCGGCGGAGAAGGCGGCGTCGGCCGCGTCGAACAGGTGGTGGCCCTCATCGAAGATCAGGCGCTGCGGCTTGCCATCCTCGCCGCCGCCCAGAGCCGCCTGCACCATCACCAGCGCATGGTTGGCGATCACCAGCGTGGCGCCGCGGGCGCGGCGGATGGAGTGTTCGACAAAGCATTGCTTGTAGTGGCCGCAGGCGGAGTGGATGCACTCGCCGCGCCGGTCGGCCAGCGGCCAGATGTGATGCGGGCCGAACAGCTCCGCCAACCAGCCGGGAAAGTCGCCGCCTTGCAGATCGCCATCGCGCGTCGCCAGCGCCCAGCGGGAGACCAGGGATAGCGGCAGCAGGATGCCGGCCATGGAGGCGGCGGCGACCGTCTCCTCCATGTTCAGTAGGCACAGGTAGTTCTCCCGCCCCTTGCGGACGACGATGCGGCGGCGGCGCTCGGCAGGCTCGGGGTAGAGGCGGGCGGCTTCCTGGTCGATCTGGCGTTGCAGGTTGCGGGTGAAGGTGGAGATCCAGACCGGCGCGCCGTTGCGTTCCGCCCAGAGGCTGGCGGGCGCCACATAGCCGAGCGTCTTGCCGGTGCCGGTGCCGGCTTCCGCTAGCACCAGGTTCGGCGCGCCGCGCACCTCCCGCGCCTGGAAGGCGCCGGCGGCGGCGGAGGCGTAGTCGGCCTGCTGCGGGCGCTGCTCGGCGTCGTCGCCCAGGATCTCGGCCAGGCGGCGACGGGCATCGGTGGGGGTGACGGGGTGGTGCGCGGGGGGCGGGGGCGGGGCCACCTCCTCCCATTCCGGCAGGCGGCGCCAGACCTTCAGCGGATCGAGCGAGGGGCGGGCCTGCTGGCCCAGCGCGGCCAGCACCGAATCGGCCCAGGGCCAGCCGGTATCGGCGCCCAGCTTGGCGGCGAGTGCGGCGGCATCGCGATTCAGCGATGCGTTGCGGCCGGCGGCGAGGTGGCGGAGCATCGCGGTGGCGAGTTCCGGCAGCAGCGCGGCGAGGCCTTCCTCATCCTCCGGTGGGTCGCGGTCCAGCGCCAGCGCCAGGCCGCGCGGTGTCGGCGCGGCGGGGCGGGCGGGCAGGCAGAACGCAAAAAGCTCCAGCAAATCGCAGGCGGGAAAGCTGCCGAGGCCGAGGCGGCGTGCGGTGGCGGGCGCGTGCACCACCATGGGCGGCGGCATGTCGCGCAGGCGGCGGCCGATCTCGATGGCGGGGCCGGAGAACAGCTCGCCATCGGGGGTGAGGAGAGTGCCGCGCCCGAAACCGGCGATCAGCGCCGGGCTGTCCGGCAGCAGCAGGCGCGGCTGCCGGAGCTCGGCTGTGGGGCGAGGCGTGGTCATGCCGCCAATGTGGCGGCAGGACCCGACAGAACAAAGAGCGAAACCATCATATTCGTGCCGAAGGGCACGCGTTTTCGTTCAGGCTGGCACCCGCAGCGCCGGCAGACGCTCCGCGATCTGCACCGCGTTCAACGCCGCGCCCTTCAGCAACTGGTCGCCGCACAGGAAGAAATCGAGGCCGCAATCCCCGAACACCGGGTTGGCGCGGATGCGGCCGGCCTCGACATCGTCCTGGCCCGTCGCAGTCAGCGGCATCGGGTAGAGCAGCGCGGCCGGGTCATCCAGCACCTTCACGCCGGCGGCCTGGCGCAGCACGGCGCGGGCGGCCTCGGCGGTGACGGGGCGCTCGGTCTCGATCGTCACGCTCTCGCCATGCACGCGCATGGTCGGGATGCGGACGGCGGTGCAGGAGATCAGAAGATCGGGCAGGCCCATGATCTTCCGGGATTCCCAGGCCACCTTCATCTCCTCCCGCGTGTAGGCATTGGGCTGGAAGCTGTCGATATGCGGAATGACGTTGAAGGGCAGGGGGTGGGCGAAGACCTCGTTCTGGGCCTTGGCGCCGTCCACCAGCACGCGCCGCATCTCCCGCTCCAGCTCCACCATGCCCTCCGCCCCCGCGCCGGAGGCGGCCTGGTAGGTGGAGACGATGACGCGCTTGATGCCGAAGGCGGCGTGCAGCGGGGCGAGGGCCACCACCAGGATGGCGGTGGTGCAGTTCGGGTTGGCGATCAGCTTGGCATCGCCGATGGCCGCCGCATTCACCTCCGGCACCACCAGCGGCACGTCATCCTCCAGCCGGAAGGCGGAGGAATTATCCACCACGGTGACGCCGGCGGCGACCAGGCCGGGGGCGTGCTTCTTGGCGAAGTCGCCGGAGACGGCGAGCAGGGCGAGGTCCAGGTCGCGCGCGGCCTCCTGGCTGAATTCCTCGATCACCGTATCGCCGAAGGGCGTGGGTATAATCGTGCCGGCACTGCGACCCGAGGCGAAGAGGCGGAGTTTCGTCACCGGGAAGCGACGCCGCCCGAGGACCTCCACCAGCTCCCGCCCCACCGCTCCGGTGGCGCCGATCACACCCACACGCATCACACTCTGCTCCTGTTCCCAAAGGGGCAGATCGCATAGCGCAAAGCGCGCCGGTGGCCAATCACGCGATTGGCGTGACCTGCTGCGTGTCCAGGTCATAGTAGGCGCCGACCACCTTCAGCCGACCGGCCGCCGCGGCGGCAGAGAGCACGGGGCTTTCGGTCAGCAGGCGGGTGACGTTCAGCGTGACATTGGCGCGCACCGTGCCCTCCACCGCATCGCCGCCTGCGCGCAGCGCGGCCAGGGCGGCGGGCAGCATGGGCAGCAGCATGTCGCGCAGATGCGCGGGCAAGGCCAGGGGTTGCTGCGCCAGGGCCACCGCCGCGCCGGCGGCGCCGCAATGTTCGTGGCCGAGCACCATGATCAGCGGCACGCTGAGATTGGCCACGGCATACTCCAGGCTGCCGATGGCCCCGGTATCCGCCAAGTTGCCGGCGTTGCGGGCCACGAAGATGTCACCGAGCCCAGCCTGGAACAGCACCTCCGGCGCCGCGCGGCTGTCGGCGCAGCCGAGCACGGCGGCGAAGGGGGCCTGGCCGGTGGCAAGGATGGCGCGGCGTTCAACATTGCCGGGGCCGGGCTGCGCCGTCTTTGCGAGGAAGCGCTGGTTGCCCTGCATCAGCCGCTCCAGCGCCTGGTCCGGGCTGAGGGTGGTGGGGGGCAGGCCGCTGGCGGCACGGGCGGGCCGCGCCAGGGAGACACCGGCTGCGCCACCGGCCGCCAGCCCGGCAAGGGCCGCGACGAAGCCGCGGCGGCCCCCCGCGGGCGCTGCGCGGTGCGGAAAGGCGGCGGTGCAGCAGGGGCAGGGCGGCATGGCGCGGTTCCTTGGCGGCCGGACGCGGCGCGTCCGGATATTGAATAAAGGGGCTGCAAGCTGGACCCTGTTCAACCTAAGTGCAAATTGATGCCGGCAGATGAACGCCGTTCGGGTTGCGGACGGCCTCGCCTGCACTGCCCGCGCCACCTATAAGGCGGGCACCGAGACCTGCATGAGGTGCCGATCCGCCATGTCCGCCGAATACGCCGCCGCCAAGGCCTGGCCCTTCGAGGAAGCGCGCAAGGTCGAGGCGCGGGTGAAAGCCGCGGGCAAGGGCCAGGCGCTGTTCGAGACCGGCTACGGCCCCTCCGGCCTGCCGCATATCGGCACCTTCGGGGAAGTGGCCCGCACCACCTGGGTGCGCCGCGCCTTTGAGAAGCTGACCGGGCTGGACACCAAGCTCATCGCCTTCAGCGACGACATGGATGGGCTGCGGAAGGCGCCGGACAATGTGCCAAACCGGGAGATGCTGTTGCAGCACCTCGGCCGGCCGGTCACCGCCATCCCGGACCCCTTCGGCACGCATGAGAGCTTCGGGCACCACAACAACGCCCGGCTGCGCGCCTTCCTCGACCGTTTTGGATTCGAGTACGAATTCGCCTCATCCTCCGACTATTATCGCTCCGGGCGATTCGATGCGGCGCTGCTGCGGATGGCGGAACGGCATGAGGAGGTGCGGGCGGTGATCCTGCCGACCCTCGGCCCGGAACGCCGCGCCACCTATTCGCCCTTCCTGCCGCTGCACCCGAAGACCGGCGTGGTGATGCAGGTTCCGATGGAGGAAGTGCGACCCGACCAGGACCTGCTGGTCTGGGTCGATCCGGAAACCGGCGAACGCCACGGCACGCGCATCACCGGCGGCCATTGCAAGGCGCAGTGGAAGGCGGATTGGGCGCTGCGCTGGTACGCGCTGGGCGTGGATTACGAGATGTCGGGCAAGGATCTGATCGACAGCGTCAAGCTCTCCGGCGCCATCTGCAAGGTGCTGGGCGGCCAGCCGCCGATCGGCTTCACCTATGAGCTGTTCCTGGACGAGGCCGGCGGCAAGATCAGCAAATCGAAGGGCAATGGGCTGACCATCGATGAATGGCTGCACTACGCCCCGCCCGAAAGCCTGGCGCAGTTCATGTACAACCAGCCCGGCCGCGCCAAGCGGCTCCATTTCGACGTGATCCCGCGCGCCGTCGATGAATACGTCCAGAACCTGGATCGGCTGCGCACCGCGCCGGGGCCGGACAACCCCGCCTGGCACATCCTTGGCGGGCCGACCAATGACCCGGGCACGCCGGTGTCCTTTACCATGCTGATGAACCTGGCCAGCGTCATCAACGCCGATGCGCCGGAAATGCTGTGGGGCTTCCTGCGTCGCTACGCCCCGGATGCGAGCGGGGAGACCCACCCGCTGCTGGCCCGCCTGGTGGAACACGCCGTGTCCTACTACCGGGACCGCGTGGCGCCCAACAAGCAGCACCGCGCCGCGACCGAGGCCGAGCGCCCGGCCTTCGAGGCGCTGGCCGCCGCATTGCGCGCCGGGCAGCCGGAATTGGACCTGCTGCCGCCCGATGAACAGGCCCGCGCGATCCAGGATCTGGTCTATGATGCCGGGCGACGGGAGCCCTTCATCGAGATGACCAAGGATGGCCGCCCGGGCGTGTCCCGCGCCTGGTTCAACGCCCTGTACCAGGTGCTGCTCGGCCAGCCGGAGGGGCCGCGCTTTGGTGGCTTCGTCGCGCTGTATGGCATTGCCGGCACGATCGGGCTGATCGAGACGGCGCTGGCACGGCCCGCCGCCCCCCCTGCCACCAGCGGCGACGCGGCCGCGTGAAGAAGCTCGGCGGGCTGCTTCGCCGCCACGGTGTGGCGGCCTTCGGCGTGCTGCTGCTGATTGCCGCCATCTGGGTGGTGCAGAAGGAGTTCCGTAGCCTGTCGGTGGCGGATATCCGCGCCTCGCTGGCCGCGATCTCCCCCGTCACGCTGTGGATCGCCGCCGGATGGACCGTACTGGCCTATGCGATCCTGACCATCTACGACCGGTTGGGCAGCGTCTATGCCGGCTATCCGGTGAGCTATGCGCGCACCTCGCTGGCCTCCTTCTGCGCCTACACGCTGGCGCACAACCTGGGCTTCGCCGCGGTTTCCGGCGCGGCGGTGCGCTACCGCTTCTACGCCGCCTGGGGGCTGCCGCCGCTGGCGATTGCCAAGGTGGTGGCCTTCACCAGCCTGACCTTCGGCCTCGGCGGCTTTGCCCTTGGCGGGCTGGTGCTGCTGGTGGAGCCGGAGGTGGTGCCGGGCCTGGGTGACCACGTGCCGCATTGGGCCATGCGGATCGTGGGCTTGGCGATGTGGGCCGCGGTGATCGCCTATGTGACGCTGTCGCGCATTCGCAGCCATGTGACGATCTTCAAGCACAAGATCGACCTGCCCGGCTTCCGCATGGCGGTGGCGCAGACCGCGCTGGCCAGCGTCGATGTCGCGGTCACGGCGATGATCTTCTACAGCCTGCTGCCGCCGGCGGAGGGGCTGACCTTCCTGCGATTCCTCGGCATCTATGTGGCGGCCTATACCGCGGGCATCGCCGCCAGCCTGCCGGGCGGCATCGGCGTGTTCGACGGCGCCATCTTGATCGGGCTCGCGCCCTGGCTGCCGCCGGCGCAGGTGGTCGGCGCGCTGCTGCTGTTCCGGCTGTATTACTACATCGTGCCGCTGTTCCTGGCCGGCATCCTGTTCGCGGGCTTCGAGATCGCGCAGCGCCGCCACGCGCTGAAGCGCTTCGCCGTGGAACAGGGCGTAACTGACTCGCTGGAGGTGCCGGCGATTGCGGGCCTGGTCGGCCTCGGCGGCGCGCTGCTGATCTTCGTCGGCGCGCTGCCGGCGCGGGATACGGCGGTGGCGGCCTGGGCGGGGTATGAGGCGGCGGTGGCCTCGCATTTCGCGGCCTCGCTGATTGGGTCGCTGCTGCTGGTGATGGCCTACGGGCTGCTGCGGCGGCTGACACTGGCCTGGGGCACCGGCATTTTCCTGCTGCTGACCGGCGCGCTGATCTGCTGGCTGCGAGAGGATGGCTGGTGGCTATGGGGCGCCTTCCTGCTGGTGGCGGGATTGCTGGCAGCGCTGCGCAGCGCCTTTTACCGCACCGCGCGGCTGATGAAGGAACCGCTGGCCGGTGCCACGCTGCTGCCGCTGGTGGTGGTGGGGCTGTGTGCGCTGATGCTGGCGCTGGTCAGTTATGGCGGCAAGGTGGCGGGGGATAGCTGGTGGGGCGTGGTCGCATCCCCGCTGTCGCCGGACAGCCTGCGCTTTTCCGTGGGCCTGGCGGCCGTGCTGCTGCTGGTGGCCGCGGTGCGCCTGCTGCGGCCGGCCCGGATCAAGCCGGAACCCTGGGGGCCGGAGGTGCGGGCGCGGCTGAAGGCGCTGGGGGCGGAGGCACCGGAGATCGCCGATGGCGCGGTGTTCGGCGAGTCGGGCCGCGCCGGCTTTGCCTTCGTGCGGCGCGACGGCATCCTGATGGCGCTGGGCGATCCGGCGGGGGAGGAGCGGGACCGCATTTCCGCCATCTGGCGCTTCCGCGACATGTGCGAGCGTGCCGGTCTGGCTGCGGCCTTCTGGCGCGTGGGGCCGGGGCTGCTGCGTGTGTATGGCGATATCGGGCTGACCGCCTTCCCGATCGGCGCCCCGAAGCCGGGCGACGGCCCGCGCTATTTGGCCTGCCGGGCGGAGACGGATCTGGAGACGCTGGCGCCGCTGCTGCCTTCGCGCTGAACGCTACTGTGTTCCCCTATTGGGTCGCCCAAATGATGCGGTGCATCCAGGCCAGCTCCGCCAGGTCGAAGCTGTAGTTCGGATGTGCCGGGTTCAGGCTGGCGAGCTCCACCCGGCGGGCGGATTGGCGCAGCAGCTCCTTCGCCATCACCTCTCCTTGTCGGGTGCGGACCACCACGCGGTCGCCGCGGCGGACCGGCGCACCGGGGGAGACGATGACCACGTCGCCATCGCGGAACACCGGCTCCATGCTCTCGCCGCTGATCTCCAGCGCATAGGCGTTGGGGTCGGGCACGTCGGGCACCGAGATCTCGTCCCAGCCGCCGCCCACCGGGTAGCCGCCATCATCGAAGAAGCCGTCACCACCCGCCTGCGCCAGGCCGATCAGCGGGATCCGCCGGGCAATGGCGGCGCGGCCACCGCGGGACAGGGCCGGGGCGCCGGTGACGAGCGAGGCGAAGGCCTCGAACCCCGTGCCGGTGGCGCTGAGCACCTTGGCCACGCTCTCGGTGGAGGGCCAGCGCGCCCGGCCATCCACCCCGGTGCGCTTGGAGGGGTTGAAGGCGGTGGCATCCAGCCCGGCCCGGCGCGCAAGGCCGGAGGCGGAGAGGCCGTGTTCGGCGGCCAGGGCGTCGATCGCCCGCCAGATATCCTCATGCCGCATGACCAGGGCAATCCTCGACTCGGAAGATGGCGCGCAGGGCGCCGCATCCTGGGTTGGACATCCTAGGTTTCGAGTCGCGATGCAATAGGAACGATATCCTTGCAACCCGGGGTAGAACTTGTTAAGCCGTCGTTGTTCCTGTTTTGTTCAGGAATCGACATGCAGAGGACCCCCCGTTCCATGTCCATCGCCCCCTGCCGCGCCCCTGTCCTGGCCAGCCTGGACCGCGCGCAACCCTTCGCTTCCGCCGAGGATGCCTGGTTCTGGACCATGGCCGCGCTGACCGCCCGGCGCGACGGCGCGCGCCTCGGCGCCGGCCGTGGCCTGGTGGTGCGGCCCTGTGAGCCGGATGATGTGGTGAAGTGCCTGGACCGGCTGTACCGCCAGCGCCGCATCGATCTCGCCCATGCCCGCATCATGCGTATCTGGGGGGAGAGGCATGAATCCCCAAGCCCGCGCATCCCGCAGGAGGCGGGCGATCTGCGGCTATGGCGGGAGGCGATGGAAAGGCTGGATTTCCCATTGCGCGCCAAAGGCATCGTCAGCGGCCCGCCGCGCGGGTTGCAGGAAGCGGAAGTGGTGCCCTTCCGGGGTCGCGCGGCATGACCGGGGCCGTGGAATCGCTCTCCACCCGCCGCCTGGCGCATCGCCGGGCGGCCGAGGATGCCGGCCAGGCCATCTGGATCGCCTTCGGTGGCGTGGCCGATCAGCCCTGGCTGCACCTGCTGCGCCCTGGCTTCCGGCACTGCTTCGCCGCGATCGGCGATGAGTCCGGCTGGACGGTGCTGGAGCCGCTTTCGGGCCGGCTGCTGGTGGCGCGCCTGCCGGTGGAGGGCAGCTTCGACCTGCCGGGCTTCTACCGCCGTGCCGGTCTGCGCGTGCTCGGTCCCTTCACGCCCGGGGAGCCGCGGCCGCAGCGCCTGCCGAGCCTCGCGCCCTTCACCTGCGTGGCGCTCTGCCGTGCCCTGCTGGGCCAAGGTGCGCCGGTGGCGTGGACGCCGTTCCAACTGTTCCGGGCGCTTGGTGGGCTGCAAGAGGAAAATATTCAGGAATAATAGGAATAAATATTGACAGGCCGCATCGCCCGGTCTATCAACCCCCTGCCACGGGACGAATTGCGTCCCACGGCACCCTCCTCTCCCGGTCCCCCAAACTCAGACCCGTCCGGCCTCGCCGGGCGGGTCTTTTTTTGCCCGGGCCGCGGGAGCCAACCCGATCCGAAGGAAGCGCGCATGGGTGGCCTGTTCCAGGCGCCGAAGCCGGTCGTGACCGCGACGGACACCAACAACGCGGTCGAGGCCGCGACCGAGAAAGCCGCCGTCACCGAGGCCTCGGCCGAGGATGCCGCGCGCCAGGCCCGCCAGCGGGCGCTGGACCGCGCCCGCCGCGGCCTGGCCGGCACCATCGCCACCTCCGCCCGCGGCGTGCTGGCACCGGCGCCGGGCAATGCGGTGCGCAAAAGCCTGCTGGGCGAGTGAGGGACATGATGACACCCGAACAGATCCTCGCCCGCCACGCCCGCGCCGCCGCCCGGCGCCGGCCGCTGGAGGGGCGGTGGCAGGATTGCTACGACCACGCTTTGCCGGCCGCCAATGCCGCGCCGCTGTTCGATGCGACGGCGGCGGATGCGGCGGAACAGCTTGCGGCGTCCCTGCTGGCCGAACTGGCGCCGCCCTGGTCGCGCTGGTTCGGCCTGGCGCCGACGCGGAAGGTGGCGGAAGGCCCGGCGGCGCAGGCTGTGGCGCGGGTGCTGGAGGATGCGGCGGAGACGCTGCAAGGGCATCTCGACCGTTCCAACTTCGCGTTGGAACTGCATCAGGCTTTTCTCGAACTGGTGGTCACCGGCACCGCCGTGCTGCTGGTGGAGGAAGCGCCACCTGGCGAGACCTCCGCACTTCGCTTCACCGCGGTGCCGCTGCGGGAGACGGTGCTGGAGGAAGGTCCCTCCGGCCGGCTGGACACGGTGTTTCGCGCGGCGCGGCTGACGCCGGCCGAAATCCGGGCGCGCTGGCCGGCGGCGCAGGTCGCGCTGCCGCGGCAGGATGTCCACGCCGAGCCGCCGCTGCTGCGCGTGGTGGAAGCGGTGTGGCCGGATGCGCGTGCCGGCCACCGCTTCGCCGTGGTGCTGGATGGCGGGGAGGGGGCGCCGGAATTGCTGGCGGAGGGGCGCTTTGCGGAAAACCCCTTCATCGCCTTTCGCTGGCTGAAGGTGCCTGGCGAAACCTATGGCCGCGGCCCCGTCGCCAAGGCGCTGCCGGATATCCGCACCGCCAACAAGGTGGTGGAGCTGATCCTGAAGAACGCCTCCATCGCCGCCACGGGCATCTGGCAGGCGGAGGATGACGGCGTGCTGAACCCGGCCACGGTGCGGCTGGTGCCGGGCGCCATCATCCCGAAGGCGCAGGGCTCCGCTGGCCTGACGCCGCTGGCGGCGCCGGGCAATTTCGATGTCTCGCAGTTGATTCTGCAGGACCTGCGAACGCGTATTCGTGGCGCGCTGCTGGCCGACCGGATCGCTGCTTCCGACAAGGCCGGCATGACGGCGACGGAGGTGACGGAACGCAGCGCCATCTCCATCCGCCTGCTCGGCGCGATCTATGGCCGGTTGCAGGCGGAGCTGCTGTCGCCGCTGGTGGCGCGCTGCCTTGCCGTGCTGCGGCGGCGTGGCGAGGTGCCGGCGCTGCTGGCCGATGGGCAGGAGGCGCGGCTGGTCTACAGCTCGCCACTCGCCCGTGTGCAGGCGCGTGCCGATGCCTCCGACACGCTGCTGTTCCTGCAAGCCGCCGCGGGGTTGGGCAAGGACGCGGCGGCGGTGCTGGACGCGCCGGCTGCCGCCCGCTGGCTGGCCCGCACCCTCGGCGCGCCGCCGGAGATCATCCGGCCCGTAACCCCTCAGAACCAGGAGTGAGCATCGGCATGTCCGAAAACCTTCTCGACGCCGCGACCCAAATCGCCAGCACGGGGACCGCCAGCACCAGCGCCCGCCCTGCCGAGATCCCCGAGAAATTCTGGGACGAGGCGAAGGGCGCGCTGCGCGTGGATGCGCTGCTGAAATCCTACATCGAGCTGGAGCGCCGCCTGTCCCAGCGCTTCGCCCCGCCGGCGGATGACGCGCCGGAGGAGGACCGGATGCGCTGGCGCCGCGCACTCGGCATTCCGGACAGCGCGGATGAATACCAGGTGACGCCGCCGAATGAGCTGCTGACGCCGGATTCCGCGGTGAACCAGCGCCTGCATGAGGCCGGCTTCAACCCGCGCCAGGTGCAGCTTGTGTATGACCTGGCCGCCGAACGCCTGCTGCCGCTGATCGCCGAAGCCGCCGCCGAATTCGAGGCCGGGCGGCAGGTGGAGAAGCTGCGCGCGCATTTCGGTGGCGAGGATCGCTTCCGCCGCATCGCCGGCCAGCTTTCCGCCTGGGGCCGCGCGAACCTGCCGGAGGCGGTGTTCACCGCGCTGTCCTCCACTGCCGATGGCGTGGTCGCGCTGCACCGGATGATGGAGGGCAAGGAGCCGTCCCTGTCCCGCGACGCGCAGGCCGAGGCCGGGCCGGATGAGGCCGAGCTGCGCAAGATGATGCGCGACCCGCGCTACTGGCGCACGCGGGAGCCGGATTTCGTCAAGCGCGTGACGGAAGGCTTTCGCCGCCTCGTCGGCGAGTAGCGCCCCCCTTTCCCGCAGGCAACCCGCCTTTGGCGGGCTGCGGGCTTCAGCTGCGCCACCGGCCCATCCGGGGAACCGGCGCGCGCGGCCGCTTCGCAAAACCCCTTTTCCTGACAGGGAAATCGCATGTCCGCTTCCACCCAGATCGACGCCGTCTTCACCCGCCAGTTCCAGGCGGAGGTGCATGAGGCCTATCAGCGCCAGGGCAGCAAGCTGCGCTCCACCGTGCGGTCCAAGACCGGCGTGACCGGCACCAGCACCTTCTTCCCGAAGGTCGGCAAGGGCATTGCCGCGGCGAAGACGCGCCATGGCTCCGTACCCGTGATGAACCTGGAACACGCGCAGGTCGAATGCGTGCTGCAGGACTACTACGCCGGCGACTGGATCGACCGGCTGGATGAGCTGAAGACCAATGTGGATGAGCGCAACGTCGTGGCGAATGCTGGCGCCTACGCGCTGGGCCGCAAGACGGATGAGCTGATCATCGCCGCGCTCGATGCCTCGACCCGCGAGGCGATCGGCACCGCCGCCGGCACGACCGATGCCGATGGGCTGACCAAGGCGAAGGTGCTGCTCGCCTTCGAGATGATGGGCGCGGCGGAAGTGCCGGATGATGGCGGACGCTACGCCGTGGTCGGCTGGAAGCAGTGGTCGCAGCTTCTGGAGATCGATGAGTTCTCCTCCTCCGAATACATCGGCGAGGATGCGCTGCCGTGGAAGGGCAGCCAGGCGAAGCGCTGGCTCGGCGCGATGTGGATGCCGCATTCCGGCCTGACGCTCTCGGGCGGGCTGCGGCATTGCTACTTCTACCACCGCACCGCGATCGGCCATGCCTCGGCGTCGGAGGTCGAGACCGACATCACCTGGCATGGCGATCGCGCCGCGCATTTCGTCTCCAACATGATGAGCCAGGGCGCAGCGCTGGTGGACGACTTCGGTGTCGTGCGGATGCGCGCGGCCGAATAGTTCGACAAGCCCTCTCCCCCATCCGGGGGAGAGGGTGCCGCGACACCCAACATCCCGGATCGGAAGACCCACATGGCCTTGACCGCTGTCGCGCTCTGCTCGCGCGCTTTGCTGCGCCTTGGCGCGCAGCCCGTCGCCTCGCTCGATGAGGGCACCGCGGAAGCGGAGGTGGCGGCGAACCTGTATGCGCCGACGCGCGATGCGCTGCTGTCCGCGCATCCCTGGTCCTTCGCCACCGGCCAGACCAGCCTGCCGCGGCTTTCCGCGGCGCCGCCGGCGGATATGGCGCATGCCTTCCAGCTTCCCACCGGCTTCCTGCGGGCGCTGTCCGCCGGCAGCGGCGCGCGCGGCGGCGGCATGCCGTACCGGCTGCATGAGGACAAGCTGCAGGCCGATTCCATCAGCGTGACGCTGACCTACATCTTCCGCCCCGACGAAAGCGCCTTCCCGCCCTTCTTCGCCCAGGCGCTGGTCGCGCGCCTTGCGGCCGAATTCTGCCTGCCGCTGACCGAAAGCGCATCCCGCGCCGAGATGCTGTTCCGCCTGGCGGAGAACGAGATGCGCAGCGCAAGGCTGATCGACAGCCAGCAGGACACGCCTCGCGCGATCGAGCATTTCCCGCTGATCGATGTGAGGGGCTGAGCGCATGACCATCGCCACGCGCCGCATCAAGTCCTCCTTCACCGCGGGCGAGCTTGCGCCCGAGCTGTACGGTCGCGCCGATCTGCGCGCCTTCGAGAATGGCGCGCGGCAATTGCGGAATGTCGTGATCCAGCCGACCGGCGGCGTCGCCCGCCGGCCCGGCCTCGTGCATATCGCGACGCTGCCCGGCCAAGCCCGGCTGGTGCCTTTCGAGTTTAACACGGAACAGACCTACCTGCTGGTGCTGACCGATGGGCGGTTGCAGGTGTTCCTCGGCGATGCGGAGGTGGCGAGCCTGCCGGCGCCCTGGTCCACCGCCATGCTGCCGCAGCTTTCCTTTACGCAGAGCGCCGACACGCTGCTGCTGTTCCACCCGGAGATGCCGCCGCAACGCCTGACGCGCAGCAGCCACACCGCCTGGAGCATCACGCCCTTCGTCTTTGTGCGGGAGCCGTTTCACAATTTTGCGCGCAACGTGACCATGGCGGCCTCCGCCACCACGGGTACGGTGACGCTGACCGCCTCCGCGCCGGTGTTCAGCAGCCTCCACATCTCCCGCCGCTTTCGCCTGAAGGGCCAGCGCGTGGTGATCGCCTCCGTCGCGGGGCCACAGAGCGCGACCGCGGTGGTGGAGGACCCGCTGGAGGATACGCTGGCTACCGAGGATTGGCAGGAGGCCACGTTCAGCCCCGTCCGCGGCTGGCCAGTCTGTGCCTGCTTCCACCAGAACCGCCTGGTGCTCGGCGGATCGCGCGATGCGCCGAACCGGCTATGGTTGTCGCGCACCGGCGATCTTGGTGACTTCGATGGCGGCACCGGGCTGGATGACGAGGCGATCGAATTCGCGCTGGTCTCCGACCAGGTGAATGCGATTCGTGCCGTGTTTTCGGGGCGGCATCTGCAGGTCTTCACCTCCGGTACCGAATGGATGGTCACGGGCGATCCGCTGACGCCGTCCTCCATTCAGTTGAACCGCCAGACGCGCATCGGCACCGCGGTGGATCGCCAGGTGCCGCCGGTGGATGTGGATGGGGCGACGCTGTTCGTCGCGCGATCCGGCCGCGGAGTGCATGAATTCGCCTATACCGATGTGGCGGATGCCTATCAGGCGAATGACCTCGCGCTGGTCGCACGGCATCTGGTGCGTGATCCGGTTTCTATGGCCTATGACCAGACGGCGCGGCTGCTGCATGTGGTGATGGCGGATGGCAGCATTGCCACGCTGACGCTGTATCGCGCCGAGCAGGTCACCGCCTGGACGCGGCTGGAGACCGAAGGGGCGTTCCGCGCGGTGGCGGAGACCGAGGGTCGCGTCTTCGCGCTGGTTGAACGCTTCGGCAGTTTCCGGCTGGAGCGTTTCGACGCCACCATGGGCCTCGATGCCGCGCTGGCCGGTAGCAGCTTCGCCGCGCAGGATCGCTGGACCGGCCTGACGCATCTGGAAACGCGCGATGTTGGCGTGCTGGCCGATGGCGCGCCGCGCGCGGCGGAACGCGTGCAGGACGGCGCCATCACACTGGACCCGCCGGCGGCTACCGTGCAGGCGGGCCTGCCCTTCCAGCATGTGATCGAGCCGCTGCCACCCGCGCTCGGCAACGCGACCGCGTCTGCCGCCGCACCGCTGCGCCTGGTCTCCGCCACCTTCCGGGTTCTGGCGACGCCGGCGCTGGAGGTGGATCTCGGCCGCGGCGTGCAGCCGGTGCCGTTCCGCCGGCTGGATACGGCGCTGCTGGATGCGCCGCCTGCGCCCTTCACCGGGGACATCGCCCTGCGCGCACTCGGCTGGCGGCGCGATGCGATGGCGCCGCTGTGGCGGATCGAGGGCGCGACGCCGCTGCCGCTGACACTGCTTTCCGTCACCACCGATATGAGGATCTCGAACTGATGGCGCAACTCGCACCCATCGCGACCGCCATCGGCGCGGGCGTTTCCATATTCAACAGCGTGCAGCAGGGCCAGGCGCAATCCGCCAATGCGAAGGCGCAGGCCAATGCGGCGCGGGAACAGGAACGCGTGCGCGCCGAGCAGGTCACGCTACAGCAATCCTCCGATGCGCGGGCGCGGGAGGCGCGGTTGGCAGGCACGCTGGCCTCCACCCGTGCCAGGTTGGCCGCTGGCGGCATCTCCCCGGATGAAGGCTCTGCCGCCGCGCTGACCGCGGGGCTGGAACGTGATGCCGCCGCCGCGCAGGCGGATAGCGACCAGATCTTCGCGGCCCGGCTTTCCGCCGGGCGGCGCAGCCTTCTGAACACGGACGGGTCGCTCACCAGCTTCCTGCGCGCCGGCACCACCTTCGGCAGCACGCTTCGCAACCTGCTCGATTGACGCACGCATCCCACAGCATCGGAGCCCATGATGGCCGAGCATATCCGCATCGGCGACGTCGCGCCGCGCGTCCAGTATCTGGGCGACGGCAGCCGCGTTGCGTTCACCTATCCCTTCCCGATCTTCCATCCCTCCGACATGGAGCTGCGCGTCAATGGCGTGCCGTTGGCCGGTGGCTTTACCGTCACCGGCGCTGGCAACAGCGGTGGCGGCAGCGTCATCCTCGCCACGCCGCCGGCCAATGGCAGCACGGTCACGCTGCGCCGGCGCATCCGTGTGGAGCGCAGCACGGATTTCCAGGACAATGGCGTGCTGCGCGCGCGCACGCTGAACGATGAGCTGGACCGCATCGTTGCCATCCTGCAGGAACAGCAGGAGGAGCTGTCGGCGGCGCTGCGCCAGGACCCCGCCGAGGTCGGCGGCAGTTTCACCCTGCCGCTGCGCGCCGCTCGCGCGAACCGCATGCTGGGCTTCGACGGCACCGGCAACGTGGCGGTGCTGCCGCGCGATTCCGGCCTGATCAGCGCGCCCTTCCCCGGTGCGGTGCCCTATACGGTTGAAGACAAGTTGGCCGAGCAGCTCAGCGCGCGCGATTTTGGTGCCACCGGCGATGGTGCGACGGAAGATGGCCCGGCCCTGCAGGCGGCAATGAATGCGGCCGGTGCCTCCGGCAAGCGGCTGCTGATCGGGGAGGGCAACTACCGCACCACCCAGCCGCTGACGCTGCCGGGTGCAGCGGCCGGGCTGACCATGCGCGGCACCATTGTCTATGCCGGCCCGGCGGGGCCTGCGCTGACCCTCGGCGATGGCGGCACGGCGCGCAACGCCAGCAAGTGGCACACCGGCCTTTCTGTGCTGCGTGCGACGATCGGCGCCTGGGAGGATGAATCCGAGATCGGCATCCTGCTCCGCAACCATGATGCCTCCATCATCGAGGTGCGGCGCGTCGAGGGTTTCACCATCGGCGTGCGGACGCTTGGCGATGGCCGGGGCTTCGAAGATTCCACGCTGGAGCTCGGCCGCATCGTCAACAACAAGATCGGGTTGGATATCCACACCGCCACGGCCGCTGGGTGGAACACCTCCATCCGCTACCATGGCGGCCACTTCGCCGTGGGATCGACCGTGCATGTGGACAAGGACCGCTTCGGCATTCGCCTGTCGGCCGCACCAGGCGCCTATGTCGCGCACAACCGGCATCTGTTCAACGGCCAGAATTTCGAGCTGAACGCGGAAGGCCGGCTGATTTCCGGCATTCCGTTCCTGTGCGAGGTGAACAGCCGTTCCATCATCGCGCGCGGCCTGCGGATGGAAGGCTGCACCGGCTTCGTTGCCCGCCACACTGCTGCGGCGCAGGACCATGTGTATGAGGTGACCTGGGCCAGCCAGGGTTACATGGTGGAGATCGACCACGCGGATTCCTCCACCCGCCTTGGCGGCGTGGTGGAGGCGCTGCACCAGGCCGCGCCACATCGCGCGGCAACGCGGGAACTGGCGAGCGTGCCCTCGCTCCGTGCTGCCGCGATCCGCTGGAACGCCACGCAGACGGGCTTCGAGAAACTGGGCTGCCTGTCCTCCAACGTCTCCGGCAGTCCAGCCTTGCTGCAGGACTTCGTGTTTCCGGCGCTGGAGTCCTTGGTGCTGACCAATCGCGGCGTGATCCTGACCGGTGGGCGTGCGGTGGGGTTCGTGGTGGATGCGCGGAGCTGCCGCGACTTCGCGCTGAGCGTCGATGCCGATGCGCCACGGCTTTTCGTCATGGCGTTCGATGCCGCCAACAACCTGCTGACCGACAGCGCCGGCGCACTGGTGCGCGCCTCCGGCCAGTCCATGGTGTGGAACCCGACAGCACGCTGGTGGCAGGGTGCGGCGGACATGACGGATGCGGGGCTGTCGCGGCTTCAGGCTGTGCGGCTTTCGCCACTGGTGGCCACGGCGGTGATCGGCGTGGCGCGCATCGGCACGGATTATGAGCTGCGCGCGCTGCGGCTGAACTGCGACCCGCGCCACGCGCCGGCGGTGCTGTACGGGCTGCCGGATCTGCCGATCGGCGTGCGGGAACTGGCGGCGGAACTGGCATGGGACCCGCCCTCCATCGCCGCCGGGGCCAGCGCGCAGGTCAACGTGCCGGTCAGCGGCGCGAGGCCGGGGGATTTCGCGCAGGCGGCCTTCTCGCTCTCCACCTCCGGCGCGGTGTTCCTGGCGCAGATCGGCGCGCAGGATGTGGTGACCGTCACCGTCTGGAACCGCACGGGCGCGGCGTTGGACCTCAATGCCGGCACGGTGCGCGTGCGCGTGGTGAAGGCATGAAACGTCCCACACGGGGCAAGCCTACCACCTCGCCGTTGCCGCGGGAGACGTTGGCGGCGGCGATGCAACGTGTCGCCGGCGATTACGCCGAATTCGTCGCCTCCTGGCCGCGCGGCGACGTGCCACCGGACCCGAAGGCCTTCGCCGCGCACCAGGCTGCCGCCCGCGCGGCGCTGGCGCATATGGCGGAACTGGCGGCGATGACCTCCGGCGATGCCGCGAAGCGCGCCGATGCGGCACCGGATGAGGACCATCTGCTGGCGGCGATGCGGGCGCAGATGGCGAAGGAAGGGGATGCATGACCGAACGGCCTGCCGACCTGCTGGAATTCGCCTGGATCTGGAACCGCATTGCCGGGTTGGGTACGCCAGCCGTGCATCGCCACATGCTGCGCTGGCTCTCGGATCGCGGCGAGCAGGATGATCTTCGCCTGCTGCTGATGGCCTTCCGCGGCTGCGGCAAATCCACGCTGGTCGGACTGTATTGTGCCTGGCAGCTGTATCGTGCGCCGGATACGCGTATCCTGGTGGTCGCCGCCGATCATGCGCTGGCCACGCGCATGGTGGCCACCGTGCGCCGCATCCTGGGCCGGCATCCGCTGTGCGGTGCGCTGCTGCCGGACCATGGCGAGGGGTCCTGGGCGTCGGATCGCTTCACCGTGGCACGGGAGGCGGTGCTGCGCGATGCCTCGATGCTGGCGGCTGGCATCGGCGGCAACATCACCGGCGCGCGCGCCGACCTGATCGTCTGCGACGATGTGGAGGTCGCTGGCAATTGCGGCTCCGCCGGGCAACGCGCCGAACTGCGCGAACGCCTGACGGAGACGGAATTCGTGCTGGTGCCCGGCGGCCGCGTGTTGTTCGTCGGCACGCCGCATTGCGCGGAAAGCCTGTATGCGGAGGGGCCAGACGCCTTCCTGTCCGGCTACCGCCGCCTGGTGCTGCCGCTGCTGGACGAACACGGCGCCAGCGCCTGGCCGGAACGCTTCACGCCGGCCGGCATCGCCGCCTTGCGCCAGCGCGTCGGCCCGCTCGCCTTCCGCCGCCAGATGCTGCTGGAGGCGGTGGCGGAGGAGGCGGCGCGGCTCGATCCCGCGCTGATCCTGCGCTACGCGGAGGATACCGACTACCGCGAGGCACAGGGCCGCGGCGTGCTGACGCTGCTGGGCCGGCAGATGGTCTCCGGCGGCGGCTGGTGGGACCCGGCTTTTGGCCGGCCCGGCGTGGGCGATGCCAGCGTGCTGGCCTGCACCTATGCCGATGCCGAGGGCCGGCACTACCTGCACCGCCTGGCCTATCTGCTGCATGACCCCGACGGCGAGGATGACGCGGCAACACAGCAATGCCGCGCGGTGGCGGAGATCGCGCGCGACCTGCTGCTGCCGGTGCTGCGGGTGGAGACCAATGGCATCGGCAAGTTCCTGCCCGGCCTGCTGAAGCGGGAGATGACCCGCATCGGCATCCATTGCAGCGTGTTGGAAGCTACCAGCCGCCGCGCCAAGGCGGAGCGCATCCTGGCGGCGCTGGACCCGGTGCTCGCCGGCCGGCGCCTGCTGGCGCATGAGGATGTGTTCCGCACCCGCTTCGCGCGGGAGATGGCGGATTGGCGGCCGGACCGGCCAGGCCAGCATGATGATGCGCTGGATGCGGTGGCCGGCTGCCTGCTGGCCGAACCTGTGCGGCTGCCCGGCGCGCCGGCGCTCAGGCCGCAGACGCTGCCCTGGCGGGGCGTTTAGCGCGCGGCGCGATTTCCGTCGCGTGGCGATCGAGGCCCACTTCGGTGGCCTCGTACCGCCCATCTGGTCGCTGCCGCGCCAGGCCCATGCCGGCCAGGCGGTTCAGGCAGGGGCCGTCCTTCAGCCCATCCGGGCGGCCCGGGCTGCCCACCAGGGTCAGCCGGTGCAGCGCGGACCGGCAGCAGGTCTCGAGATAAGGCTGGTTCCACATCGTTCGCTGAGCGGTCGCTTCTTCCTGTCGGCCATGGCCGGGGTTGGGCGCCGCATTCCTGTAATCGCGGCGCCCCCAGGGTGGCCCCCCCGCCGCCCCCCTTCAAGGAGTTTCCCCCGATGATCCCTGAGATCCCGCCCCAACTGGCGGCCGCGCTGGCCGATGCGCCGCTGGCCGGGCTGATGCTTTGGATGATTTTCCTGCTGCGGCGGGAGCTGCAGGCGCGGCCGGAGGCACCGCCCAGCGCTGCGCCGCCGATGGCCCAGCCCGGCCCTTCGCGCGACGAACTGGTGGATTTCAAGCTGGAGGTGGCGCGCACCTATGTGCCGCTGTCACTGATCCGCGACCTCGATTCGCGCCTATCCCTGCAACTGCTGCGGATCGAGGAAAAGCTGGATGAGGTGAGCCGCGCCGCGACCACGGCCACGGCCATCGCCGGCCAGTCCATGCCGAACCGGAAGATGGGCTTCGGCGCCCGCGCCGAGACGGAGGTGGGCCAATGAGCGCCGCGCTGAACCGCCCGCCCCGGCCGAGCGCCGCCGGCGTGCTGGAGCTGACCCTGTGGGGGGAGGCCGGGCACCGCCCGGTGCGCGGGATGGAGGGTGTGGCGGCCGTGGTGATGAACCGCCTGCGCCTGGCCCGCGCCCCGGGCGGGCCGCAGCATCTGGGCGGCGACGTCGCCGCCATCTGCCGCGCGCCCTTCCAATTCGCCTGCTGGCACCCCCAGCACCCGCGCCGCGCCGCCATGCAGGCGCCCGGCGTGGTGGAGGACCCCGCCTTCGCCGTCTGCCGCCGCATCGCCGCCCGCGCCCTGGCCGGCGCGCTGCCGGATGCGACGCGGGGTGCGACGCACTACCACGCCGCGGATGCACTGCCGCGCTGGGCGATCGGCCAGGTGCCGACGGCGGAGGTCGGCGGCCTTGTATTCTACCGGCTGCTCGGCTGAAACGGCTGCGCAAGGGCAGGGGCGCCGCATGGAAGACCGCATCTACACCATGGTCCGGGAGGCCGATTGGCGCGCCGCGGAGCTGGCCGGCGCCTATGCCGGCAGCGCCGATGATGCGCGCGACGGCTACCTGCACTTCTCCACCGCAGGCCAGTTGCGCGCCAGCGCGGCCAAGCACCGCGCGGGCATTGCGGATCTGTGGCTGGTCGAGGCCGACGCCGCGCGGCTGGGCGAGGCGCTGCGCTGGGAGGCAGCCGCGGGTGGCAGCCGGCCCGGCCTTTTCCCGCATCTTTATGGGAAACTGCTGCTTTCCAACGTTCTCTCGGCCACCAGGCTGCCGCTGGGCCCCGATGGGCGGCATGGATTTCCGGCGGGGATCCCCTGAGCCGGCCTCAGCCGCAGCGGCTCATGGCCATCCGGCAGATGGTGCCTGGTTGCTGGCGCGCCGCGCAATCCCGCATCGCGACGCCTTGCGCCGTGGCCGTGTCCGGTCCGTCACCCACGCCGTAGCTCAGCACCTGATAGGTGTTCGGGTCATTGGTGATGACCAGGCCCAGCCCCCGGACGCTGCGCGCCACGGCGATGCAGCGCTGCTCCGTTTCCATCAGCAGGCGGCAGGCGCGCTGGCCGCTGCGGCGGTAGCAGTCCCACTGTGCGGTACGATGCGCGGTGGGCCGGTCCACCCGGCGCGATATGGCGAGGCCGGTGGCGGGCAACGGTCCCGCATAAGCCACCAGGCTGAGCGCGCCGCGCGCTGCCGTGTCGCGGCCTCCTGGTGCCGCACCCCGGCCGCTGGCCTCGGGCGTGCCGGCCCGTCTCTGGCGCGCCAGGAAATCCTCCGCCGCGCTGCAGCGGATCAGGCAGACCTGCATGTCCCGCGGCGCACTGCCTTGGATCTGCGCTTCGCATTGGCGGCGGCAGGCCTGGCTGGGCGGCTGGCCACCCTGCGCCAGCACGGTGCCGGGCATGGCCAGCAGGGGCAGGGCGAGCAGCGCAAGGCGCACCGCGCGGCGCCAGGGCGAGGTCACGGCCCCCTCGGCTTGCGCGGTCGCATTTGGCGCCGCAGGCTGGCAGCCGGCGGGATTTCGGGGGCAGGGCGGATGGCGGGTTTCGTGCAGACGGTGCTGGGCGCGGTGGCGCCCGAGAGCCTGGGTCCGACCCTGATGCATGAGCATGTGCTGTGCGACATCACCCCGCCCAGCCTGCGCCAGGCCATCGCCAGCCGGCCCGAGCTGGTGCAGCCCATCACCCTGCAAAGCCGCTACGACATCGACTACGGGCGCCACCCGCATGCCGGCAAGACGGTGATGCTGGACCGCGCCCTGGCGGTGGCGGAGCTGGAGATGTTCCGCGCCGAGGGCGGCGCCAGCATGGTGGAGATGACCATCGGTGGCCTGGCGCCGGACCCGGAGGGGCTGGTGGAGGTCTCCCGCCGCACCGGCGTGCAGATGGTCATGGGCTGCGGCCATTACGTCGAGGATTTCCAGGACCCCGCCAACCACGCCCGCAGCGTGGAGGATTTCGCCGCCGAGATGGTGGCCGCCCTCCGCCACGGCGCCTGGGGGACGGATGTGCGCGCCGGCATCATCGGCGAGATCGGCTGTTCCGCGCCCTGGACCGAGCTGGAGCGCCGGGTGATGGCCGGCGCCGTGCTGGCGCAGCAGGAAACCGGCGCGGCGCTGACCATCCATCCCGGCGTGCATCCGGACCAGCCGGCGGAGATCATCGCCTTCCTGCGCGCCCACGGCGGCGACATTCCCCGTACCATCATCGACCATGTGGACCGCACGATCTTCGACGACGACCGGCTGTTCGCGCTGGCCGATACCGGCTGCGTGCTGGAATTCGACCTGTTCGGCTACGAGCATGCCTACTGGTCCTTCGCACCGATCAACATGCCGAATGACGGCACGCGCATCGACATGATGCGCCGACTGGTGGACCGTGGCCATGGGGCGCAGCTGGTGATCAGCCAGGATATCTGCCGCCTGACCCGGCTACGCAGCTTCGGCGGGCATGGCTACGGCCACATCTTCCGCAACATCGTGCCCTTCATGCGCGAACGCGGCTTTTCGCAGGCGGAGCTGGACGCGATCCTGGTGGAGACGCCGCGGCGTCTGCTGACCCTGCAGGGGTGATCAGCGCTGCAATCGTGCGATCAGCGCCGCGTTGTGCTGCGCGACGATGCCCGGGATCAGCAAGGCATCGACCAGCCACCATATGAAGATCACCAGGAAGCCCAGCATCCCGATCAGCACATAGGCCAGCGGGAAGGACACCAAAAAGATCAACAGCATGGCGATGCCGGAGCCGATGCGGCCGAGATAGAAGCGGTGCGCGCCGAAATAGCCGAGGAAGAACCACAGCAGATAGGCCAGCAGCGCGGTCTTCTTGGCGGAGTCGTACTGCATCATCGCGACGGCGTCGCGTGAGGGGCCATTGACGGCGTCGCGGGACGGGCCGGAAGGTGGCAGGCTGCTGGACATCACGGGGCACTCCGGGGCGGGTGGACCTGCATCGGCCCGCCCGCCCGCCGGGTCAAGCGATCAGCCGGTGATGCCGATCTGCCACGGCGCGAATTCATGCTTGCCGAGGCCGAGCTGCTCGCTTTTCGTCGGCTCGCCGGAGGCCGTGCGCAGCAGCAGGTCCAGGATGCGCTCGCCCATCTCGGACAGGCTGGCGGTGCCGTCCAGGATCTCACCGCAATTGATGTCCATGTCCTCCTCCAGCCGGCGGAACATGGGCGTGTTGGTGGCGAGTTTCACGGAGGGCACGGGCTTCGCGCCATACATCGAGCCGCGGCCGGTGGTGAAGGCGATCATGTTCGCGCCGCCGGCGACCTGGCCGGTGGCAGAGACCGGGTCGAAGCCTGGCGTGTCCATGAAGACGAAGCCCTTGGTGGTGATGGGCTCGGCATAGCGGAACACGTCCATCAGCGGCCCGGTGCCGCCCTTCATCGAAGACCCCAGCGACTTCTCGAGAATGTTGGCAAGGCCGCCGGCCTGGTTGCCGGGGCTGACCACGCCATTGATCTGCGTGTCGCGGCCCGGGGTGTAGACATCCTTCCACCAGCGGATGCGCTCGATCAGCTTCTCACCGACCTCCTGGCTGACGGCGCGGCGCGTCAGCGTGTGCTCGACGCCGTAGATCTCGGGCGTTTCGGACAGGATGGCGGTGCCGCCGTGGCGCACCAGCAAATCCATTGCCGCCCCCAGCGCCGGATTTGCCGTGATGGAGGAAAAGCCATCCGAGCCACCGCATTGCAGGCCAACGGAAAGATGCGCAGCGGAGACGGTTTCGCGGGTCGCCTTGTTGGCCTCCGCCATCATCTCTTTCACCACGGCGACGCCGGCTTCGATGCTTTTGCGCGTGCCGCCGACTTCCTGCATCACCAGCGACCGCAGCAGCGGCCCCGGCGTCAGCCCCTGCTCGGCCAGCAGCCCGGCGATCTGGTTGCGCTCACACCCCAGGCCGATCACCACCACGCCGGCCACATTCGGGTGGCGCATGTAGCCGCCGAGGGTGCGGCGCAGCAGCTGCATCGGCTCTCCCGATAATTCCATGCCGCAGCCGGTGGAATGGGTGAAAGCAGCGACGCCATCCACATTCGGCCATTCCGCCATCCGCTCCGGCGTGAACCAATCCGCCACGGCGTGGGACACGGTGGCGGAACAATTCACGGATGAGACGACGGCGATGAAGTTGCGCGTGCCGACGCGGCCATCGGCGCGGACGTAGCCCTCAAACGTCTTGCGCTGATCCTCCGGGATCATCTCCACAGGGCGGTAGTCACGGCCGATCGCGTAGTCGCGGTCGAATTCGCGGAAATCGATGTTGTGGGCATGCACCATGGTGCCGGCGGGAATATCCTCCGCCGCGAAGCCGATGGTGACCTGGTACTTCAGCACCGGGTCACCCTTGCGAAGCTGCGTGGTGGCGATCTTGTAGCCTGCTGGCACCGCGTTGCGCGCCAGCATGTTCTCGCCGGGGATCGATGTGCCCGGCTCGATATCGATCCGCGCCACCACCACATTGTCGTCCGGGTGCAGGCGGATGACGGGGCCGTTCAGGCGCTTGGCTTTCAGGTCGATCATTGGGGGCGTCTCCGTTTTCCCCAATTCACCATGTTCCACCGCGCCTGTCAGCCCGCGCTACCCGAGCATCTGGCCGCCATCGACGATGATGGTCTGCCCCGTCACCCAGCGCGCCGCCGGGCTTGCCAGGAACAGCACCACCTCCGCCACTTCCTCCGGCGTGCCGAGGCGGCCGAAGGGGATCAGGCTCAGGATGCGGTTGTACAGCGCCGGATCGCTGCTGCGTCGCTGTTCCCAGGACCCGCCCGGAAATTCGATGGAACCAGGCGCCACCGCATTCACCCGCACCCCATCCGGCCCGAACGCGGCCGCCTGGCTGGACGTGTAGTTCACCAGCAACGCCTTCACCGCCGCATAGGCGGGCGTCCTCAGCGAGGGCCGGAAGCCGGAGATGGAGGAGACGTTGACGATGGACCCGCGACTGGCCTTCAGATGCGCCGTGGCGGCGCGACTGGCGCGCACCGTGGCCATCACGTCCACATTCAGCCCGCGCGCCCAATCCTCCTCGGTATCCTTCGCGCCGAAGCCGCTGGCGTTGTTCACCAGCACATCGACGCCCCCCAGCGCCTGCGCCGCCTGGTCCACCCAGCCCGTCACCTGATCCGCCACGCCGAGATCGGCGGAGGTGGCGTGCGCTGTGACGCCGAGCGCCGCAATCTCCGCCCGCGTCGCCTCCAGCGCCTTGGCGTCGCGGGCGCAGATGGAAACCGCGGCACCCGCCTGGGCGAAGCCCAGCGCGACGGAGCGCCCGATACCTCGCGACCCGCCTGCCACCAGCACGCGTTTGCCCGTGAAATCCGCCATGACCCCGTCTCCTTGATACGTTCGGCCCCCAGCAGAGGCCATCCGCGCATGGCTTGGCAAGCCGCCCCGGCCGGTGCAGATGATGGGCCAAGGTGGGAGTATCCAGATCATGCCCGAAGCCCAGGCGGAGACCCGGACGGTGGCGGAGGCGCTGCTGGCCGCGCTGGCCCAGCGCGGCACGAAGCGCATCTGGGGCGTGCCCGGCGGCGGGTCCTCGCTCGATGTGATCGCGGCGGCGCCGCGCTTTGGCATCGACTTCATCCTGGCGCGGCAGGAAGCCAATGCGGCGATGATGGCGCTGGCGGATGCGGAACTGACCGGCGCGCCGGGCGTGGTGATGACCACGAAGGGCCCGGGCGTTTCCAACGCCGCCAATGGCCTGGCCTGCGCCATGCTGGAACGCGCGCCGCTGCTGCTGCTGTCGGATGGCTTCACGCCCGCGCAACTCGCCTATGTCACGCATCAGGTCTTCGACCAGCAGGCTTCGACGGTGGCCATTGCCAAGGGCTATGCGCGTGCTGAGGGTGAGGCACCGGCCGAAGAAATCGGCGCGCTGCTGGACCTGACGCTCGCCGCCCCGCGCGGCGCCGTGCATCTGGACCTGACCGGCCAGGCCGCGCGCCGCACCGCGCTGCCCGCCCCGCCGCGCGCCGCGGAGCCTGCGCCCGCGCCGCCGATAGGTGATGCCGCGGCACTGCTGGCGCAGGCGCGGCGCCCGGTGATCCTGGTCGGGCTGGAAGCGGCGGAAGCCCAAGCCACCGCGGCACTGCGCCAACTGGCGGAGGCACTGGGCTGCCCCGTGCTGGTCACCTACAAGGCGAAGGGCGTGATGCCGGATGCGCATCCGCTCTATGCCGGGCTGTTCACCGGCGGATCGCTGGAAGCACCCTGCGTCGGCGCCGCGGACCTGATCATCCAGGTCGGGCTGGACCCGGTGGAGCTGATCCTGCAGCCCTGGCGCTATACCGCACCGATTCTCGACGTGGCGCTGCGACCGCATCCCGTGCGCTACGCCCAGCCGAAGGCGGCGCTGCATGGTGCGATTGCGGACAGCCTGGCCACGCTGCGGCCGAAGCCGTCGGACTGGACCGTGGCGGAGATCGCAAAGCTGCGCACCGATGCGCTGGCGGCGCTGGAATGGCGCGGGCAGGGCGGTGTCTCCCCGCCCGACATCGTGCGCCTGGCGCAGCAGGAAGCGCGTGCGGCGGGGCATGCGCCGCGCGTGGCGGTGGATGCGGGGGCGCATATGTTCTCCGCCACCGCCTTCTGGCAATGCGAGGCGCCGCGCGACCTGCTGATCTCGAACGGCCTGGCTTCCATGGGATTCGCGCTGCCGGCGGCGCTGGCCGCGGCGCTGCATGACCCGGCGCGGGGTGGCATCGCCTTCACCGGCGATGGTGGGCTGATGATGTGCGTCGGCGAATTGGCCACGGCGGCGCAGACCGGCGCGAAGCTGGTGACGGTGGTGTTCAATGACAGCGCGCTGTCGCTGATCGACATCAAGCAGCAGCAGCGCCAGCTTGCGCCCGCCGGCGTTGCCTTCACGCCGACGAACTTCGCCCAGGTGGCAGAAGGTTTTGGCGTGCGCGGCTTCCATGCCGACACGCCCGAGGGCTACCGCGAGGCGCTCCGTGCCGCCTTCGCCGTGGACGGGCCGAGCCTGATCGACGTGCAGGTCAACCCCGCCGGCTACCCCGCGCAGTTGCAGGCGATGCGCGGCTGATGTCGATCTCCGCGCTTCGCCTCGGCACCGCCTGGGCGCGCATCGCCGGCCTGATGGACGAGGCCGCCGAGGCCTTCGTCCGCACCAGCTTTTCGTCCGTGGTCCGCGATAATTGGGACATGGCCGTTGGGTTGATGGACAGCACCGGCCGGCAGTTTGCCCAATCCTCCCGCTCCGTGCCCAGCTTCGTCGGCACCATGCCGGTGACGCTGGCGGCGATGCTGCGGAAGATCCCGGCGGAACGCCTGGTGGATGGCGATGTGCTGATCTCGAATGACGGCTATCTCGGCACCGGCCATCTGAACGACATCACCATGGTCAAGCCGGTGTTCCACGCCGGCCGCATCATGGCCTGGATCGGCAGCACCTTCCACGCCACCGATATCGGCGGCGCCCCCAGCGTGGAGGCGCGCGATTCCTGGGAGGAGGGCCTCACCATCCCCGTCGCCCGCATCCTGCGCGGCGGTGTGGAGAATGAGGACGTCTTCGCCTTCCTCGAAGCCAATCTGCGCCTGCCGGAGGAAGTGATCGGCGATCTGCGCGCGCAATTCGCCATGTACGACCAGGCCGCACCACGTCTGCTGCGCATCCTGGCGGAGGAAGGCATCGCCGATGCGGATACGCTGTCCGCCGAAATCTTCGCCCGTTCCGAACGCGCGATGCGGGAGGCGATCGCCGCGGTGCCGGATGGCGAGGTGTTCGATGAGGTCACCGCCGATGGCTTCGAACACCCCGTCACCATCCGCCTGCGGCTTGAGGTGAAGGGCGACCAGCTCACGCTGGATTTCACCGGCACGGATGCGCAGATCGCGCGCCCGGTGAATTCGCCGATCAACTTCTCCCGTGCCTATTCCAACTACGCGGTGAAATGCGCCTTCGATCCGACGACGCCGAACAATGATGGCTGCTTCCGGCCGATCACGCTGATTGCGCCGGAGGGCTCCATCGTCAATCCGCGCCGCCCCGCGCCGGTCTGGGGGCGGCACCTGACGGGCCATTACCTGCCGATGCTGGTGCTGTCGGCCTTGGGCAAGCTGATCCCGGATCGCGTCGTCGCCGAATCCGGCAGCCCCTTGTGGAATGTGTACTTCACCGGCGAGCACGCCGATGGCCGCCGCTATGTCCGCATGTTCTTCATGAATGGCGGCCATGGCGCCGCAGCGTCGCATGACGGCGCCGCCTGCCTGTCCTTCCCCTCCAACGTCGCCACCCAGCCGGTGGAGCAGTTCGAGAATGCGGCGCCCATGCTGATCACCGAGAAATCGCTGATCCCCGGCAGCGGCGGCGATGGCGCGATGCGTGGCGGCTTGGGCCAGCGCCTTGGCTTCCGCGTGATGGGCGACAAGCCCGTCACCGCCACCTACCGCCACGAACGCGTGCAGCACCCGCCGCGCGGTTTGCTGGGCGGCGAGGCGGGTCGGGGCGGGCGCGACCTGCTGAACGGCACGCAGGTGGCCGCCAAAGCGCGGCTGGTCCTGCACCCCGGCGACACGCTGGTCTTCGAGACCCCCGGCGGTGGCGGCTTCGGCCCGCCCGCGGACCGCAGCGCCACAGCGCGAGACCACGACGCAGCCGAGGGCTACCTGTGATGCAGCCCTGGCAGATCGGCGTCGATATCGGCGGCACCTTCACCGATTTCGTGCTGCTCGACACGCGCGATGGCCGCCTGCTGAACGGCAAGGTTCTGACCACGCCGCATGCGCCGGAACAGGCCGTGCTCGCCGGCATCGCGGGCCTGCTGGCCCAGCATGGCGTGTCCCCCGCCGAGGTGCGCCACGTCATCCACGGCACCACCCTCGTCGCCAATGCGCTGATCGAACGCCGCGGCGTCCCGACCGGCTTCCTCACCACCGAAGGCTTTCGCGACGTGCCGGAAATCGGCACCGAACTGCGCCACGACACCTACGACCTGTTCATGCGCCGCCCCGATCCGCTGGTGCCCCGCCGCCTGCGCCTCGGCGTGCCGGAACGGCTGCGCGCCGATGGCACCGTTCTGACGGAACTGGATGAGGACGCCGCGCGCCAGGCCATCCGTGCGCTGCGCGATGGTGGCGCGCAGGCGCTGGCCATCTGCCTGCTGCACGCCTTCCTGAACCCCGTGCATGAACGCCGTCTGGCCGAGCTCGCGAAACAGGAGGCGCCGGAGCTGACACTGTGCCTGTCCTCCGATCTCGTGCCGGAAATCGGCGAGTACGAGCGCGGCACCACCACCATCTGCAACGCCTATGTGCAGCCGGTCTTCGAACGCTACCTGGCGCGCCTCGGTGACGGCCTGCGCGGCGCCGGCCTCACCGGCCCGCTGTTCCTGATGCTCTCGGATGGCGGCACGGTTCGTGAAAATGTGGCGGCGCGGCACCCGATCCGCCTGGTGCAATCCGGCCCCGCCGGTGGCGTGCAGGCCGCGCGCGTCATCGGTCAATCCGCCGGCGCCGCCGACATCCTCTGCTTCGACATGGGCGGCACCACGGCCAAGGCCGCGCTGATCGATGGTGGCGAACCGCAGCGCAGCCTGGATTTCGAAGTTTCCCGAGTAGACCGCTTCCGAAAAGGCAGCGGGTTTCCCCTGAAGGTACCGGTCATCGAGATGATCGAGATCGGCGCTGGCGGTGGCTCCATCGCCCGCGTCGATCGCC
Source organism: Falsiroseomonas sp. E2-1-a4 (assembly GCF_051433165.1). Lineage (NCBI taxonomy): Bacteria > Pseudomonadati > Pseudomonadota > Alphaproteobacteria > Acetobacterales > Roseomonadaceae > Falsiroseomonas > Falsiroseomonas sp. E2-1-a4. The sequence goes on along the minus strand of NZ_JBHMFS010000012.1, from coordinate 101,403 downwards.
TCGGCCTGATCCGCGTTGGCCCCGACAGCGCCAGCAGCGATCCCGGGCCCGCCTGCTACGGGCTGGGCGGCACGCTGCCCACGGTGACGGATGCGGATTTGCTACTCGGCTACCTGGCACCCGACAGCTTCCTCGGCGGCGACATGACGCTGGATGTCGCGGCGGCGGAACGCGCCATTGCGCAGCATATCGGCACCCCGCTCGGCCTCTCCGCGCTGGAGGCGGCCTGGGCGGTGCATGAGACGGTGAACCAATCCATGGCGCAGGCCGCCGCCGTGCATGCGCTGGAAAAGGCGCGGCGGATCGAGGGCTATACCATGGTGCCGATCGGCGGCGCTGGCCCGGTGCATGCCTGTGCCATCGCCATGAAGCTTGGTCTGCCGAAGCTGATCTCGCCACCCGGCGCGGGCGTCGCCTCGGCCTTCGGGTTCCTCGCCGCGCCGATCTCCTTCGCGCATCTGCGCGCCATGGTCGCGCCATTGGCAACGCTGGATCTCGACCGGCTGCGCGCCATGCTTGCGGAGATGGAGGTGGAAGGCCGCGCCATGGTGGCGGAGGCCGGCGTCACGGAGATCACCATCCGCCGCATCGCCGCGATGCGCTATGCCGGCCAGGGCTACCAGGTGGAGGCGGAGGTCGCCTCGCTGGACCGCGATGCGCTGCGCACGGCCTTTGAGGCCGAGTACCGCCGCCTGTACGGCCGCACCGAACCCACCCTGCCGGTGGAGACGGTCGGCTGGCGCGTCATCGTCGCCGGCCCGACGCCGAAGCTGGAATTGGCGCGCCCGCGCGCAGGCGCCGCAAAATCCCTGAAAGGCACGCGCCCGGCCTGGTTCGGCACCGGCTTCGTGCAAGCTGCGGTGCATGACCGCACGGCGCTACGCCCGGGCGACACGCTGGCCGGCCCGGCCTTGGTTGAAGAGCGCGAGAGCACTCTGGTCCTGCCGCCCGGGTCCCGCGCCAGCGTCGATGCGGCGCTGAACCTCGTGGTCGAATTCAACTGACGGCGGCGCGCCATTCCGGATGCGCGTTGGTGGTGCCGCGCACCACCGCCTCATAGGCCGCCTGCAAACGCTGCGTCACCGCGCCCGGCTTGCCATCGCCCACCGGCAGCCGGTCCACGCTGGTCACCGCCACCAGCTCCTGCCCCGTGCCGCAGAGGAAGACCTCATCAGCCACATACAGCTCCGTCCGGTCCACGTCGCGCTGTTCCACCGGAATGCCGGCCTCCGCCGCCAGCACCAGCACCGTGTCACGCGTCACGCTTTCCAGGATGTCGCTGGACTTGCCCGGCGTCACCAGCACACCGTCGCGCAGCAGGAAGATGCAGGCGGCCGCGGCCTCCGAGAGCTTGCCGCGCTGCGTCAGCAGCAGCGCGCTGTCATAACCATCGGCCCGCGCCTGAAGATTGGCCAGCCGGCTGGCATGGTAGTTCGCCGAGGCCTTGATGCGCGGCGGCATGGCGTTGTCGGAGATCCGGGTCCAGGAGGACACGGTGGCGGCCAGCCCGCTGGCGAATTTCGCCGAACGTTCCCGCGGCAACGCTGCCACCACCCAGCCGACGGGGCCGGTGCTGGCCAGCGTGCCGATCGTCTCGATCTGCGCCTGCAGGCGGATGTAGGCATCCTCATCCGGCGCGTTCAGCCGCACCACCTCCAGCACGGCATCGCGCAGTGTCTGCGTGCTCGGCGGCGCATCGAAGCGCATCACCTTCATGCCCTGTTGCAGCCGCGCCAGATGCTCATCCAGCCGAAACACGCTGAAGCTGCCATCTTCCGGGTTGCGATAGGCGCGCAGCCCCTCGAACACCGCCACGCCATAGGCGACGCCGACGGCCAGCGGATGAATCCGCGCCTCCGCGAAGGGGATCGCCTGGCCGTTGTGGATGATGGTGTGGGCGTGCCACATGCGGCGTGTTCCCTCGCGACGTCCCGGCGAGTGTGCGCGGCCCGATCACCACCGGCAAGACAGTGAGAACCCGATGACGCCACTCGACCCGACGCTGCTGCCCGAGGGCCTGCGCGCCCGCATCATCCCCGGCTGCAACGGCCTGGCCGTGCATGTGCTGGAAGCCGGGCAGGCGGGGCAGCCGGCCATCCTGCTGCTGCACGGCTTTCCAGAACTCGCCTTTTCCTGGCGCAAGGTGATGCCGGCGCTGGCCGCCGCGGGCTATCACGTGATTGCGCCGGACCTGCGCGGCTATGGCCGCACCACCGGCTGGTCGGCGGAGTATGACGAGCCGCTGGCGCCCTTCCTGCTGACCAACATCGTGCGCGACCAGCTCGCTTTGCTGGAGGCGCTTGGCATCGCCGCCGTCCACGCCGTGGTCGGCCACGACTACGGATCACCGGTCGCCGCCTGGTGCGCGCTGATCCGCCCGGATGTCTTTACGCGCGTCGCGCTGATGAGCTCGCCCTTCGCCGGCCCGCCCGCCCGCGGGTCCTCGCCCGATGTGCACGCCGCCCTGGCGACGCTGGACCCGCCGCGCAAGCACTACCAATGGTACTACGCGGAACGCCGCGCCGCCGCCGACATGGACCACCCGCCGCAAGGCCTGCACGCCTTCCTGCGTGCCTATTACCACCACAAGAGCGCCGACTGGCCCGGCAACATGCCCTTTGCGCTGGCCGGCTGGACGGCGCAGGAACTGGCGAAGCTGCCCGATTACTACGTCATGCCGCTGCACGCGACGATGCCGGAAGCCGTCGCGCCCTTCATGCCGGAAGACGAGGCGCCCTGGCTGACCGATGCGGAACTCGCCGTCTATGCCGGGGAATACGGCCGCACCGGCTTCGCCGGCGGCCTGCAATCCTACCGCTGCGGCACCGGTGGCGCGAATGCGGCGGAGCTTGCGCTGTTCCGCGGCTGCCGCATCACGGTGCCGGCTACCTTCATCGCGGGCGCCAGCGATTGGGGCATCCACCAATTCCCCGGCGCAGTGGCAAAAATGCAGACCGAATCCTGCACGGATTTCCGCGGCCTGCACCTGATCCCGGGCGCCGGGCACTGGGTGCAGCAGGAACAGCCGGTGCATGTGGCGGCGCTGCTGCGGGATTTCGTCGCCGGCTGATCAGTCTTCCGCCGACAGCCAGACCTCCAGCGTGCCGGGGCTGGGCTGCGGGCTGAAGCGCGTCAGGTCATGCAGCCGCCAGCCCGGGCCAAGCGCCGCCACCAGGCGCTGTGCCAACGCAGCGTCGGAGGACCGGAAGTAGCGCACCTGGCGGCCCGGCGGTGCGAAGGGCACCGGGCGCACTTCCACGCTGCCGCCGAGGCGCGCCGCGCGGTCCGCCACCGCGGAAGCCGGGCCGATGCTGTCGGGGACGTGGTGCACGAAAATGCGTGGCACGACACCGCCCTCCGGCGGCGGCGTCGCCACCGGCGGTGCCGCGGGGGGCGGCAGGGGCAGCGCTGGCTCGACCGGGCCTGGCGCGGATGCCACAGGCCCGGCGGGCCGCGCCACGGCAGGGCCCGGCGGGGGCGTTGGCAGGCTGGGTGCCGCCACTTGAACTGGCCTGGCGGGCTCCGGCGATGGCACGGATGGTGGCGCGCCGAGCCATTGCAGCACGCCGATGGTCAGCACCGCGCAAGCCGCCACGGCGCCCCAGAACAGCAGCAGCGGATGGGCCTGCCGCGCCGCGGCTTCCGATCGTCGTGCCGGTCGCGATGCCGGTCGCGCCGCATAGCTCGGCCGTGGTGGCGCCACCGGCAGCAGCGCCGCCTGCACCTGCGGGATCCAGTCCGGGCTGGGCGCATCAATCGGCGGTGCCTCCGCGAAGGCCTGGTCGAGGATGCCGGTCAGCCGCCATCGATCGCCGGGCCCCAGGACGCGGTGGATGATGGGCAGGCTCTCCGCCTCCACCCCCGCCGCGTGCAGACGCTGGCGCAGCGCGGCGGGCGCGTGGTCATGGCTGTCAGGCGCCAGGTCCAGCAGGGCCACCCCATGCGCCCGATGCGCCAGGATCAGCGGCCCTTCCACCGAGGGTTGGTCAGGCGCGGGCGCATGGCGCAGCGTCTCCCAGCCGAGGTCATGCAGGCTCTGGATCAGGTCCTGCCGATTCGGGTCGGGCAGGGTCTCGGCCGGGGCAATTCGCAAGGCGTCCCATTCGTAGTGTCACATGGCGGGGCGGGGTCTCGGTCCTTGCCCTTGGGCGAAATCGCGCGAGGCGGCCAGATGCTTGCGGCACGCTCCGCCATCTGTGACCGGCGGGCTTGCGGCAGGGTTTGCGCGGCTGCTCCAGGCGCAACAAGACTTCCTGGAATGCAGCCGTTTCAGGCGGCCTGCTCCAGCGTCGGCGCCGAATCCATCAGCGTCACGCGCCGCATGTCGCGCTTGAAGCGAGTATCCTCGAAGGGACGCGCGCGGTGCAGGGTGCAGCGATTGTCCCACAGCACCAGGTCATGCGTGCGCCATTCATGCGCGTGGACGAAGTGGCGCTGCGTTGCATGCTCCGTCAGGTCGCGCAGCAGGGCCATCGCCTCCGGCACCTCCATCCCGTGGATGCGGCCGATATGGGAGGACAGGTATAGCGACAGGCGGCCGGAGCCGGGGTGCCGGCGCACCAGGCGCTGCGGCACCGGGGCGAATTTAAGACGCTCCTCCGCCGTGAACTCGCCGAAGCCGAGCATGGCACGGGAGAAGATCAGCGAATGATCGGCCACCAGATCCCGCAGCCGGTCCTGCTCGGCCGTCGGCAGCGCATCCCAGGCGGCGCGCATATCGGCGAATTCGGTGTTGCCGCCGGCGGGGGGCACGCTGCGGGCGTGCAGCATGGAGTATTTGGCGGGCACGCGCTTGAAGCTGCTGTCGCTGTGCCACAGCCGGTTGCCCAGGTTGAACATGCGGCGGCGGTCATCGGCGGCCAGCAGGCGGCCCTGTTCGTCCAGGTTCGAGATGTCGTTCATCTGCGCGTGGCGCAGGCGGCGCTTATGGGCATCGACCGTCGCGGTTTCCTGCTCCAGCGGGCCGAGCGCGGCGCCGAATTCCATCTGCTGGTCGTCATCCAGGTCCTGGTCGCGGAACACCAGCACCGCGTAGCGATCCGCCGCCGCCTCCACCGCCGCCAGCTGCGCGGGGGTGAGGGGCTGGCGCAGGTCGAGGCCCGAGACCTCGGCCACGAAATCCGCGCCGATCGGTTGCACCTGCATGGCCGTTCTCCCCAATCCTGCCAGCCTTTCTGGCTGGCATGCCAGGTATGTTCCAGTAGATTACGCCACCGGCCCCTCATCCGGGTCAAGCGTGGGCACGGTGCGGCGGGCGAAGTGGATCATCTGGGCCATCAACCGGTCAGAGGCGTCGGCCGCGGCCTGTTCCCGGCCCTCGGCGACGGCGTTGGCGACGTTGGCATGCAGCACGGCGGTCTCCATCAGCTCATCCTCCGCACGGTGGTGATAGAACCAGAAGCGCCGGGCCACGGCATGCAGGCTGGCGACGGATGCCGCGGCGACCGGGTTGCGGGCCGCCTGCGCCAGGGACTGGTTGAGCTGGCCATCCAGCCGCAAAAAGCCGCGCAGATCCGCGGCGCGGGCGGCCTCCGTCATGTCCGTGGCCAGCCGGGCCAGGGCGGCGCGTTCGGGCGGGCGGGCGCGGCGGGCGGCGGCGCGGGCGATCAGCCGGTCCAGCTCCCGCCGGGTTTCCAGGACATGCAACTGTTGGTGCAGATCCACCCCCGTGACCACAACCCCGCGCCGCGGCAGGACCTGGACCAGATGTTCCCGCGCCAGGCGCTGCAGCGCTTCCCGCACCGGGGTGGTGCCGATGCCGAGAAGCCGACTGAGAATCGCCTCCGACACCACGCTGCCGGGGGCGAGGTCCAGGGTGACGATCATCTCCTCGAGTCGGGCATAGGCGGCCTCGGTCAGGGTGGGGGCGGCCCAGGGGCCGCCAGGCGGGGTGGGGAAGGGCGATTCGACGTGGTTCATGCGGGACGTACCGTATCACGGCGTGGCGGAAACCACTTTCGCGGTAATGAGTGTTGCTCTCTGGCAACATCCATCAGCCGCTTTCGGCCGAGCCGCTTCTGCCACTCGCTCGCGCTGCGGTTGCGGAGTAGATCGGCACTCGACAAGGCGCCCGGTTCTTCCGGCCAGCCACTTCCCCGGAAGCCCGGGGACCAAGGAGCTACATTGATGCGAGTTCGGAACGCCCTCCTGGCCGCAACCTTCCTGGCGGTGCCTCTCGCCGCCCAGGCGCAGCCGATCAGCGGCTTTTATGTCGGCGCCGGCGCCGGCGTGAACCTGCTTCAGGAATCGGACATCTCGGTGACCGGTCCGGCCGCAGCCGGCGCGACCCGCGCCCAGCGCAGTGGAATGGTTGATTTCAACTACGGCTATGCCGGCGTGATCAGCCTGGGCTACGGCTACGGCAACGGCGTCCGCGTGGAGCTCGAGGGCTCCTACCGCGAGAACGAGGTCGACAGCATCTCCGGCTTCGCGACCCGCCCGATCCGCGCGGATGGCAAGGCACGCTCCTACGGCGTGATGGCAAATGCGCTGTATGACTTCGACCTCGGCCCGGGCAGCTTCCTGACCCCGTATGTCGGCGTCGGCGCCGGCTACCAGTGGCATGAGTATGACAGCGTCCGCGCCCGCGCCGCCAACGGCACCACGCTGGCGACGGTCGACGGTGACGATGGCCAGTTCGCCTACCAGGCGATCGTCGGCGCCGCCTTCCCGGTCTCCGCCGTTCCCGGCCTGGCCGTTACCGCCGAATACCGCTTCATGGGCACGCTGCAGCCGAACCTCGACGTTCGCGGTGGCGCTTCCGGGACGGCGCGCGGTTCGACGGATGTGGACAACTACAACCACAGCCTGATGGTCGGCCTGCGCTATGCCTTCGGCGTGACGCCGCCGCCGCCGGTCGTGGCCCCGGCCCCGGCCCCGGCCGCCGCCCCGGCCGTTGCCCGCACCTACCTGGTGTTCTTTGACTTCGACCGCGCCGACCTGACGGACCGTGCCCGCCAGATCATCGGTGAGGCCGCGACGAACAGCCAGAGCGTCGGCTCCACCCGCATCGAGGTCTCCGGCCACGCCGACCGTTCGGGCACGCCGCAGTACAACCAGCGCCTGTCCGAGCGCCGCGCCGCCGCCGTGGCCGCCGAGCTCGAGCGCCGTGGCGTGCCGCGCGCCGCGATGGCCATCCAGGCCTTCGGCGAGAGCCGCCCGCTGGTTCCGACCGCCGATGGCGTGCGCGAGCCGCAGAACCGCCGCGTCGAGATCGTCCTGCGCTAATCGCAGACGTATCTACAAAGCAACCGGAACGGGGGGCGCCGCAAGGCGCCCCCCTTTTTCGTTGCGTGCCAGCCTGGTCCAGGGGATCGGCAGCGGCCTATTGTCCGCTTCAAAAATGATACAGAGTGCCATTGGCGAGGCTGTCCGGCTGGGGCAGTGCCGCTGGCGCGCCGTCTGTGCGCGGCAAGCGCGCAAGTATCCGACGGAAAAACAAACGCTTATGATGGAGCAGCCGCCGCGGTTCAACGGAGACGTCTCATTAATCATCTTTTAAGACTAAATTGGTAAATTTTTCGTTGTCCTTTCCCTAACAAATGGTATCTGTTCGCGTAACGGGTTGTTGCCGGCGTGCTGCCGGACCTCCGTGCCGGAGATCAGGTCCATGTCCGCCCAGCCAATCGTCAGCTTCCTCAACGGTGCCGCCCTCAACGCTCCGATCGGTGGATTGCAGACAATAACTGTCCGCTTCGACAATGTGCCGGACGCCACGCCCGGCTCGGATGTCGGCTATGCGCCCTATCTCGACCTGATCATTCCGACCAACGGCGCGGATGGGGCGGGGCCGGGCAGCGCCGGCGCCACCAGCAATGATGGCCTGGCCTATCTGGGGGCCATCTATCTTGGCGTGGCGCTGGAACAGTGGGTGCTGGAATTCCCCCTCTCCGGCCAGGTCACCCACCCTTACGCCACCACTGCAACTGGCGCGCCGCTGACGGTAACCGGCACGCCGGGTGAGACGCTGGTCGTACTGCGGCTGCCCTTCGGCAGCTTCACCGCCGGGCAGACACCGTCCGACATCGAGGTGAAGCTGCAGGTTTCCGGCAATGCCGACCTTGCCGTGCCGCTGACCATCCAGGCCTCCGCAGGCTTCGCCTATGGCCGCGACCCGCTGGTGAACCCGGTGGCGGATAACCCCGTCACCGGCCCCGCCGCCAGCCTGTCCGTCACGCCCACCGTGCTGGAACTGGACAAGGTCTATGTCGGGCCGGAGCAGGAGACGGCGACCGGCCCTTCCTACCCCCGCGAATGGCTGATCAAGGCGCTGATCGCCGATGGCCAGACCATCACCAACCTGGTCCTGACGGATCACATGCCGGACGGCACCTTCATCACCGGTGCCAGCATCCTGAATGGCACCGGCACGGTCAGCTTCGACAACGTCACCGGGCTGGTCGTTGCCACGCTGACCGGCGGCTATACCGGCGGAGATCCCGCACCGACCTTGAAGATCGACTTCTACGTGCCGGAATTCCTGCGCGATGGCGTGACGCCGGTGCTGGACCCGGACACCGGCACCTTCCGCACACTGGAAAACAATGCCCGCCTCGATGCGGTGTGGGACCCCAATGATGCGCGCGACCCCGTGGTGGTCTTCGCCATCGATCCGGTGGGGCCGGAGGATGTCATCACCGCCAAATCCATCGCGGTGCAGAAGTCGGTTGCGGTGGTGGATGCGCTGAAGGCCGGCGGCACGCTGGCCTGGACGCTGGATGGCCAGGTCTCCAACTACTTCAACATGGACGACCTGAAGCTGGTGGACACGCTGTCCGACGGCCAGGTCTATGACCCGGGCTTCGCGCCCACCATCACCATGCGCGAAGGCGGCGCGGTGCTGTTCACCGGCACCATCGACCCGGCGAATGTGAGCGTGGTGCGGGATGCGCTGACCGGCATCTCCACCGTCACCTTCGATATCTCGCAGGAAATGCGCGACCGCGGCATCGATGATGTGCTGAACGGCCAGCCTGGCGGCGTCGAGAACCAGGCGACGGTGCTGGTGACGTTCCACAGCACCATCCAGGAAAGCTATATCTCCACCAATCCGCCGCCGTCCAACGAGCCGCTGGTCGACCAGGGCGACCCGCTCGACAATGGCGTGGTCTTCGCCGGCGTGGTGGATGAGACCGGTGGGCCCAAGGGCGATGACAGCGGCGCCGGCGTGGTGCTGCCGGTCAGCGAGGTCGGCAAGTCCATCTACGCCATCAACGGCAACACCGCCTTCGCGCCGGGCCCCGTCTCCGCCGGCGACGAGATCACCTTCCGCCTGACGCTGGATATGCCGCTGACCGGCGCGCATGACGTGAAGCTGACGGATTTCCTGCCGCTGCCGGTGCTGAAGGCGCTGGGCGGCATGGGCTTCACCGATCTGGTCAGCGGCGCCGTGCCGGCCGCCAACCAGGCGAAATGGGGGCCGGGCGCGACGTTCCAGGCCTCCGGCGACCCGGACACGGCGCCGCATATCAGCTTCGACCCGGAGAGCAACTTCCTCCGCTTCGACTTCGGCGATGCGGTGGCGCCCGGCAACCCGGCCAGCCGGATCGACCTGCTGTTCACCGTGGTGGTGCTGGATGAGGAATTCGGCGACGGCCTGCTGCTGACCAACCAGGTCACCTCGACCGAGACCAACAGCTTCGGCGATGTCTCGGAAGACAACTCCATCGTGCAGTTCGTGCTCGGCGAGCCGGAACTGAACATCACCAAGGGCGTGATCGCCGACAGCAACCCGAACGCGACGCTGACGGCCGCGGCCGGCCCCGTCGCCTTCTCCGCGCCGGGCTCCGCGGGCAACCGCTTCACCGGCACCATCAACAGCAGCAACCTCGGCACCACGCCGATCGATGCGAACCTGGCCGGCGCCGATGCCGGGGACCGGGTTTCCTTCGCCATCGTGGTGGAGAACACCGGCAGCAGCCTGAAGGGCGCCTTCGACGTCCTGATCCACGACACCATCCCGACCGGCTTCGTGCTGCCGCCGGGCGGGCTGAACCTGCGCGTGACCGATGGCGCGGGCAACGCCATTCCCTTTACGCTGGAGGGCGCCGGGCTGTTCGATGCCGCCGGTGGCATCCGGCTTGGCGATGCGGTGAACAGCGGCAGCATCGGCGCCTATAGCGCCACCAGCGGCGACAACATCGTCATCATCACCTACGACCTGGATCTGGTGGACCAGGTGCCGGTCTTCGGCGCGGATCTGATCAACACCGCGACGATCGAGCATTTCGCCGCGATGGAAAGCGGCATCGACCGCACCGACTACGCCCCCGCCGGCACCCTGACGGATACCGCCATCGTCCGCACCCAGGCGCCGACGATCACGAAGACGGTGTTCACAACCAGCGAGGCGCATACCGGCACGCTGGCCGGCAATGACAGCCGCGTGGATGCGACGATCGGCGAGGTGGTGACCTACCGCATCACTGTCGCCGTGCCGGAAGGCGCGCTCACCGATTTCCGCATCGAGGACTACCTGCCGACCGGTGACGCCGCGGGTGGCGGCGTGATGCAGGTGTTGGCGGCGCGCGTCGTCACCATCGATGCCGGCCTTGTGCTGAGCCAGGCGCCGACCATCACGCTGTCCGATACCGATGGCCAGAACGGCCACGACAAGGTCACGTTCGGCTTCGGCGATGTGGTGAACACCGCCAGCACCATCGGCACTGTCGGTTCGACCGTGACGGTCGAGGTCGATGCCGTGGTGCGGAACCTGCCGGCCAATGCGCGCGGCGACGTGCTGACCAACACGGCGGTCGCCAGCGCGGTGAACCCGAACGCACCGGGCGGCCGCAGCACCATCAACGCCACCGCGCAGATCGATGTGGTGGCGCCGAACCTGGATGTGGACAAGACGGCGGACCGTACGACGGGCGATGCCTTCGACACCATCAAATACACCATCGTGGTGGAAAACAAGGGCGTTCCCACCGCCGGCAATGACAGCAACTTCACCGCCCGCGCCTGGGATGTGAACCTGAAGGACCTGCTGACGGACGTGCAGCTCGATGCCGTCTATCAGGGCGCGACGCTGAGCGTGACGGGCATCGCCGCCGGCCGCATCAGCTACGGCGCGACACCGGTCGACATCACGCTGGACTATCTGGACCCCGGCGAGAAGATCACCGTGAAGTTTGACGTGGTCATCAATCACGATGTCGATGCGGGCGAGGTTCTCCGCAACGAGGCGACGGTCGCCGGCAGTTCCATGGACGGGGAGACGAGCGCGGATGACCGCATCGTCACCGACAAGGACGATCACACCGTCACCGTCGCCAGGCCTGCGATCACCAAGACCATCGTCGAGACCTCCGACCCCAACACCTCCGCTGACCGCCACGGCACGAGCCGGACGGATCTGCGGATCGGCGAGGAAGTAACCTATGAGATTCGCGTGCGCCTGCCGGAAGGCGACAGCACCAATCTGCGGATCACCGACCTGTTGGAGGATGCGACCAGCGCCGGCAACGGCACGCTGAGCTATGTTCCGGGTTCGCTGCAGCTGGTCTCGGTCGGCTCAGCGCTGAAGACCTTCGGCGGCGCCGCCGTGCCGGTCCCGGTGCTGACCACGGCAGCGCTGGGCAACACGGCGGGCGATGACAGCTTCACGCTGAACTTCGGCGATGTCCGCAATACCGCGGTCAACACGAATCTTGACGATGAGGTCATCGTCATCCGCATCAAGGCGGTGGTGAACGACCTGCCACACAACAATGATGCGGACAATCTCCGCAACTCCGCCACCGTGCAGACGGATGGCACGCCGACCACCAGCACCACCGCCAATGTCGACATCGATGTGGTGGAGCCGGCACTCAGCATCGACAAGACCTCCTCCACTGGCGGCCAGGCGCTGGATGCGGGTGCGGTCGTTTCCTATTCCATCACCATCCGCCACGCGCCCGGCAGCGATGCGCCGGCCTATGACCTGGCGCTGTCCGATTTGATCCCGGTGGGGATGGAACTGGTAGCCGGCACGCTGACCGCCAGCACCGGCAGCATCAGCGCCACGGGCAATGCCATTTCCTGGTCCTCCGACCAGCATCTGCTGGGCGCGGCCAACATCACCATCACCTACCAGGCCAGGCTGCTGGACAGCGTGACTCCGGCGCAGGTGCTGTCGAACACCGCGACGCTGGTCTACGACACCAACCCCGCCGATCCGGTGGACCCGCTGAACCCGACCACGGCCGAAGACCTCGCCAGCCGCAGCTACGGCACGCAGGACACCGAAACGCGCACTGTCGTGCTGGCGCCGACCATCGACAAGGCGGTGATCGCGACGGGCGATGCCAATACGGGCAACAGCTTCGTCAATGCGGCCAACCCGGATGTGGCACCGGGCGAGACCGTCACCTACCGTCTGACCGTGACGGTGGGGGAGGGCACGCAGCGCTTCGTCGTCTCCGATACGCTGCCCACCGGCCTGGTCTTTGAATCGGCCAGCGTCGAGAGCATCGGCGCCACCATCAGCGGATCCTCGCTGAGCGTCGGTGCGGCGCAGACCGCGCTGACCGGTGGTGCCTACAGCTTCGATTTCGGCACCATCACCAATGCCGGTGACAATGACCGCGATGCGGGCGATACCGTCACCATCCTGGTCACTGGCCGCGTTGCCCCGACTGCCGTCGCGGGCGGCACGCTGACCAACACGGCGAAGGCCGAGACCTTCGCGCCCGGTGGCGGCAAGCCGGGCCTGGCCGTTGCGATCGACGATGCGAAGATCGATGTGGTGCGACCGGACCTCGTCATCGTGAAGGATGCGGCGCCGGGCACCGGCGATGCCGGCAACCTCGTCACCTACACCATCACGCTGAGCCACGCGGCGGGCTCCACTTCGCCCGCCTACCTGGTGAACCTGTCGGACATCCTGCCCGCCGGCGTGACGCTGGTGGCCGGCAGCGCCAGCGCCTCGGCCGGCATCATCACGGAAACCGGCGACACCATCGGCTTTAGCCTGAACCAGTATCTGCTGGGCTCCGCCCCGGTCACCATCACCTACCAGGCGCGCTACGCGGGTAACGTGGTGGATGGGCAGGTCATCAACAACACGGCGCAGGTCACCTACAGCTCCGCCCCCGTGCTCGGCGTCTCCGTCACCGAAAGCGATCCGGCTTCGGTCGCGGTGGATATCGTCAACACCGTGGTGAAGACGCTGGAGACCACCAGCTACGACACCACCTTCGGCGCCTCCCTCGGAATCGGCGAGGTCGTGACCTTCCTCGTCACCGCGACGCTGGGTGAGGGCGCGCAGCGCATCACGCTGCGGGACGTGCTGCCGGCCGGCCTGGACTATCTGGACAGCGAGATGCTGTCGCTGGGCAACATCACCGGCACCGCGCTCACCGTCGGCGCGGAAGGCAGCTACGATGCTGCCAGCCGCACGCTGAGCTATGCGCTGGGCGATGTCCTCAACCCCTGGGACAACCTCTCCACCCCGGGCGACCAGATCGTGTTCCGCGTCACCGCGCAGGTGGCGGACATCACCGGCAACACCGCGGGCAAGGTGCTGACCAATGTCGGCCAGGTGGTCTCCGCGGCACCGAACAATCCCTATGGCGTGACACCGGGGTCCTCCTCCACCATCGTGTCGGAGAGCGAGGCTGTCAGCATCGTCCGCGCCTCCCTCGGCGGCATCGCCTGGCGCGACACGGATGGCGACGGCGTCCGCGAGGCGGGCGAGACGGCGGTGCTGGCCGGCATTCCTGTCACGCTGCTGAATGCCGATGGCACGCCCACCGGCTTCACCACGGTCACCGCGGCCGATGGGTCCTACCTGTTCGACGATCTCGTGCCCGGTAGCTACCGCGTGCGCTTCGATGAAGTGGCCGATGAGAAGCGGACGCTGACCAATATCGGCAGCGACCTGACGGATAGCGACGCGCATCAGGGCAACGGCATCACCGTTCCCTACACGCTGGCGAATGGCGAGGATCGCCGCGATGTGGATGCGGGCTTCTACCAGCTTGCCAGCATCGGCGATCGTGTCTGGGAAGACACCAACGGCAATGGCCGGCAGGATGATGGCGCCACCGGCATCGTCGGCGCCACCGTCACGCTGCTGGACAGCCTCGGCAATGTCGTCGGCACCACTGTCACCGGCGCGAACGGCTTCTACCAGTTCACCGGACTGGTGCCGGGTGACTATTCCATCCAGGTCCTGCCCGCAGGCTTTACCGCCACGCTGCAGAATGCCGCGGCGAATGAGGCCGGCGACAGCGACGTGAACGCCACCGGGCGCAGCGACGTGTTCAATCTGGAATCCGGCGAAGATGAGCCGCGCCTTGATGCCGGCTTCTACCGCGGCGCCAAGCTGGGCGGCACGGTGTTCGAGGATGTGGATGGCGACGGCCTGCAGGATGCGGGGGAGGGTGGCATTTCCGGCCGCCTGGTCACGCTGCTGGATGCCAATGGCAACCCCACCGGCCGCACCGTTCTCACGGATGCGGATGGCAACTACATCTTCGACAACCTGGCTCCCGGCACTTACAGCGTGACCTTCGCGCCCAACGGCGTGCAGCCCTTCACCAAGGCGAATATCGGTCCGGACAATGAGAAGGACAGCGACGCGGATCTGCTGACCGGCCGGACGGAGCAGGTGACTCTCATCTCCGGCGGCGATGACCGCTCGCTGGATGCTGGCGTCTACAATCCGGCGGCCCTCGGCAATTATGTCTGGGAGGATCTGGACGGCGACGGCCAGCAGGAAACCGGAGAGCCGGCGATTGCCGGCGCCACGGTGAAGCTGCTGGATGCGGCTGGCACCGTGCTCGGCACCACCACCACGGATGGCAGCGGTTTCTACAGCTTCACCGGCCTGGCCCCCGCCGATTACCGGGTGGAGATCACCAAGCCGGGTTATGTGCCAACAGTGAGGGATGCCGGTGCCGATGCCACCGACAGCGACATCGCCAGCAATGGCCGCACCGGCCTGGTGAACCTGCAATCCGGCGAGACCGACAACAGCATCGATGCTGGCCTGGTGCGGTTGGTTTCGCTCGGCGACAAGGTGTTCGACGACCTCGACAATGACGGCATCCAGGATGGCGGCGAGCCCGGCGTCGCCGGTATCACGGTACGGCTGCTGTCCGCCGATGGTGCGACGGTGCTGGACAGCACGACAACCGATGCGGATGGCCTGTACAGCTTCGATGGGCTGAAGCCCGGCGACTACCGCGTCGAGTTCGTGGCGCCGGCGGACCGCGCCTTCGCGCAGCAGGACCAGGGCAGCGATGCGCTGGACAGCGATGCGGACCGCAGCACCGGCCGCACCGATGTCATCTCCCTGGTCTCCGGCCAGGACCGCACCGATGTCGATGCCGGGCTTCTGTTCCTGGGCGACCTCGCCGGCCGCGTCTGGGTGGACCGCGACGGCGATGGCATCGAGGAAGTGGGGGAGGCAGCGCGCGCCGGCGTCACCGTCATCCTGCTCGATGGCTTCGGCAACCCGACCGGCCGCACCACCACCACGGATGCGAATGGCGAATACCTGTTCGAAGATCTGATCACCGGCCTCTACAGCGTGCAGTTCGTCACCCCGGCCGGTGAGCGCCTGACCCTTCGCGACGTCGGCAGCGACGACACGGTGGACAGCGACGCCAACCCGCTGAACGGCAAGACCGCCGCGGTTCTGGTGCTGCCCGGCGAGGTGACGCGCGACCTGGATGCGGGCCTCTACATCCCCGCCTCCCTCGGCGACCGCATCTTCCACGATCTGGATGCGGATGGCGTGCAGGACGGCAATGAGCCAGGCCTGGCCAATGTCACGGTCAAGCTGCTGGATGGCGGCGGCAATGTCATCGGCACGACGCAGACCGGCGCAGATGGCCTCTACAGCTTCGATGGTCTGGCGCCGGGCCAGTATGGCGTGAAGGTGGATGCGCTGGCGGGCTATGAATTCTCGCCGCGGGATGCCGGCGGCGACGATGCGCTGGACAGCGACGCGTTGGCCGATGGCAGCATCGACCCTGTCATGCTGTTCTCCGGCGATGACCGCACGGATCTCGATGCCGGCCTGTTCCAGCGGGTCGAGATCGGCGATCGCGTCTGGCGCGACCTGAACGGCAATGGCGTGCAGGACCAGGGCGAGCCGGGGGCGCGCGGCATCACCGTGCGGCTGCTGGATGCGGGTGGCAGCGTCATCGCCACCACCACCACGGCGATCAATGGCGCCTATGCCTTCAAGGATCTGCTGCCCGGCACCTATTCCGTGCAGTTCGTCCCGCTCGGCGGCTCGGTCTTCACCGTGAAGGATCAGGGCAACGACAACCGCGACAGCGATGCGGATCTCGTCACCGGCCAGACGCAGCAGGTCACGCTGACCTCCGGCCAGGTGAACAAGTCGCTGGATGCGGGGTTGTTGTTCGCCGCTTCCCTCGGCGATCGCGTCTGGGCGGATCGCAACGGCAATGGCCAGCAGGATGCGGAGGAGCCGGGCATTGGCGGCGTCATCGTCCGGCTGCTTAGCCCCACCGGCACGGTGCTCGCCACCACCACCACGGATGCTTCCGGCTTCTACCTGTTCGACGGGCTGCGGCCGGGCGACTACGTCGTCCGCTTCAACACGCCGTCCGGCTACAGCGCCACGCTGCGCGATGTCGGCAATGATGCCAGCGACAGCGATGCGGCGGCGAATGGCCGCACCGGCATCATCTCGGTTGGGCAGGGCGCGGTGGTGCTGACCGTCGATGCCGGCTTCATCCCGGATGTTGTGGGCACCTGCGACCTGCCGGCCACGTTGCTGACCAACGGCAACGACGCCTTCCCCGGCACCGAGCAGGGCGACCATATCGATGGCCTGGGCGGCAACGACAACATCAACGGTCTGCGTGGGGATGACTGCCTGCGCGGCAATGACGGCGATGACGTCATCAACGGCCATGAAGGCAACGACAAGATCCAGGGCGACGGCGGCAACGACAATTTGCACGGCAATGCCGGCGACGATGTGATCTTCGGCGGCGACGGCAACGACACGATCGAGGCCGGTGAGGGCAATGACTGGGCCGAGGGCGGCAATGGCGATGACCGCATGCAGGGCGAGGGCGGCGACGATGTGCTGTTCGGCGGCGCCGGCAACGACATCGTCGAGGGCAATGGCGGCAACGACACCATCCAGGGCGGCACCGGCAATGACCGCGTCGCCGGCCATGATGGCAACGATGTGGTGGTCGGCGGCAAGGATGATGGCCGCGCCAAGTTGCTGGGCGGCGCCATCACCGGTGTGGTGATCGGTGATACCGTCTCCGGCGATGGCGGCGCGGACCGCTTCATCTGGCAGAAGGGCGATGGCGTGGACCTGCTGCTCGACTTCAAGCCGAGCGAGGGCGATACGCTGACCATCTACGGCTATGGTGGCGCCGCCGCGGTGCAGCGGGTGGATGGGCGGACGGTGATCTACCTCGACACCAACAGCGCCATCGTGATGAACGACTTCTACCCCACCGATGGCTCCATGCCCGGCATCACCTTCGTCCCCGGCGTGAATGTCGCCCCCGGCCTGCCGGTGGAACGCGCGCCGATCACCGGCACCATGGGTAACGACACGCTGATCGGCACCGGCGGTGCGGATGTGATCGAGGGGCTCCAGGGCAATGACGTGCTCAATGGCGGCGGCGGCGCGGATACGCTGATCGGCGGCGCGGGTGACGACATCCTGAACGGCGGGGCTGGGGCGGATGTGCTGAATGGTGGTGCCGGCGTGGATACGGCGACCTATGCCGCATCCCCCATCGGCCTCACCGTCTCGCTCGCCAACCCTACGCTCAACACCGGCATCGCGGCGGGGGATACCTTCGTCCAGGTGGAGAACCTGGTCGGCTCCGCCCATGCGGACCGGCTGTTCGGCGACAATGGCGCCAACCGCCTGGCCGGCGGCGCGGGTAACGACACGCTTTCGGGCGGCGGCGGCAATGACGTGCTGATCGGCGGCGCCGGGCAGGATGTGATGACCGGCGGCGCGGGCGCCGACCGCTTCATCTTCACCAGTTTGGCGGATAGCAGCGTGGCGGCGCCGGACTTCATTCTCGACCTGTCCTGGTTCGAGGGTGACCGCATCGATCTCAGCCCGATCGATGCGCATCTGGGGCTGGCCGGCAACCAGGTCTTCGCCTTCGTCGGCACGGGTGCCTTCGTCGGCGGCGGCCAGGGCTCCGTCCGTTACGAGCATGATGGCGGGGATACGTTGGTGCTGGTCGATGCCGGCGATGGCGGGGCAGCCGAGATGGCGATCCGGGTGGCCGGCCTGCACACCCTGTTCAATTCCGACTTCGTGCTCTGAACGCAGCCGTGGTGGCGCATTTTCCGAGTCGTCAGGCGAAGTCGCCCGACTTGAAAATGCTTCCGGCGCCCGGACCCGTTCCGGGCGCCGCTTGACCCTCCGCGTTCTTCTGTCACATGCTTAGGCATTGAAGTATTGTCGGCCGCGCCAGCATGGGCGCGGTGAAGACGATCGGTCGGGAGAACGTCGGATGGTTGACGCTGCGGGTTTGACGCGCCGTGCCTCGCTTGGCCTTGCCCTGGCTTCGCCGCTGGTCGGCCGGGCTGCCTTCGGCCAGGGCGCGCGGGCGTCCCGACTCGTCGTGCCCTATCCGCCCGGCGGCACCACCGATCTCACCGCTCGGCTGATCGCACCACGCGCGGCGGAGGCACTCGGCGGTTCCTGGGTCATCGAGAACCGCTCCGGCGCCAACGGCGTGGTGGGGGCGGAGATGGTGGCGCGCAGCGCGCCGGATGGCACGACCCTGCTGTATTCGAACGAGGTGCTGACCGTGTTGCCCTTCGTGCAGCGCAACGTCCCCTTCGACCTGCAGGCGGATTTCACCCCCGTCGCGCGCACCGTTTCCATCCCCTATGTGCTGGTTGGCGGCGTCGGACTGGCACCGCAGGACATGGCCGCGCTGCTGGCCGGGCTGCGCGCCACGCCACAGCAGTTTTCCTTCGCCGGCTCCTCGCTCGGCTCGGTCGGTCAGCTTGCGACGGCGGCGCTGTGGCAGAAGCTGGGGGTGGAGAGCACCTTCGTCTCCTACCGTGGCACCGGGCCGGCGATGAACGACCTGATCTCGGGTTCGGTCAGCCTGTTCTTCGCGCCGCTCGGCCCGGCGATTCCGCTGGTGCGGGATGGGCGGCTGCGCGCCTATTGCGTCACATCGGCGACCCGCCAGCGCGTGCTGCCGGATGTGCCGACCCTGGTGGAATCCGGCTTCGCCGACATGGTGTATGAAGGCTGGACCGGGGTCTGGGGTCCGAAGGGGCTGGATGCGGCCTTCGTCACCCGCGCCAATGCAGCGGTGAACCAGGCGGCGGCGGAACCGGCCGTGGCCGCCCGCATGGCCGATCTCGGCCTCACCACACTGTCCGAAAGCGCCACGCGCTTCGCCGAGGTCATCGCCGCCGAGATCGCGCGCAACCAGGCGCTGGTCGCCGCGGCGCGCATCCAGCCGCAATAGCCGGGCGTCCGCGCCGGGCGGCCAGTTGCGGGCGGCTTGAAGGGTGCAGCCCAGGGTCGCGGCCATGGGTGACAATGCGCTTGTGGATGGTAGGATCAGGCCATGGCGGTCTGCAAAGCCGCTGATCCGTTCACAAAGGCGGCCGCGCGCAATTGTTTCCTTCCGCAGCGTCTCCGGACCCGCCTGACCACGGGGATCATCCGTCCGGTGCCGGCTGGCGCCGGCTGGGTCGGCTGGCACCCCTTCTCGCGCTGCTGCCCCTGGTGGCCTTTGGCCTGTTGCTGCTGGTCAGCCTCCAGGCGGAACGCCGGTCAGACCGCCAGGATGACGTGCTGCGCACCACGACCACGCTGGTCGCGGGCCTCGATTCCGAAATGCGCGCCGGTCTTCGCGCGCTGGATGCGCTGGCCGGATCCCAGCATCTGAAGACCGGCGACCTGGGCGGCTTCCGGCAGGAAGCGCAGCGCCTGCTGGCGCGGGAACCACAGTGGTACACCATTGCCCTGACCGACGGCGAAAGGCAGCTGCTGAACCTGCGCTACCCCGAAGGCGCCGCCCTGCCACGTGTCGAGGATCTGGCGGCGGTCGGCAGCGTGCTCCGCACCGGCCACCCGGCGCCGGGCGGGCTGATCCAGGGGCGGGTTTCCTTCCGCGTGCCGGTGCGGGTGGATGGCGCCGTGCGCTTCGCCCTGGTCGCGACGCAGGAGGCGACAACCTTCGCCCAGTTGATGGACCGCGCCGGCCTGCCTGCCGGCTGGTCTGCCCTGCTGCTGGATGGCGATGGCCGGCTGATCGCCCGCGCCGCCACCGGCCGGGCGGAGCCGGAGGCGCTGCGGCCGGCCCTGGCCCAACTTCCTGACCCTGTCGAGGTGAGCGGCATGCTGGCGCTGGCGCGGCCGGTCGGTGACAGCCGCTGGTTCCTGGTCGTCGCAGCGCCGCCGAGTGGCCTGGCCGCGGTGGCGATGTTCTGGCTGCTCGCCGCCCTTGGCGCTACGGCGGCGCTGGCCAGCCTCGGCCTCGCCACCCGCATCGCCCTGCGCGATCGGGGCCAGGACGCGCAGCGCGAGCGCCGGCAAAGCGAGGCGCTGGCTCGTGCCGCCGAACAGGACCGCCGGCGCAATGAGCTGATGCTGGCGGTCAGCCAGGAACTGCACGCGCCACTAACCGGCCTGCTCGGCTACTGCGACCAGCTGGCGCAGGCCGATCTGCCAGCACCAGCCCGCCTGCTGGTCGAACGGCAGCGCCAGGCGGGGCAGGCGCTGCTGGCCCTGGTGGGCGATGTGCTGGATTTCGCGCTGCTCGAGGATGGCAGCATCGCGCTCGAGGACGCCGATATCGAGATCGCGGCCCTGCTGGAGGAATGTGCCGCACTGATGCGGCGCCCGGCGGAGAACAAGGGCCTGGTGCTGCGGGTGGCGATCGACCCCGGCCTGCCGCGCTGGATTCGCGGCGATCCGCTGCGCGTGCGGGAGGTGACGACCAAGCTTCTGGACAACGCCATCCGGGCCGCCGCCACCGGCCAGGTGGTGCTCTCCGCCCGCCTGACGCCGCGACCGGAACGGGTGGAGATCGCGGTGGCGGATGCGGCACCGGCCATTGCCTTATCCGACATGTCGCGGCTGTTCGATCCAACGCGGGACCAGGGGTCGGAAGGCCCATCCCCAGCCTCATCCCAAGCTTCATCCCCTGGCGCGATCCCGGGCAGCGGGCTTGGCCTGGCAATCTGCCGTCGGCTGGTGGAGGCGATGGGCGGCGCGATCGGCGCGGAACGCCGCGAGGGGCAGGGACGGCGCTTCGTCTTCTGGGTACCCTTCCGCCCCGGTGCCTCCCCCACGCTGACCCGCGCCGGCACGCCGCTGCGGATTTTGGTGGCGGAGGATGTGGCGGCCAGCCGGCTGCTGCTGACCACGGTGCTGGAACGCGCCGGCCATACGGTGACCGCTGCCGCCGACGGCCCCGCCGCCCTGGCCGCGCTGCATGGCGCGAACTTCGACCTGGCGGTACTCGACCTGCACATGCCGAGCCTTGGCGGGCTGGGTGTGGCCCGGGCGATGCGGGCGCTGCCCGGCGAAAAATCCCGCCTGCCGCTGATCGCACTGACCGCCGACCCGGCCGAGCAGATGGAGGAAAGCTGCCGCGCGGCGGGCTTCGACGCCGTGCTTCGCAAGCCCTTCGAGACGCGCCGTCTGCTCGGCCTGATCGATGGGCTGCGCGCCCGCGCCGCGGCGCCGATCGGCGGGGCGCCCTGACGCCTTGAACCAGATCCCATTGATCGGAACCTGCGGCCGGCGGAGCCGGCCGAGGCCGCGAATGCGGCCCGCCGCCTATGCGGCGAGCCAAGCAGAGCGCCGGCGCTTGAGGCGCGGATCGGTCACGATCCGC
Source organism: Falsiroseomonas sp. E2-1-a4 (assembly GCF_051433165.1). Lineage (NCBI taxonomy): Bacteria > Pseudomonadati > Pseudomonadota > Alphaproteobacteria > Acetobacterales > Roseomonadaceae > Falsiroseomonas > Falsiroseomonas sp. E2-1-a4. The sequence continues at coordinate 79,576 of NZ_JBHMFS010000012.1, read as the reverse complement.
GGGATTTGGTATTACTTCCGCGGCAGGACCTGCTCCGCCAGCGTGGCGAACCAGCTGGCGCCCACCGGCAGGATCTCGTCGTTGAAGTCGTATTTCGGGTGGTGGACCATCGCCTCGCCCTCACCCTTGCCGCCGCCGAGGAACAGATAGGCGCCGGGCTTCTCGTTCAGCATGAAGCTGAAATCCTCGCCGCCCATGGTCGGCTGCGGCAGCTTGCGGGACCGGGCCTCACCCACCACGGTGGCGGCGGCGCGGGCGGCGATTTCCGTGCTCTCCGGCTCATTCACCGTGGCGGGATAGGCGCGCGTGAAGCTGGCCTCGGCATGGGCGCCGAAGCTGGCGGCGACGCCGGTGACGATTCGCAGGAAATTCGCCTCCAGCAGATCGCCGACCTCGGGCTGGAACCAGCGCGCCGTGCCCTGCATCTGCACGCTTTCCGGGATGACGTTGAAGGTGAAGCCGCCCTTGATGTGGCCGATGGTGATGACGCCGGCCTCCAGCGGATTCACGTTGCGCGCCACCACGCTCTGCAGCGCCGTCACGATGTGGGAGGCGATGAGAATGGGGTCGATGCCGTTATGCGGCATGGCGCCATGCGCGCCGCGGCCGGTGATGGTGACTTCCAGATTGGCCACCGCGGCCATCACCGGGCCGGGGGCGTGCAGGAAGATGCCGGCGGGCGCGCCGGGCCAATTGTGCAGGCCGAAGATGCGGTCCATCGGGAAGCGGTCGAATAGCCCTTCCTTCACCATCACCTCGCCGCCTGCCAGATTCTCCTCCGCCGGCTGGAACACCAGGTAGACGGTGCCGGAGAAGTTGCGCGTCTCCGCCAGGTAGCGCGCGGCGCCGAGCAGCATGGTGGTGTGCCCGTCATGGCCGCAGGCATGCATGATGCCCGGGGTGCGGGAGGCATAGGGCTTGCCGGTGGCTTCCTCGATCGGCAGCGCATCCATATCCGCGCGGAAGCCGATGGCGCGGCCATTCGGGCCGCCCTGGCCATGAATCACGCCGACCACGCCAGTGGTGGCGATGCCGGTGATGACCTCGTCGCAGCCGAATTCGCGGAGCTTCGCGGCGACCACGCCGCTGGTGCGGGTTTCCTGGAATCCCAGCTCCGGATGCTGGTGGAAATCGTGCCGCCACGCCGTCATGTCGGGGTGGAATTCAGCGATGCGGTTGATGATGGGCATGCAGCGGCCTCCGGCTTGATCGTCCCTGTTTGGGACGGGTCCGGAGGCCGCGCAAGGCTCACACCACGGGGTTCAGGCGGTGGGCGGCAACATGAAGGCGAGGTCCGCACCCTGCGGTGCCTGGGTCACCTGTTCATGCACCAGCCGGTCCCAACCACGGGCGGGGGCCGGGGCCGGGGACCACAGCGCGCGGCGGCGTGCCATCTCATCCTCCGCCACCAGCAGCTCGATCCGGCGGTCCTTCACGGAAAGCCGGATGCGGTCCCCGGTCTCGGCCAAGGCGAGCGGGCCGCCGACCGAGGCCTCGGGCGCCACATGCAGCACGATGGTGCCGAAGGCGGTGCCGGACATGCGGCAGTCGGAAATCCGCACCATGTCCTTCACGCCCTGGCGGGCGAGCTTCTTCGGAATCGGCAGGTAGCCGGCTTCCGGCATGCCGGCCGGGGAGCGTGGGCCGACATTCTTCAGTACCAGGATGTCGGTTGCCAGCACGTCGAGCTCCGGGTCGTCGATCCGGTTCGCCAGATCCTCCAGCCCATCGAACACCAGGCAGCGCGCCTCCGTCTCGAACAGGGCAGGGGTGGCGGCGCTGCGCTTGAGGATGGCGCCGTCCGGCGCCAGCGACCCATACAGCGTGACGAGGCCGCCCACCGGGCTCACCGGCGTTTCGCGGGCGCGGATGATCTTGCGGTCGACGAAGTGGCTTCCATCGCCGATGCGGTCGCGCAGCGTCACGCCATCCAGGTCCAGCGTGTCGAGGTCCAGCAGGTCGCGGATCTCCCACAGCAGCGCCTGCATGCCGCCGGCGCTGTGGAAATCCTCCATGTAGCCCTCGCCGGTCGGCTTCAGGTCGACCAGCACGGGGGTGGTCTCACTGAGCTCGTCGAGGCGCTTGAGGTCCAGCTTCAGCCCGGCGCGGCCGGCGATGGCGGCCAGATGCACCACGGCATTGGTGGACCCGCCGATGGACAGCAGCACCCGCACGGCATTGTCCAGATTGCCCTGCGTCATCAGCGACAGCGGCGTGACGGGCTTGTTGATCAGCCGCACCGCCTGCGCGCCCGCTTCCTCCGCCATCCGCAGCCGGTCCGCATGCACCGCGGGGGCGGAGGCGGCATCCAGCGGCATGAAGCCGAGCACGCTGGCGATGCAGGCCATGGTGCTGGCCGTGCCCATCACGCCGCAGGTGCCGGCGGTGGTGGCGAGCTTGCCCTCCAGCGTCTTGATGCGCTCGCCGGTCACCTCGCCCGCCCGGTAGCGCGCCCAGTAGCGGCGGCAGTCGGTGCAGGCGGAAAGGCGTTCGCCGGCAAAGGACTGCGCCAGCATCGGCCCCACCACCAGCATGACGCTGGGCGTGCCGGAGGAGATGGCAGCCATGAGCTGAGCAGGCACCGTCTTGTCGCAGCCGCCCACCAGCACCGCCGCATCCATCGGCTGGTTCGCCAGCATCGCTTCCGTGTCGAGCGCCATCAGGTTGCGGTAGTGCATGGAGCACGGGGAGAGCGAAGGCTCGCAGATGCTGATGGTCGGGAAGGCCAGCGGCAGGCCGCCGGCGGCCAGCACGCCGCGCTTCACCGCATCGATCAGTTCCGGCGCCGTGCGGTGGCAATTATTGTAGTCGGACCCCGTATCGGCGATGCCGACCACGGGCTTGTCCAGCATGGCCTGGGAATAGCCCATGGATTTGGCGAAGGACCGGCGCAGATACAGCGCGAAATCGCGATCGCCGTAGTTGGAGGCATTCCTGCCCAGGCCGTGCGGTTTCGGCGCGTCCGGCTTGTCGGTCATTCTGGTGTCTCTCCCACGCTCCGGCGCCGCCCACCTTCAGTCCGGGTGGCTTTCCGGGCGGTGACAGACGACGCAGAGCTTGTTGCCATCGAGGTCGCGCAGATACGCCCCGTAGTAATCCGCATGATAATGCGGCCGCAGCCCAGGGCTACCCTCCTCAGCCCCGCCCTGCGTCAGGCCGGCGGCATGGACGGCGCGGACGGTGGCGCGGTCGCGCGCCTCGAAGGCCAGGGTGCCGCCATTGCCGGGACTGGCCGGGCGGCCATCGATCGGGCGCAGCAGCCAGAATTGCGGGCTGGAGTCCGGGTTGGCGGCGTAGCCGGCATGGCCTTGTGCCGCATCCGTGTGGAAGCGCGCCAGGCCGAGCGGGGCGAGCAGCGCATCGTAGAAGCTCATGGCGCGGGAGAAGTCATTGGTGCCGAGGGTGACGTGGCTGAACATGGCGGGGTCTCCGGTTGCTCGCACGGGTTCTGCCATGGCCGCGCCTGATGCGTCTTGCGGGCTAGCGTGGGTTGGCGGTATCCCGCTACCGCCATCGGAAAACCCCGGTTTCGCTTGACTTTCCGGCCCTGTCCCCCGATACAGCGCGCCAGACCGATACTCGGAATTACGAAGCAGATGCTTACTCGGCAAACCACCTCCATCAAGCCGGCGGAGGTCACCAAGAACTGGGTGCTGATCGACGCGGAGGGCCTCGTGCTCGGCCGCCTCGCCAGCATCATCGCCAACCGCCTGCGCGGCAAGCACAAGCCCACCTTCACCCCGCATGTGGATTGCGGCGACCATGTCGTCGTGATCAACGCGAAGAAGGTCCGGGTGACCGGCCAGAAGGCCGAGCAGTCCGTGTTCTACTGGCACACCGGCTATGCCGGCGGCATCAAGGGTCGCACCCTGGCCGAGCGCCTGGCCAGCCCGCATCCCGAGCGGGTGCTGGAGAAGGCGGTGGAGCGCATGATCACGCGTGGCCCGCTCGGCCGCGCCCAGATGCGGAACCTGCATGTCTATTCCGGGCCGGAACACCCGCATGCCGGCAACACCCCGGCCGCGCTGGATGTCGGCGCGATGAACCGCAAGAACGTCTTCGGCGCCCCCGCGAAGGCCGCCGCTGGTAAGGCTGCCTGAGCATGAGCGAGACCGAATCCACCCGCACCGGCGGGTCCCTGGCCGAACTGAAGGACCTGGTTGCGGCCGCCGGTGGCCCCGCCGCCGAGCCGGCAGCGATCGTCGCCCCGAAGCGTGACGCGCAGGGCCGTTCCTACGCCACCGGCCGCCGCAAGAACGCGATCGCCCGCGTCTGGGTGAAGCCCGGCAAGGGCAACATCGTGGTCAACGGCAAGCCCTCCACCACCTATTTCGCGCGCCCCGTGCTGCGGATGGTGATCGGCCAGCCCTTCCTGGTGGCCGACCGCGACCAGCAGTTCGACGTCTTCGCGACGGTGGTCGGCGGTGGCCTCTCCGGCCAGGCCGGCGCGCTGCGCCACGGCATCACCCGCGCCCTGACCTACTACGAGCCGGGCCTGCGCGGCATTCTGAAGAAGGCCGGCTTCCTGACGCGCGACAGCCGCGTGGTCGAGCGCAAGAAGTACGGCAAGGCGAAGGCCCGCCGATCCTTCCAGTTCTCCAAGCGCTGACGCCTCGCGGACGGGCGTCACGCCCGGCCGCATGGCTGGATATACAGGGGGGCAGGTCCGCAAGGGCCTGCCCCTCTTGCTTTTTCGGCCGCCGGAGGGCGGCATGCGTGCGATCCGAGGGAACACGACCATGGCCAAGGGCCCCATCCCCAGCGTCTTCATCGACGGCGAAGCCGGCACCACCGGCCTGCAGATCCGCGACCGTCTGGCGCATTTCCCCGGCATCGCGCTACGCTCCATCCCCGATGAGCAGCGCAAGGACCCAGCCGCCAAGCGCGCGCTGATGGCGGAGGTGGACCTCGTTGTCCTGTGCCTTCCGGATGTCGCCGCCAAGGAAAGCGCCGCCATGGCCGCTGGCCTGGGCGCCGAGGCGCCGAAGCTGGTCGATGCTTCCACCGCGCATCGGGTGGACCCGGACTGGGTCTATGGCTTCCCCGAATTGAACGCGGCGCAGGCGCAAGCGGTGGCCGGCGCGATGCGTGTCTCCAACCCCGGCTGCTACCCGACCGGTGGCATCGCGCTGATCCGCCCGCTGGTCGAAGCCGGCCTTCTGCCCGCCGACTATCCCATCACGGTCAACGCGGTCTCCGGCTATTCCGGCGGCGGCAAGCAGATGATCGCGGAGTTCGAGCCGACCCGCACCGCGGCGCCCTTCTTCCTGTATGGGCTGAATTTGGACCACAAGCATGTGCCGGAAATGCAGCGCTATGGCGCGCTGACGCGGCGGCCGATCTTCGTGCCCTCCGTCGGCGATTTCGCGCAGGGGATGCTGGTTTCCGTGCCGCTGCACCTCGACCTGCTGAAGGGCAAGCCGACGCCGGCCGACCTCGAAGCCTGCCTGCGCGCGGCCTATGCCGGCAGCGGCTGGGTGCGGGTGGCGGCGGCGGACCCGAAGGCGCGGCTGGCGCCGGAGGAGCTCAACGGCAGCAATTTCCTGGAACTGCGCGTGTTCGGGAATGTGACGCAGGGACAGGCGGTGCTGGTGGCCAAGCTGGATAATCTGGGCAAGGGTGCATCCGGCGCCGCGGTGCAGAATATCGGCCTGATGCTGGGCGTGGACGTCTCCGCCGCCCTGCCGCTGGCGGCCTGAAGCATTTTCAAGTCAGGCGGAATCGTCTGACGACTCGGAAAATGCGCATGAACTGGGAGAGAAGAACGACATGACCGGTCCCATCATCCCCTTCGAGGATAAGGTTCCAAAGATTCATCCGGAGGCCTGGGTGGCGCCGACTGCGATCGTCATCGGCGATGTCGAGATCGGGGAAGACAGCAGCGTCTGGTATCACTGCGTCCTGCGCGGCGACACCAACATCATGCGCATCGGCGCCCGCACCAACATCCAGGATGGCAGCGTGCTGCACCTGAATGCAGGGGCGGAGCCGCTGATCATCGGCGATGATGTCACCATCGGCCATGCCTGCATCATCCATGCCTGCACGCTGAAGAACCGCGCCTTCGTCGGCATGGGCGCCACCGTGCTGGACCGCGCGGTGATCGAGGAGGGCGGGATGCTCGGTGCCGGCGGCATGCTGCCGCCCGGCAAGGTGATCGGCCCGAATGAGTTGTGGATGGGCAGCCCGGCCAAGCTGGTGCGGGTGATGTCGGCCGAGGAACGCGGCAAGTTCGACCGCACGGCGCCGAATTATGTCGCGCTGGCCAAGCGGCATCGCGCCAGCCTGGCGCGGGGGTAAATGCGCGCCAGCCTGGCGCGGGGGTAAATGCGCGCCTCATTGGCGCGTGGGTAGCCGAACCCTACCTCGCCCCGCCGAGGCGTGACTTGGCGGGGCGTCCCGGGCGCCCCATTTCGCGGGAGTCTCGCACCCCGCCAGAAAGGGCCGCCCGCCATGCGATTTTCCCTTGCCGCCCTGGCCACCGGCCTGCTGCTGACCGCCGGCTGTGCGCCGATGCCGCCGCCGGAATCGGTGACCCTGCCGCCCTCCGCGGACTCGCCCGGCGTGGGGGACCCGACGCGTGGCGCCATCCTCGCCTCCTCCTACGCCTTCGGCAGGCCCTCCAGCCTGGCCGGCGACCCGGCCGCTGCGGCGGTGGCCTTGGCGCAGCTTGAATACCTCACCGTGGAGCTGGGTTTCGGCGGGGCCTGGCGGGACATGCATCCGCTGGTCTCGACCGAGCTGCGCCAGGCCAGGGCGGAGGCGCGGGCGGCGCTGGGCTTCCGGCAGGAGGCCTCGCCCCAGGTCGCGGTGGATTCGCTCCATGGCGCCGCCGCCGCGCTGCGGCAGGGCGATCGCGCCACGGCCGGCGCACGGCTGGCCGCGCTGACCGGGCCGGGTGGCGCCGATGCGGCGCTGGCCCGGCTGGCGGACCTGCCTCCGCTGCCCCGCGCCGCCGCGGCCACCGCCCGGGCGCGGGATGCCTTGAACCGGCGTGACAGCAATCGGAACCGGCTTGAGCTTCGCTTCTAAGGCGATCCCGGCGCTTCTGCTGCTCGCCGCCTGCGCAGCGCAGCCGCCGCCCATCCAGCAGGATGTGCCGCTGGCGATGCCGGAAGGTGCCGGAGACCCGATACGCGCCGCGGTGCTCGCGGCCGCTCCGGCCTTCGCCGATACGGCGGGTCTGGCCAATCGGCCGGCCGAGGCGGCGCGGCAGGCGGCGCGGTTGGAATGGCTGGCGGCTATGCTGGTGCAGCAACCGGATTGGCGGCGCGCTTCACCGCTGCTCGGGCCTTCGCTGCGCGCGGGACGCGCGGAGTTGCGGGCGGCGCTGGGCGTGCCGGAAACCATCGCGCCGGCCGCGGCTGCCGCTGCCATGCTCGGCGCGGCCCGTGCGCTTGAGACGGGTCAACCCTTGCGGGCGGAGGCGGCTCTGGACCCGGTCTCGGGCGGGCAGGGTGGGGCTGTGCTGCGGCGCCTGGCCGCGCTGCCGCCGTTTCCGCACGCCGCGGAGGCGACCGGCCTGGCGCAATCCGAGTTGCTGAATGACGGACGCTGGGATCTCGACTGACCCCGGACAGCACAACGGCCCCGTCGCGCGAGGCGACGGGGCCGTTGGAAGGCGCGAAACGCGGGCCGGATCAACCGGCCCGGCGCATCAGACGCGCTTCAGGTTGCCGGCAGATTCCTTGCCCTGCTGGCCGCGCTGAATCTCGTACTCGATCTTGTCGCCCTCGCGCGGGTCCTGAAGACCGGCGCGCTGCACATCGGAGATGTGCAGGAAGACGTCCTTGGAGCCGTCTTCCGGCTGGATGAAGCCGTAGCCCTTGGTTGCGTTGAACCACTTAACAGTGCCGATAGCCATGATGGAGGTGTTCCGTTCATGAGAGGGGCCGCATCGCGACATCGCGGTGCGGATCACGCTGAGGGGAAACGGACACCAGGCTCGGCACTCAATGGATGAGCAGGAGGGGCAGGCCGGACCAAACGACGATGACCCGGCTGATATGACGGCTGCACGCCGGGATTGCAACCCGTCATGGGGATTTCGGATGGGACCTCGCGCGTCTGCGATCCGCGGGGGGTCTTGCGGCGTCTGTAGCCTTGGCTACATACTGACGGTAAGGCAAGATCATCAACCCGAGACGACACCCATCCGCAACCAACCTGCGACACAGCAAGGGACAGACATGACCGGTTCCGCCTCTCGCCGCCGCCTGCTGGCTGCCACGCTCGGTGTTGCCACACTCGTTGCCACCGCCGATACCGCTGCCGCACAGGCACCGAAGCGCATCGTCGCCACCTTCACCGTGCTGGCCGATATGGCACAGAACGTGGCCGGGGAGGCGGCGCTGGTTGAAAGCCTCACGCGCCCGGGCGCCGAGATCCATGACTATGAGCCAACGCCGCTCGATGTGGTCCGCGCCCGCTCGGCCGACCTCGTGCTGTGGAACGGCATGGGGCTGGAGCGCTGGTTCGAGCGTTTCTTCAGCCGCGCCGGCACCACCCGCCAGGCCGTGCTGACGGAGGGGATCACGCCGATCGGCATCGGCCAGGGCCCGTACGAGAACCAGCCCAACCCGCATGCCTGGATGTCGCCCACGCTGGCGCTGATCTATGTCGAGAACATCCGCAAGGCGCTGGCCGATCTCGACCCCGCCAATGCCGCCACCTTCGCCGCCAATGCCGAGCGCTATGCCGGGCAGATCCGCGCGGTGGACGCCCGGCTGCGCGCAAGCCTGGCCCGCCTGCCGGCGGATCGCCGCGTGCTCGCCACCTGCGAGGGCGCCTTCAGCTACCTGACCCGCGACTACGGGTTGCAGGAGGCCTATCTCTGGCCGATCAATTCGGAAGATGAGGGCACGCCGCGCCAGGTCCGCGCGATGATCGACACGGTACGCCGCACCCGTGTGCCCGCGGTGTTCTGCGAAAGCACGGTGAATGACCGCCCGATGCGCCAGGTGGCGCGGGAGGCCGGTGCCCGTTACGGCGGCGCGCTGTTCGTGGACAGCCTGACGGCCGAGGACGGCCCCGCGCCCACCTACCTCAAGCTGCTGGAGGCCAATGCGGATATCATCCTGCGCGGCTTTTTCGGCAACCAGGCGAACCGCTGATGGACGGCGCGCTGGCGCGTCCGATCGGCACCCGGGCCGGCCTGTCCGTCGAGGGCGTCTCCGTGGCCTACCCGAACGGGCACCTGGCGCTGCGCGATGCCAGCTTCACCCTGGCCCCCGGCACGGTCTGCGGCCTGGTTGGGGTGAATGGCAGCGGCAAATCCACGCTGTTCAAGGCCATCATGGGCCTGGTGCGGCCCTCCGCCGGGCAGGTGCGGATCGGCGGGGAAAAGGTGCAGGCGGCGCTGAAGCGCAACCTCGTCGCCTATGTGCCGCAGGCGGAGGAGGTGGACTGGTCCTTCCCCGTCGGCGTGCGCGACGTGGTGATGATGGGCCGCTACGGCCACATGAACATCCTCCGCTTCCCGCGCGCGGTGGACCATCAGGCGGTGGATGCCGCGCTGGCGCGTGTCGGCATGTCCGATCTCGCGGAGCGCCAGATCGGCGAGCTTTCGGGCGGCCAGCGCAAGCGCGTCTTCCTGGCCCGCGCTTTGGCGCAGGGCGGCGAATTGCTGCTGCTGGACGAGCCCTTCACCGGGGTGGATGTGACGACGGAGGACGCGATTGTTGATCTGCTGAAGCAGTTGCGGGAGGAAGGGCGGATCATCCTGGTCTCCACCCACAACCTCGGCTCCGTGCCCACGTTCTGCGACCATGTGGTGCTGGTGAACCGCACCGTGCTGGCCGCGGGCCCGACGCCAGAGGTCTTCACCGGCCCCAACCTGCTGCGCGCCTTCGGCGGCGCGCTGCGCCAGCACAGCCTGCCCGAACAGGCCAAGGCGCATGCGCCGCTGGAGGCCGGGCACGTGGTGGTGCTGTCGGATGATGAGCGGCCGCTGGTGATGGCGCCGGATGGCCGGGTGCTCGGCCGGCTGACGCAGGATCTGTGAGGGTAGTGCGCGCGTGCTGAGCGAACTGCTGATCCCCTTCGAATACGACTACATGCTGCGCGCCATGGGGATCTCGGCCCTGGTCGGCGCCGTCGCCGGGCTGCTGTCCTGCTATGTGGTGCTGAAGGGCTGGTCGCTGATGGGCGATGCGCTGAGCCATGCCATCGTGCCCGGCGTGGTGCTCGCCTGGCTCGGCGGCATTCCCTTCGCCATCGGCGCCTTCGCCTCCGGCATGCTGGCCGCACTTGCCATGGCCGGGCTGCGCGGCCGCACCCCGATCCGGGAGGATGCGGTGATCGGCGTGGTCTTCACCGGCTTCTTCGGCCTCGGCCTGTTCCTGCTGTCGCTGTTCCCCTCTGATGTCCGGCTGCGGACCATCATCTTCGGCAATGTGCTGGGCATCGCGGATGCGGATATCGTCCAGATGGCGATCATCGCCGGCGTGGTGGCGCTCGTGCTGGGCATCTGGGGGCGCGACCTGATGCTGTCGCTGTTCGACCCGGTGCAGCTTGTCGCGGCCGGCGGCAATCCTTCGCATATGCGCATCCTGCTGCTGATGCTGCTGGCGGCCACCGCGGTGGCCGGGTTGCAGGCGGTGGGCGCGATCCTGGTGATCGGCATGCTGGTGACGCCGGGCGCCACCGCCTACCTGCTGGCGGATCGCTTCGGGCGGATGGCGGCGATCGCCACCTTCATCGGCGCCACCACCGGGCTGATCGGCGCCTATGCCAGCTACTTCCTGGATGGCTCCACCGGCGGCAGCATCGTGGCGTTGCAGGCGGCGATCTTCGTCATCGTGCTGGTCTTCGCGCCGAAGCATGGCATCCGTGCCAGCCGCCGCGCCGCCGCCAAGGCCGTGGAGAAAGCTGCATGATCGAGGCGCTGCTCCAGCCTTGGCAATACGGCTTCATGTACCAGGCACTGGCCGTCGGGCTGATGGTGGCGGGGCTGTCCGCCATCCTGTCCTGCTTCGTGGTGCTGAAGGGCTGGTCGCTGATGGGCGATGCGGTCAGCCATGCCATCCTGCCCGGCGTGGTGATCGCCTGGCTGATCGGCCTGCCGCTGGTGATCGGCGCCTTCGTCGCGGGCCTCACCTGCGCCATCGCCTCCGGCGCCATCCGCGCCACCTCCCGCGTCAAGGAGGATGCGGCGATGGGGGTGGTGTTCAGCGGCATGTTCGCGGTTGGGCTTATCCTGCTGACGCAGGTGCAGACCAATGTTCACCTCTCCCATGTCCTGTTCGGCAGCATCCTGGGGATCGAGGCCGAGGATTTCTGGACCACGCTGGGCATCGCCACCGCCGCCCTGCTGATCCTGGCCGTCCGCGGGCGGGACCTGGTGCTGTTCTGCTTCGATCCGGGCCAGGCGCGCATCGTCGGCCTGCATGTCGGGCGGCTGCGCCTGCTGCTGCTGACGGTGCTGGCGGCCAGCATCGTGGCAGGCGTCCAGGCGGTGGGCGTCATCCTGGTGGTGGCCCTGCTGATCACGCCCGGCGCCATCGGCGTCCTGATGACGGACCGCTTCGGCCGCATGGTCTGGGTGGCGGTGGCGAGTGCCTGCACCGCGACGGTTGTCGGCATCCAGGTGAGCTTCATGCTGGATGCCTCCACCGCCGGTTCCATCGTGCTGGCGCTGACCGCCATTTTCCTGGTGGCGCTGGCGGCGTCCCCACGCCACGGCTTGTTGCGGCGGCGCCGCGTCGCTGCGACATAATGTGAAGCCCGTGCCACAAATTGGCACCGGGCTGCCGCGGTGCTAGCTTCAGGCGATGACCACGGCCGATACCAGCGCGGAGCCTGATCCGCCCGACCTGCCCGATCACGGGCTGGAGGGGGCGGATGAGGCCGCGCGTCACGCCTCTGCCCGCACCGCCCGCGCCGCCGCGCTGGCGGAGGATTACGTCGAGATCATCGCTGATCTGCTGGAGCGCGACGCGGAGGCGCGGCCGACCGACATTGCCCGCCGCCTCGGCGTCACCCACGCCACCGCCATCAAGACCATCGGCCGTCTGAAGCGCGACGGCCTGGCCCATTCGAAGCCTTATCGCGGCGTTTTCCTGACCGATGCCGGTCACGAACTGGCCCGCCGCGTCCGCGCCCGGCATCAGACCGTGGTCGCCTTCCTCGCAGCCCTCGGTGTGCCGGCCGATATTGCGGAGTCGGATGCCGAGGGCATCGAGCATCATGTCAGCGACGCCACGCTCGCCGCCTTCGAGCGTTTCCTGGCCGAAGGAGGCAAGGCGCCCGAATGATCGACCTGCTCGATGCCATCCGCGCCAGCGTCCATGAGGCCTGGCTGATCCCGGCGCTGTATAATCTGGGCCTGATGACGTGGGAGGAGGAGGCCTTCGACTGGCTCGGCTTCGCCCTGCTCGGTCTGGTGCAGATCGCCGTTTGCATCGCCCTGTGCGGCACGCTGGAGAAGTGGCGGCCGGTGGAACGCTGGGATGACCAGGGCCCGGTGCACACGGATATTCTCTACACGCTGCTGATCCGCCTCGGCATCCTGCCGCTGGCGGTGTTCGTGCTGTTCCGGCCGATCCAGGTCTGGCTGCACGGCACCATCGTGGATTTCGGCGCGGTGCCGCCGACGCTGGAATCGCTGTTCCCGGCGCTGCGGGAGGCGCCGCTGGTGGCGCTCGCGGTCTATGTCGTGGTGCTGGATTTCGGCGAGTATTGGCGCCACCGGCTGCAGCACGCCATTCCCTGGTGGTGGGAACTGCACGCCGTGCACCACGCCCAGAAGCAGATGACCTTCTGGACCGATGACCGGAACCACCTGCTGGATGACGTGATCGCCGCCGTCTGGCTCGGCCTGCTGGCGCTCGCCATAGGCGTGCCGCCGGCCCAGTTCCCGGTGATCGTGCTGGTCACCCGCATCGTCGAATCGCTGTCCCATGCCAATGCGCGGCTCAGCTTCGGGCGGGTGGGGGAACGCCTGCTGGTCTCGCCGCGCTTTCACCGCGCGCATCACGGCGTGCAATCCACGGACGTGCAGGGGGTGAATTACGGCGTGCTGCTGCCGGTCTGGGACTGGATGTTCGGCACCGCCGACTGGAACCGCCGCCATTTCCCCGCCACCGGGGTTCCGGGGGCGGATGAGGCGATTGTCTCCGGCGGTTTCCTGGCGCAGCAGGTGGCCGGGCTGCGTGCCGCCTTCGGGCGGCGCCGGCGGATGCCGGAGCAGCCGTAGGGCAGGCTCAGGCCACCTTGGTCGGTTGCGCCAGCATCACGAACAGCCGGTGCGTCGCGATATCCACCTTGCGGCGCATATGGTCCTGCCAGGCGCGGGTTGCGGTGGCTTCGTCATGGTAGGGGCCGTGCAACTCCTCCGTCCCGGGCTCCAGGATGGTGAAGTTGGTGTCGGTGAAGACGCCACCCCAGACCACCCAGATCTGTCGCTCGTTCATCGCTGGTCCCTTGTTCATGCGGCAGTGCAGCAATACCGCGTTTCCCCGGTGGCCGGAAATGCCCGGTCCGGGAAACCCGTTTGAGCCTGCGCATGCGGGCCTTCACAACCGATGAAAAGGTGGCAGACCCGTTCTAGCGTTGGGTGCCGCGGGCGCGTCGCAGCATCTCCACCATCGCCGCAGGGACGTAAACCGTCTCCTGCGACTCGCCCGAGCCGATGGTCATCGCCACATAGCCTTCGCGTGGAGTCTTCGCGAAAAGGGCGTCCAGGTGCACCACCTGCACATCCATGCCACTGACCTCCGTGACCATCACGCGGCCGCCGCCGGCCAGGTTGCCCTGGCCCATTGGACCGTACTCGACCATCATGTTCTCCCCAGTGCCGGTGACGCGCGGGTAGCCCTGCGCGAGGGCGTCGGTGGCGGCAATCGGCGCGGCCAGCAGGAGGGCGGCGGCGGACAGAAGCATCGTGCGGATCGGAGTCATGTCGGTGTCTCTCCCGTTGCGTAGGCGGCAGAGTGCCGCGCTGGCGGCAGTTTTTCGGAAGCTGGGCCGGCCGTGCAGCCCTGATACGCCGGCGCTATCGGAACAATGCACGCGGCGCATGTGGCTGGTCATTCGCCACCGGCGCGGCGAAGCGCGTGCGGCGCAGAACCTCCACGAAACGTGCCAAAGGACCGGACCAGCGGCGGCCCACCACCGTCACCAGGCAGACCTGTCGCGCCAGCGGCGCATCGTCCACCGGCCGAAGCACCAGGCCGGACTGCACGGCGCTGAATTCCGGCAGGAAGCAGACGCCCATGCCGGCGGCGACCAGGCACTGAATCCAATCCTCCCGCTCACTGCGGCAGGCGCTGATCAGCCTGGCCCCGGCCGCGGACAGATGCTCCCGCAGCACGTCCCGATGCTCGCAATTGATCCGGGACAGATACGCCTGGCCATCCATGTCCTGCATGGTGATGGACCGGCGTTCGGCAAAGGGGTGGCTGGGCGCGCAGGCGACCAGGAAGCGCTCGGCATAAAGTGGCTCCGGCTTCAGGCGCTCGTGGTAGTCCGCCGGCTGTACCATTAGCGCGGCGTCGAGTTCTCCCTGCAGCAGCAGCTCCGCGAGGCGGTCAGGCGTTGCATCCGCCAGGCTGATATCGACACCCGGCTCCGCCACGCGGAAGCGCCCAAGCAGTGCGCCGAAGCGCTGTGGCCCGAGCGAGCACATCACGCCAAGCCGCAGGTCCGACCCCTGGAGGCGCAAATGCAGCGAAGCCTGTTTTTGTACCGAGCGGCTACGGGCAACGATATCCTCGATGCGCGGCTGCACGAGGCGACCCAGCGCGGTCAGGTGCGTCGTGCCGCCCTCGCGCGCAAACAGCGGCGCGCCAAGTTCCTTCTCCAGCTTCTGGATGCCGCGGGTGAGCGTGGGCTGCGTTACGCCGCAGAGTGCTGCCGCGCGCGTGAAGTGCAGCGTCCGACTTGCCGCAAGGAAGTAGCCCATCTCGCGCAATTCCATTGGCGTGCCCACCCCATGCTGCACGTGCTTCGCCCGGACGCGGCAAACGGTTCCACCACGGTATCACCCGCAGCGCGGTAGTGCCAGGAACGCGGCCGGGTCCACCGGCTCACCGCCCACCACCACCTCGAAATGCAGATGCGTGCCATAGGTGACGCCGCTGCGCCCGATCCGGCCGAGCCTTTCCCCCCGCGCCACCCGGCGCCGACCGGAGGCCAGGGCGGGGGCTATGGTGCCGAGATGCGCGTAGCGGGTGGCGAAGCCGCCTTCATGGCGCAGCTCCATCTCCAGCCCCGCCGCGCCCCGCCGCCGCACCGCGACCACCTGGCCCGCTGCGGCGGCCACCACCCAGGCGCCGGCCGGGGCAGGGATATCGATGCCGCGATGGTGGCGTGAGGCGCGCGGGCCGGCCACGTCGCGCTCGCCGAAGGGGGAGGAGATGCAGGCGGGGCGGAGCGGCGCTTGCAATACGCCGGGCGCCGGCTGGGCCAAGGCGGGTGCAGCCAGAACGAACAATCCGAACGCCAAGGCCCGCATGCAGAAATCCACCATCCCGGGCGGCGGTAGCGCCCCTCCCGGGATGGTGGCAAGGCTCAGCGCCAGTAGCGCCGGTCGTCGTCGCGGCGGTAATCGCGTTGCGGGGCGCGGCGATCGTCGTAGCGGGGCTGCGACTGGTCGTACAGGAAGCCACCGGCCGTGCCGGCGCCAGCACCCAGCAGCGCGCCGAGGCCGGCATTGCCGCTGAAGGAGCCGATGACGCCGCCAAGGGCGCCGCCACCCAGGGCGCCGGTCGCGACGCGCTGCTGGGTTGGGTTCATGTCGGCGCAGGCCGAAAGGCCAAAGGCGGCGACCAGGGGGAGAACGAGGCGCAAGGCGCGCATGATGGGTTTCCTTTCGCTCAGCGGGTCGGGCGGGTCGGGCGCGCCCGGTTGGACGCCGGCGTCGCACAGGGGAATTCCGCCTGGGCGTAGCGCAAGAAGCCATCCAGCGCCGGCTCATTGCCGAAGCGCGGATTGGCCCGCGCCCAGGCCGCGAAGCCGAGGCCGGTCTCCGCGATGGAGGGGCCGGGGCTTTGCACGCAGAACAGCGGCCGCGCCGGGCCACCCGCCGGGTAGAGCAGCGCATGGTACTGTGCCGCGCCGGTCAGGAAGCCCTGGCAATAGGCGATCGCCTCGAACCGGCGCATGCCCCGCACGCCGGGGTCGCAGACGGCGGCCAGGTCGCGTACGGTTTGCACATGGTCGGTGACGCTGGGCTCCTGGTCCGGTCCGCGCTGCCCCTGGGCCAGGGCGGCCGGGGCCGCCAGCAGGCCAAGTATGGCGGCTGTTGCCACTAGGCGCATCATCGTTTCCTTCCTTGGGAAGTGGAGTCGAAGTTCCTGCCCGGCAGCCGGCATCATGCGCCGGCTACGCAAGCATCCTGGTGACAACGCAACCCCTCGCGGTTCGTTCACCGCCCTTTCAAATTTCCTGGAACGATCGCCTTTACGGCTGCGCCGCGGCGACGCCCGGCACCGGGTCCAGCCCCAGCCTTCCGAGCCCGGGCAGCTTCAATGCCGGGCGGCGCAGATCCAGCCCGGCGACGGCGCCGAGGATGTTCACCTCCACCCCCTCCACCCAGCCCAGCGTCAGCCCGGCATAGCCGCCCAGCGTCAGCCGGACGCCGGTGCCGGAGCCGGTCCAGCGCAGCCAGCTTCCGTCATGCGGGAAATCCTTGCCGATGGCATTCGGTGGCAGCGTCGCCTGCACCCCCGGCACCGCATCCAGCACCGCGGCGACGAAGGTGTTGGAGTTGGGGCCGGGCCAGACGCGGTAGTCGCCGCGGTTCCGCCAGGCATATTCGGCGATGGCGGCCTGCATGCGGGGAATCATGGCTGCGGCATCCGGCCCATCCGCCGCGAAGACCAGTTGCGGCGCCCGGCCGAACCAGCGGCCATCGGCCTCGAATCCGTTGACGCGGATCGGGTCGCCCCAGGCGGTGTAGTCGTAGCGGGTATAGGCATCGGCCCCCTCGGGCTTGATGACCACCCAGCTATGCACGGCGAAAATACCGCGCCAGCGCACGGTGGGGGCGGCAAATACCCGCACCACTGCCTCAGGCTGTTGCGCCGCCGGCGGCAGCAGCCCGGCGCTGCTGCGGTCGGCCAGCCGCCAGGATGGGCCGATGCCGTCCCATTGGTAGATCGCCGCGGAAACGCCGAGCGGCAGCAGGAAGAACAGGGCGAACAGGATCAGGGCGGTTTTCAGGATCTGCATGTCCCGGCGGATTTGTGGTGCACCGCCGCGCCGCGCAAGCGTCCCCCTGGTTGACACCGGCGCCCGGGCGCGGCCTGTGCTGGCTGGAAACGGGGAAGGGCAGGGCCATGGAACTCGGCTTGAAGGGCAGGACGGCGCTGGTCACCGGCGCCTCCATGGGCATCGGCCGCGCCATCGCCCGAGAATTGGCCGCTGAGGGCGTGGCCGTGGCGATGCTGGCGCGCGGCGCCGACCGCCTGGCCGAGGCCGCCGCCGCCATCACCGCCGAGACCGGCAGCCGCACCGTGCCGATCGCCGTGGATCTTGTGGATGACGCGGCGCTGGAGGCCGCGCTGGCGCAGGCGCAGGCGGCGCTGGGGGCCATCGACATCCTGGTGAACAATGCCGGCGCCACGCCGATGGGCCGCATCGCCGACAGCGATGATTCCACCTGGCGCAAATCCATCGACCTGAAGCTGATGGGCTACATGCGCTGCGCGCGGCTGCTGGTGCCGCCGATGCGGGCGCGGCGCTGGGGGCGGGTGATCAACATCATCGGCCGCTCCGGCCACCAGCCGCGCGCGACTTATATCGTCGGGTCGAGCGTGAATGCCTCGCTGCTCAGCTTCACCCATGCGCTGGCGCAGGATTGCGCGGCGGATAATGTGCTGGTGGTCGGCGTCAACCCCGGCCCGATCGCGACCCCGCGCTGGGATGCGCTGATCAGCCAGGGCGCGGCCCTGGGTGGACCGGGCAGCGGGCGGGATCCGGCGGCGGAAAATGCGGCCGCCATCGCCTCCGTCGCCATGGGGCGGCTCGGCACGGCGGAGGAGGTTTCGGGCCTGGTGGCCTTCCTCTGTTCCGACCGCGCCGGCTTCATCACCGGCACCAATATCGACATCGATGGCGGCGGCACCCGCTGCATCTGAGGACGCCCACCATGCCCCATTTCGAGGTCTCGCCCGGCGTCACGTTGGCCTACACGGTGGACGATTTCACCGACCCCTGGGCGCCCGCCCCCACCGTGCTGCTGCTGCACGGCCTGGCCGAGAGCGGGGAGGCGTTTCGCGCCTTCGTGCCCGCCCTGTCGCGCCAGGCGCGCGTGGTGCGGCTGGATCTGCGCGGCTATGGCGGATCGACGCCGATGCCGGCCGACCACCCCTGGCGCTTCGACCGGCTTGTCGCGGATGTGGTGGCGCTGATTGGCCATCTGGGCGTGGCGCGCGTGCATCTGGTGGGCGGCAAGATCGGCGGCACCATCGCGCTGGCCGTGGCGGCGCGGCATCCTGAATTGGTGGCGAAGCTGGCGGTGCTCGGCGGCCCGGCATCCCTGACCAACATGGCCGGGCGCACACCCGGCTGGCGGGCGCAGATCGCGGCGGAGGGCGTGCCCGCCTGGGTCGCGGCCTCCAATGCCGGCCGCATGGGCACGCTGATGAGTGCGGCGGCGCTGGCCTGGTGGACGGAGATGATGGGCCGCACCGCCGCCTCCACGCTGGAGGGTTTCCTTCAGATGGTGCCGAGCGTGGATGTGACGGCGGAGGTGGGCGCCATCCGCGCGCCGACGCTGGTGGTGACCACCACCGGCAGCGGCCTCGGTTCGGTGGAGGAAGTGCGGGCGTGGCAGCAACGCATCGCCGGCTCCCGCCTCGTGGTGGTGGAGAATGACAGCTACCACGTCGCGGCCTCGGACCCGGATGCCTCGGCGGCGCTGGTGCGGGATTTCCTGTTCGGCTGAACACTCAGCGGCGGCGCGGCCAGGGCAGCAGGGCGGCCAGCGGCAGCAGGGCCATACCCCAATCCAGCGGCGTGCCGCGCGCCAGCACCGGCAGGGCCGCCAGCGCCGCCAGCCCCGCGGCGAAGGGCAGGGCGGCCAGGATCGGAGCCCCCGGCCCGGCCATCGCCCCAAGGCTGGCGCCCAGCAGCACCAGGGCCAGCGGCAGCGCCGGCCCCGGCAGCCCGGCCAGCGCCAGCCCACCCGCCATCAACGCCGCCGCCAGCACCGCGCGCCACCGGGCCAGCCGCAGCGCCAGCAGCGCGTAAAGGGCAACGCCAGCCAGCACCGGCGCCGCCTGCATCAGGTCGGGCAGGTTGCGCGGTGCGCCCGCCATCCACCAACCGGCGCCCAGCACGCCCAGCCCCGGCAACAGCCACGCTGGCGCCCGCCGCCACGCCAGCCCAAGCGCCACCAGGCCCAGCATCGCCAGCGCCAGCAGCGGCAGCCTCTCCGGCAATTGACGTGGCGAGGCCGGCAGCGCCCCGAACAGCCACCACCACCCCGCCAGCACCCCCGCGCCCAGCGCGATGGTGCCAGCCGCGCGCCACTTTCGGCTGAACAGGGCCAGGACCAGGGTGAGGGCCAGCGCCAGCGCGCCGGGAATCAGCCAGACAGGGATCGATGCGGGCAGGGACATGCGCGCAAAAGGCCGCGCCGTGGCGCCGCGCGCAAGCGTCACCTTCTGAAACTTGCCGCCCGCGCCGCGCCGCGCCACACCGGTTTCGTTGCAGCGACGAGGAGGCCCGATGGACCGCGAGACGAACGCCTTGCCGGGCACCCGCCGCCTGAAGGTCTGGGACCCCTGGATTCGAATGGTGCATTGGCTGATCGTGCTGCTGATCCCGTTCTCCTGGTGGACGGCGGAGACGCATCGCTTCGACCTGCATCTTTGGTCCGGCTACACCCTGCTGACGCTGCTGGTGTTCCGCATCGCCTGGGGTTTCGTCGGCAGCCACACCGCGCGGTTCCGCAGTTTCCTCGCCTCACCCCTGGAGGGGCTGCGCCATCTCGGACATTTCCGGCGGCGCCAGGCGGCGATCGAGATCGGCCACAATGCCGCCGGCGGCTGGATGGTGCTGGTGATGCTGGGGCTGCTGCTGGCGCAGGCGGGCAGTGGGCTATTCGCGGATGATGAGATCTTCACCCGCGGCCCGTTGGCGCGCGCGGTCGATACCTCGACCAGCGCGCTGGCCACCTCGATCCATCTGCGAGTGTTCTGGGTGATCGTCGGCGTGGCGGTGCTGCATATTCTCGCGATCCTGGCCTATCGCCTGGTGCGGAAGCAGAATCTGGTCGGGCCTATGATCACCGGCGCGCTGCGCCTGCCGGTGGCATATCGCGGCCCGGTGCCGCGCATGGGCAGCAATTGGCTGGCTGCCGTGTTGCTGGCGCTGGCGGCGGTGGCCGTCTGGGCGCTGGTGCAGTGGGGACAGGCGCAGGGCAGCGCCAGCGCCTTCGGGTGAGGGGCGGGCGCGCGTGATGCCCCCCTCACCCAACCCTCTCCCCCTGTTGGGGGGAGAGGGCCTTCAAGTTGTGGCTAGCGGGCGCGGAACTGCTGGTGGCAGGCGCCGCAGGTGCCGCCGGTGCTGCGCAGCAGGTCGGGCGAGATGCTACCCGATTCGGCGGCGGTCTTCAGCGAGGCCAGCGCCGTCAGCATGGTGTCCGTCCGGGTCTGGAAGCCGGCGCGGTCGGAATCGATCGCGGCCAGCGCGCGGGTCTGGCCCGGCTGGGTGCCCTGCGGCTGCGGCGGGGTGAGGCTGGCGGTCGGCACCAAATTGGGCAGGGTCTGCACGAAGGCGGACATCGCCTCGATCCGCGGCACCAGGGCGCGGGTATCGCCGCGCGATTGCACGGTGGCCGCCACCGCTTCCATCGTCTGGCCCATACCGCGCAGCCCGGCGCGGCGTTCCGCTACCACATCCTGCGCCACCGCCGCGCCAGCCATGCCGAGCACCGCTACCGCGCCGGCCGCCATCATCCACCCACGCATGCCTTGATCCTCTCCGATCGGGTCGCATCGAAGGTGCCAGCAAGCCGCCGGGGCCGCAACGATGCTGTCGTCCGCGTTGCATTTGGACATGTTCGGCCAGCCCCCTTGCCCTGGCGCGCGGCTGGGGCAAGGCTCCCGGGTCAAGAAAAATCCAAGGAGGAACAAGATGCTTCTGCGACGCAGCGCGCTCGGGATGGGCGCGGCCCTGCTGGCCGCCGGCCTGGCCACGCCGGCCTGGGCCTTCCCGGACCGGACCATCAACCTGGCCGTCGGCTTCTCCCCCGGAGGGTCCACGGACATCACCTCCCGCCTGCTGGCGGACCGGCTGGGGCCGGCGCTCGGCACCAATGGCCGGGTGATCGTGGAAAACCGGCCGGGTGCCGCCGGCATCATTGCCGCCGATTGGCTGCGTCGCCAGGCGCCGGATGGCCATGTGCTGATGCTGGTGGAGGCATCCTCCCACGCGCTGGCGCCGGCTGCCATCGTCGGCGGCACGCGCTACGATCCGGTGGCGGACTACACGCATATCGCCATGGTCGGCACCGGCCCGATGATCGTGGTGGCGCAGCCCAACCTGCCCGTCACCTCGCCGCAGGAGATGGTGGCGCGGATGCGGCAGGGGGTGCCGGAGGAACTGCCCTTCGCCTCCTCCGGCGTCGCCTCCATGCCGCATCTCTCGGCCGAGATGTTCGTCAATGTCCTGGGGCAGGGCGGGCGCTTTCCGCACATCGCCTACCGCTCCGGCGGGCAGATGGTGGAGAGCATCGCCAAGGCGGAGACGCAGTGGGGGGTGGCCGTGCTCGCCTCCGCCGCCGGCCAGGTGCGGGATGGGCGCGTGCGCGGCGTCGCGGTGACGGGGATGGAGCGCTTCCCCTCCTTCCCCGATATCCCGACCCTGAACGAGACGGCGCTGCCCGGCTTCGATCTGGAGAACTGGTTCGCCGTGATCGGGCCAAAGGACATGCCCGCGCCGGTGGTGGCCCAGCTCAACGCCGCGATCCGGGAGGCCTTGGGCCAGGCGCAGCTGCGCGAACGCCTGCTGGTCGCGGGCGTCGCCCCCTGGACCCGGCCGAACAGCCCGGCGGATGTCA
The DNA here is from genome assembly GCF_051433165.1 of Falsiroseomonas sp. E2-1-a4. Classification (NCBI taxonomy): domain Bacteria; kingdom Pseudomonadati; phylum Pseudomonadota; class Alphaproteobacteria; order Acetobacterales; family Roseomonadaceae; genus Falsiroseomonas; species Falsiroseomonas sp. E2-1-a4. Next base: position 57,567 of record NZ_JBHMFS010000012.1, on the reverse strand, counting down.
CCGCCTTCTTCCGGGCGGAGGTGGTAAAGTTCAGGGGTGTGGTGGCGCGCACCGGGGTGAAGCTGGAACCGTGACGGCTTGCGGCCTCGCCCGCTTGCGGCGAGGCTGCGACACAAGGGAAACGGGGGCGTCCGGCCGATGCAGGCGGGGGAAGTGGCGGATATCATCGTCATCGGCGGCGGCTCGGCCGGCTGCGTCGTTGCCGCCAGGCTGTCGGAGGACCCGTCCTGCCGCGTGCTGCTGCTGGAGGCCGGGCCGCCGGATCGTGACCCCTGGATCCGCCTGCCGATCGGCTACGCCAAGCTGTTCGGCACCGGCCGCTACGATCCGCGCTTCATGACGGAGCCAGAGCCGGCGCTGGCCGACCGCGCCATCCATTGGCCGCGGGGGCGCGTGCTGGGCGGGTCGGGCTCGGTCAACGGCCTGGTGTTTCTGCGCGGCAGCCCGAATGACTACGACCGCTGGGCGCAATCCGGCGCGCGCGGCTGGTCGCATGCGGATGTGCAGCCCTTCTTCCGGCGGCTCGAAACGTGGGAGGGACCGCCTTCCGAGACGCGCGGCACGGAAGGCCCGATCCGCGTCCGCGAACCGAAGCGCCTGGCGCCGGCGGCGAAGGCCTTTGTGGATGCCTGCGTCGCCACCGGCCTGCCGCGCTTCGGCGATGTGAATGGCGGCGGGCCGATCGAGGGCGCCGGGCCGATCCAGCTCAATGTCGGCAACGGGCTTCGTTCATCTTCCGCCCGCACCTATCTGCACCCGGCCATGCGGCGGCCGAATCTGCGGGTGGAGACCGGCATCACCGTGCAGCGCATCCTGTTCGAGGAAGGGCGCGCGGTGGGCGTGCAGACCGGGCAGGGGGTGTTCCGGGCAACGCGCGAAATCGTGCTGAGCGCGGGGGCGATTGAATCACCGAAGCTGCTGATGCTGTCGGGCATCGGCGATGCGGCGGCGCTGGCGGAATTCGGCATCGGGAGCGTGGCGCACAGCCCCGATGTTGGCCGCAATCTGCAGGACCACCTGATATCCAAATTCATCTTCCGCACGAAACCCTGCGGCACGCTGAACGAGATCCTGGGCAGCAATTTCCGCAAGGGCGCCATGGGGCTGGACTGGCTGCTGCGCCGCGCCGGGCCGCTGGCGATCGGCGCCGGGGAGGCGACGGCCTTCGCTCGCATCACGCCGGGGGCGGAGGAGGCGGAGGCGCAGATCCTCTTCGTCAATTTCTCGACGTTTGACTACAGCAAGGGGCTGCATCCCTTCCCGGGGGTGATGTGGAATTACGGCCCCTGCCGGCCGGATAGCCGCGGCTGGCTGACATTGGCCTCGCCCGATCCGGCGGACCGGCCGGTGATCAGGCCCAATTACCTGGACCATCCGAATGATTTGCGGGTGATGCTCGGCGCCGCCCGCCTGTCCCAACGCATCGCCGCCAGCGCGCCTTTTGCCGGGTTGATCGAGGAAGAACTCCGCCCCGGCCCTGCCGGCAGCAGCGACGCGGCGCTGGAAGCAAACATCCGCGCCACCGCCGGCACCGTCTTCCACCCCTGCGGCACCGCGCGCATGGGTACGGATAGCCGCGCCGTGCTCGACCCGGAATTGCGGGTGCGCGGCGTGGCCGGGCTGCGTGTGGCCGATGCCAGCGTCTTCCCGCTGATCCCATCCCCCAATATTCAGCCCGCCGCCTTGATGGTGGGCGAACGCTGCGCCGATTTCATCCGGCGGGCCGCTTAAGGAGAGTTCTGTCGCATGAAGACCGCTTTGATCACCGGCGCCGGCCGCAATATCGGCCGCGCCGTCGCCCTCGCCTTGGCCGGGGATGGCTTCAACGTCGTCATCAACGGATCGTCCGACCGCGCGGCTGCCGAATCCGTGGCGGCGGAGGCAAAGGCGCTGGGCGTGAAATCCCTGGTCGCCATGGGCGATGTCGGCGACCCCGCCGCCTGCGGCCGTATCGCCGCCGCGGCACTCGGTGAATTCGGCGCGGTCGATGTGCTGGTGAACAACGCCGCGCTCCGCCCCGCCAAGGCCTTCCTGGAGACCACCGCCGAGGATTGGCGCCGGGTTATGTCGGTGGACCTGGAAGCCGCGATCTGGCTGTCCCAGGCCTGCCTGCCCGGGATGTTGGAGCGCGGCTGGGGCCGTATCGTCAACTTCACCGGCATGAACGCCATCCACGGCTATGCCGGCCGCGCGCCGGTGTCGGTCGCCAAGCACGGGCTGTGGGGCCTGACCAAGTCGATGGGCAAGGAATTCGGGCCAAAGGGCATCACGGTGAACGCCATCTCGCCCGGCCCGATCGCGGCGGATGACGAGGATGAGAACCCCACCGAGTACCGCCAGAAGATGGTCGCCCGCGTGCCGGTCGGCCGCATGGGGCAGCCGCGGGAAGTGGCGGCGATGGTGCGGCTGCTGGTCTCGGCGGATGGGGGGTTCATCAACGGCCAGATGCTGCAGGTGAATGGCGGCACGGAGACCTGACCCGCAAGGCCCGCCGCCAACCCGGCGGCGGGCCTGCTGTTTTCAGAAGATTGCAGTCGGCGCCACGGTGCTGCCGGAGCCGCCTTGCACCTTCAGCGGCTGCATCATGAAGGCGAATTGCCGTTCCGGCCGGCGCGCCAGCTCATCCAGCTTCAGATTTTCCAACAGATGCACGCCATGCACCACCAGGGCCAGCTGGTGCACGGGCAGGGAGGCATCGGGCATGGTCTTGGACGGCGCGCATTCCACCGGCCAATTGTCGGCACCCATCAGGATCGGATTGCGCGCGATCAGCCATTCCGCCGCCGCCACCCCGAGGCCCGGGCAGCTCCGCACGTAGCGCGCATTCTCGCGACCCCACAGCGTGCCCCAGCCGGTGTGGATCAGCACGGCGTCGCCTTCCGCCAACTGCGTGTTCTGGCGGCGCAGCGCCTCCTCCAGATCCGCCACGGTGATCTCATAGTCATCGCCCAGGATCGGCACGCCCTTGGCGCCGGCGACATCGATCAACACGCCGCGGGTGAAGACGGTGCCGATGGTGTGCACCCCCATCTCGGTGAAGCCGGACCGGCCGGTGATGCCGGGCAGGTCCACGCAGTTATAGACCTGGTCGCCGATGGTTTGGTGCGGGAAGGCGTCGAGCTGGGTGCCGACCTGGCCGATCTCGGTGATGACGATCTCCTCATTGGAGCCGCGGCGATTGCCCTCCGGGTTCATGAAGGTGCGCTTGGTGTGCAGGTCGAAGCGCCTGGTGCCGAAGAAGGGCATGCTGGGCGCCAGCACATGGCCGAGCTCCACCATCTCCCCCGTGCGGATCAGGCTGGAGGCGGATTGCGCGCGGGCCGGCGTCATCAGGTTCATCGAGCCGCGGCGGTCATTCGGGCCCCAGCGGCTGGGGCAGCGCTGCGCGGCGGCGGGTGGCGACCAGCCTTGCGCCTGGACCGGCGTTGCGGCCAGGTGGCCGGTGCCGCAGGCCAGGCAGGCGGCACCGAACAGGCCGCGGCGCGATATCTGTCTCATGATGTTTCATCCCGGTTATTGGGCCGGCGGCTGTGACCGCCGCCGGCACCGGGACGCTAAGGCAGAATCCGCGCGCAGAACGCTCGTCGCGCGGATTTGCTGGGAAGCTCAGACCGCCAAGAATTCCCCGCTGCGCATCAGCGGCTCCACCGCGCCATCCTTGGTCACGCCATCCACATCCAGCGCGCCGCTGCCGATCATCCAGTCGATGTGGATCAGGGACGCATTGGCGCCACGCGCCGAAAGCCGGTCCATCGGCACGCCCACCGAATCCCGCAGGCAGGTGGTGTAGGCCTGGCCGAGGGCGATGTGGCTCGCCGCATTCTCGTCGAACAGCGTGTTGCGGAACAGCAGCCCGCTGGCCGAGATCGGGGAGGAATGCGGCACCAGCGCCACCTCGCCCAGCCGTGCCGCGCCCTCATCCGTCTCCAGCACCTTGCGCAGCACTTCCTCGCCCTTGGAGGCATGGGCCTCCACGATGCGGCCTTCCTCGAAGCGCACCACGATGTCCTCGATCAGCGTGCCGGCATAGGCCAGCGGCTTGGTGGAGCGGACGGTGCCGTGTACGCGCAGGCGGTGCGGGGTGGTGAATACCTCCTCGGTCGGGATGTTCGGGTTGCAGGTGATGCCGTTCTTCGCCGGCTCCGCGCCGCCCGCCCAGAGATGCCCATCCGCCAGGCCGAGCGTCAGATCCGTGCCCGGCCCGCGGTAGCGCAGTTCCAAAAAGTCCTTTTCGTTGAGGTACTTCGTCCGCGCATGCAGCCGCGCATTATGCGCCGCCCATTCGGCCACCGGGTCCGCCACATCGACGCGGCAGGCGGCGAAGATTGCGTCCCACAGCTTGGCCACCGCCTCGTCCTCGGGAATGCCCGGGAAGACTTCGCGCGCCCAGCCGGGGGTGGAGGCGGGGACCAGGTTCCAGTTGATGGCGAAGCTGGTGATCAGCTCCAGCGCCGGGCGATAGGCGATCGACCGCGCGCGATTGGACCGCGCCACCTTCTCCGGGTCCTGCCCCGCCAGCAGGGTCGGGCTCTCGCCCACCACGGCCAGACGCGCCGCATTACCCCGAAACGCCTGGGCCATGCCCTCGAACAGCCAGCCGGGGGCGACGTCGAAGGCCTCCGGCGCGGCGTGGCGGTAGCGGGCCAGCGCCACCTCGTCATCGCCGATCAGCGGCGTCACCAGCGTGGCGCCAGCCTGGTAGGCATGCACGGCGATACGGCGCACCAGCGGCAGCGCCTCCACCGGGCTGGTCATCACCAGTTCCTGCCCGGGTTGCAGATTCAGCCCCACCTTCACGGCAAGCGCCGCCAGCCTGTCGAGCCGCGTGGCGAAATCGGTCATGGCAGAGACGTCCTAAATCAGGTGCGGGTGCTGGTTTCAGCGCTGGCCGGGGTGCGGGTCAACCGGCGGATGGCGGCGACGAGCTCAGGCTGGTCCCACTCGGCCTCCCCCATCAGGCGGGCAACTTCCAGGCCGCGCCGGTCGATCAGGATGGTGGTGGGCAGCACGCGCACGGCCAGCGCGCGGCCGGTCGCACCGCGCGGGTCCAGCCAGATGGCCATGTGGCGTAGGTTGGTGCGCTGGTAGAAGGGCTCCACCTGGGCGCGGCCGCCGCGGTCATTGGACAGGGCCAGCACCTCGATCCCGTCACGGGCGACCATGGCGTGCAGCCGGTCCAGCGCCGGCATCTCGGCAACGCAAGGTGGGCACCAGGTCGCCCAGAAATTCACCACCAGCGCCTTGCCGCGGAATGCTTCGAACATGAAGGGCCGGCCCTCGGCATCGGTGAAGGACAGACCCTCGGGCAGGGGCCGCGGCTCCGGGTGTTCGACCATGCGTTGCAGGCCATTTGACGCCGCCGCTTGGCGTGCCCCCGTCGTGGCGAGTAGGGTCGCGCCGGTCGCGGCCCCCAACAGGGCGCGGCGGCTGCCGGATTTCCAAGACACCTCGAAAGACCTCCTCCGTGACCGAACAGCGTGCGAGCCATGACCTCTGGGGTGGGCGTTATGCCGAAGGCCCCTCCGCCATCATGCGGGAGATCAATGCCAGCATCGGCTTCGACCGCAAGATGTGGCGCCAGGACATTTCCGGGAGCCTCGCCCATGCGGCGATGCTGAAGCATGTAGGGATCATCAGCGCCGAGGACGAGGCTTCGATCCGCCATGGCCTCGCGGATATCGCCGAGGAGATTGATTCGGGAAGATTTGTCTTCAGCGACGCGCTGGAGGACATCCACATGAACATCGAGGCGCGGCTGACGGAACGGATCGGTGAGGCCGGCAAGCGCCTGCACACCGCGCGCAGCCGCAACGACCAGGTGGCGCTGGATGTGCGGCTGTGGACGCGGGATGCGATCGATGGGCTGGACCGGCAGATCGCGGACGTCATGCGCGCCCTGGTGGCCCGCGCCGCGGAACATGCCGGCACGGTGATGCCGGGCTTCACCCACCTGCAGCCCGCCCAGCCCACCACCTTCGGCCACCACCTGCTGGCCTATGTCGAGATGCTGTCCCGCGACCGCGGCCGGCTGGCCGATTGCCGCAAGCGGTTGAATGAAAGCCCGCTGGGGTCCGCCGCGCTGTGCGGCACCGGCTTCCCGATCGACCGGCACATGACGGCCGCCGCGCTGGGCTTCGACGGGCCGATGCGTAACAGCCTGGATGCCGTGGCGTCGCGCGATTTCGCTGCCGAATTCCTGTTCGCCTGCGCCATGTGCGTCACCCACCTCTCGCGCCTAGCGGAGGAGGTGGTGATCTGGACCAACCCCTATTTCGGCTTCGTGAAGCTGTCTGATGCGTTCACCACGGGCAGCTCCATCATGCCCCAAAAACGCAATCCGGATGCGGCGGAGCTGGTGCGCGGCAAGACCGGCCGCGTGTTCGGCGCGCTGGTGGGCATGCTGACCGTGCTGAAGGGCCTGGCGCTGACCTATGGCAAGGACATGCAGGAGGACAAGGAAGGCATCTTCGATGCCGCCGAGACCCTGGCCCTGTGCCTTGCCGCCACGGGTGGCATGGTGCGCGACATGGTGCCGCAGCTGGAGCGGCTGAAGGTGGCCGCCGGCGCCGGCTTCTCCACCGCCACCGACCTGGCCGATTGGCTGGTGCGGGAGCTGAAATTCCCCTTCCGCGACGCCCACCACGTGACCGGAAAACTGGTGGCGATGGCGGAGGCGGCGGGGGTGGACCTCGCCGGGCTGAGCCTTGCCCAGATGCAGCAGGTGGAACCGCGCATTAGCCAGGGCGTCTTCGACGTGCTGACGGTGGATGCCTCCGTCCGGTCCCGCACCTCCTTCGGCGGTACGGCGCCGGCGAATGTGGTGCGGATGGCAGCCGAATGGCAGGAGAAGCTCGCATGAGGCTGTTCATCGCCCTGCTCCTGGTGGCCGGCACGCTGGCCGCCTGCGGCCGTGCCGGCGGCATCCGCCCGCCCGGCCCGGCGGAGGCGGTCACCTATCCACGGACCTATCCGAGCCGGTAGCGCTTGGCGTGTGCGGGCCGTGCCCCCAGAATAGGGACATGGCCGCACCCGCTCCCCAGCTCCACCCGGATTCCGACCCCAGCTTCGCCGAGCTGCTCGCCCTCCGCCCGCATCTCCGCATGGACCCGCTGGCCGGGCTGATGATGGAGGAGGTGCCGCTGGCGCGCATCGCCGCCGCGGTCGGCAGCCCCACCTGGGTCTACTCCGCCAACACGCTGCGCCGCCGCCTGGCCATGCTGCAATCCGCGCTGGACGATGCCCGCCTCGGCGCGCAGGTGCATTTCGCGGTGAAGGCCAACCCGAACCTCGCCGTGCTGCGGACGCTGGGGCAGGCCGGGGCCGGTGCCGATGTCGTCTCCGAAGGTGAGCTTCGCGCCGCCCGCGCCGTCGGCATCCCGGCCAGCCACATCGTCTTCTCCGGCGTCGGCAAGACGCTGGCGGAAATCCGCCTGGCGCTGACCGAGGACATCCAGCAGATCAACGCCGAAAGCGCGGAGGAGGTCGAGATGATCTCCGCCATTGCCGCTGGCATGGGCCGCACCGCCCGCGTGGCGCTGCGGGTGAACCCGGATGTGGATGCCAAGACCCACGCCAAGATCACCACCGGCAAGTCGGAGAACAAGTTCGGCATCGCCATCGGCGACGCCCCGGCACTGTATGCCCGCATGGCGAGCCTGCCCGGCATCCAGCCGATCGGCGTGGCCGTGCATATCGGCAGCCAGATCACCGCCGGCGTCTCCGCCTACCGCATCGCCTATGGCCATCTGGCCGACCTGGTCCGCACGCTGCGCGCCCAGGGGCTGCCGGTGGAGCGCGTCGATTGCGGCGGCGGCCTCGGCATCCCGTACCGGGACGAGCCGGCGCCGCACCCGGCGGCCCTGGCGGGTGCCATCCAGGCCACCCTCGGCAATCTGGGCGTGGAGCTGATGGTGGAACCGGGGCGCTGGATCGCAGGGCCGGCCGGCGTGTTGCTGGCCTCCGTCATCCTGCAGAAGCAGGGCGCCGAGCGCCGCTTCGTGGTGCTGGATGCGGCGATGAACGATCTGGTGCGCCCGGCGATGTACGATGCCTGGCATGGCATCGTCCCGGTCGCGCCCGCCGATTACACCGCCGCCGTGGCGCCGGCCGATGTGGTCGGACCGATCTGCGAATCGGGCGACACCTTTGCGCGAAATCGTGGCCTTCCACGTCTGGAACCGGGTAGCCTCGTGGCCTTCCTGGATGCGGGAGCCTACGGCGCGGCGATGAGCAGCACCTACAACAACCGGCTCCTGGCCGCCGAAGTGCTGGTGGATGGCGACCGCTTCGCCACGGTGCGCGAGCGCCAGACCCAGGACGCCCTGCTGGCCGGCCAACGACTGCCGGAGTGGTTCGCCGCATGAGCGGCCGGCGCGAGGCCTACCCGCTTCGCGTTTTGCCGCGGCGCCGGATTCTGGCGCGGTTGGCGCTGGGCTGGGAACGGCTCTGGCCCGCCTTGTGGCCGCCGCTCGGCGTGGTCGGGCTGTTCCTGCTGGTCGCGCTGCTCGGCCTGCCGCTGCTGCTGCCGTCCTGGCTGCGGCCCTTTCTGACCTTCTTCTTCGCGCTGGCCGCCATCTATGCCGGCATCCGCGGCTTCCGCGGCGTGGCCGTGCCGAAGCCGTCGGAGGCTGATCGGCGGCTGGAGGCGGCCTCCGGCCTCGCCCACCGGCCGCTCGCCGCGCTGGCGGACCGGCCGGCGGGGAATGACCCCGTGGCCCTGGCGGTGTGGGAGGCGCATCGGCGCCGCACCACCGCCTCCATCGACAAGCTGCGCGTTGGCCTGCCACGGCCGGGACTGGCGAGGCGGGACCCGATCGCGCTGCGCGCCGGGCTGGGCCTCGCGCTGGGCGCCGCGCTGGTGATGGCGGGGGCGGAGGCGCCGGAACGGCTGCGCCGCGCCCTGCTGCCGGAATTCGGCCTGGCGGTGGCCGCGCCGGCGCTGCGGCTGGAAGCCTGGGTGACGCCGCCCGCCTATACCAATGCCGCGCCCATCTTCCTGGACACGGCCGGCGGCGAGGTAACGGTGCCGCAGGGCAGCCGCTTGCAGGTGGCGCTCTCGGGCGGCAGCGGCGGTGCGCCGGAACTGCAGCTTGGCGGGGAGGCGATGCCCTTCCGCGCCCTCGATGCCCAATCCTGGGCGGCGGAGGCGCGGCTCGACCAGGGCGCGCGGCTGGTGATCCGCCGCAACGGGTCGGAGGTCGCGGGTTGGTCCCTGACCGTGCAGGCCGACCAGCCGCCGACCGCCGGTTTCAGCGAACCGCCCGCCCGCGCCCAGCGCGGCCTGGCGCTGCGCCTGCCCTGGCAGGCGGAGGATGATTGGGGCCTGGCCGGGCTGGTGGCGGAATTCCGCCTGGTGGCGCGGCCGCAGGCGCCGGCCCACGCGATCGACATCAACCTACCCAGCGTGCAGCCGCGCGAGGCCCATGGCATCGCCGGTCCCGATTTGTCCGCCCATCCCTGGGCCGGGCTGGAGGTGGAGGTGCAGCTTCTGGCGCGGGACGGGGCGGGGCAGGAGGGTCGCTCCAACCCTGCCCGCGTGACCCTGCCGGAACGAGCCTTCACCCATCCGGTCGCGGTGGCGTTGATCACGCTCCGCAAGGCGCTGTCGCTGGACCCCACGGCGCGGCGGGAGGTGCGGGCCGAGCTGGACCGGCTTTCCGGCGCGCCGGAGGCCTTCGAACACGACACCACGACCTTCCTGGCGCTGCGCTCCGCGCGCCACCGCCTGCTGCGCGACCAGCGCCCGGCGGCGGTGGAGGAGGCGCAGGATCTGATGTGGGAAACCGCCCTGGCGCTGGAGGAAGGCCGCGCCGACCGCACCGCCCGCGCCCTGGAACAGGCCCGCGCCGAGCTGCGGGAGGCGCTGGAACAGCAGCTTCGCGAACAGGCGGAGCGCGAGCAGGCCGAGCAACAGGAACGGACGCCGGAGCAGGCCCAGGAACAGGACCAGCAGGCTCAGGAACAGCGGGCGGAGACGGATCGCCGCATCCAGGAACTGCGCGACGCCATCCGCCAGCATCTGGAAGCGCTGGCCGAGCGGCTGCAGCAGGAAAACGCGGAGTCGATGACCACCGACCCGCAGAACCGCCTGATGGACCGCCGCGACCTGGAACGCCGCACCGACCGGATGCGAGAAGCCAACCGCGACCAGCGCCCGCAGGATGCCGAGCGCGAGCTGGCGGAGCTGGAGGAGATGCTGCGCGCGCTGGAGGAAGGCCGCACCCCGCAGAACGAGGCGGCGGAGCGCAACCGCCAGCAGCGCCAGCGCGGCCAGCAGCAGATGGGCGTGGTGCAGGACATGGTGCGCCGCCAGACCCAGATGCTGGATAGCGGCCACCGCCGTGCCGAGGTCGAGACACAGCGCCAGGAGGCCGAGCGCCGCGCCCGCCAACTGCAGAACCGCGCCCCCTGGTCCCGCCAGCCCCAGCAGCCGGAGCCCCCGCCTGGCCAGCCGAACCCGGCAGAGGCCGAAGGCCGCACCGATGCGGCGCGCGAGTCCCTGACCCAGCGTGCGCTGCGCCGCGCCCTGGGCGAGGTGATGCAGCAATTCGGTGACCTGACCGGCGAAATCCCCGCCCCCCTCGGCCGCGCCGACCAGGCGATGCGAGAGGCGCAGGAGGCGCTGGCCCAGGGCGGTGATGCCCGCACCCCGCAGCAGACCGCGATCCGCGAATTGCAGGAAGGGGGCCGCCAGATGGCGCAGCAGATGCAGCGCCAATTCGGCCGGGGCGAGCCGGGCGAGGGTGAGGGCGAAGGCGAAGGCGAAGGCGAGGGCGAGATGTTCGGCCAGGGCCAGGGCCAGAACGGGCAGGAAGGCGGGCAGGAGAACGCCCAGGGTCAAGGCCCGGGCCGCGACCCGCTCGGCCGCCGGTCGCGCGAGGCCCCTGGTGCCCAGGACAATGGCAGCGACACCCGCGTGCCGGATGAGGCGGAACTGCTCCGCACCCGCCGGATCCAGGAGGAGTTGCGCAAGCGCGGCGCCGAGCGGACCCGGCCACAGGAGGAACTGGATTACATCGATCGGCTGCTGCGGCGGTTCTGACGTTTCCTCTGGGGGCTTTTCGGGCCGGCCTCACCCTGTAGGCTGCGCGTCCATTCCAGGAGGCCGCGCCCTTGTCCTTCACCGCACCCGCCCGCCGTCTCGGCACGCTGGATCGCCCGGGCTGCACCATCACCTATGAGGTGACGGGCAGCGGCCCGCCGATCGTCTTCGCGCATGGGCTCGGCGGTTGCTACCTGTCCTGGTTCCAGCAGGTGGCGCATTTCGCACCGCGCCATACCTGCATCAGCTTCTCCCACCGCGGCTTCTTTCCCTCCACCGCGCCGGAAGGCGGGCCGGATCCGCGCGAATATGCGGGGGATCTGGCGGCGCTGGTGGGCCATCTTGGGCTCGGCGACATCGCGCTGGTGTGTCAGTCCATGGGTGGCTGGACCGGGGTGGAGTATGCGCTGGCCCGCCCCGGGCGGCTGCGCGCCTTGGTGCTGGCGGCGACCACCGGCTCGCTGGACCCGCGACAGATGCGGGAGCCGGCGCGGGGGCGGCTGGAGGGCTGGATGACGGACTCCGCCGAGGCGCGTGCCGCGATGGCGGCCCAGGGCATCCACCCCGCTGCCGGCCCGGCCATGGCGGAACGCCAGCCGGCGCTGCATCATCTGTACGGCCAGTTGGACAGGCTGAGTGCCGGACTGGACAAGGAAGCGCTGCGTGCCCGGATGGGCGAGATGCGCCGCCGTCCGCCCGCGGATCTGGCCGGCGGCAACTGCCCGGTGCTGTTCATCCCCGGCGGCCAGGACTTGGTGATCGCGCCCTTCTCGCTGCACGCCATGGCGCCGGAGATTCCCGGCGCGCGGGTCGCGCCGGTGCCGGATGCCGGCCATTCCACCTATTTCGAGCACCCCGCCGCCTTCAACGCGTTGGTGGAGGCCTTTCTGATCGAGGTCGGGCACGCACAGGGCGATTAGGCCACCCCCTCGCGGTGCGCGGCGCGGCGGGCTATTCAGGACGCATGCGCTACATCTCCACCCGCGGCGAGGCCCCGTCGCGCGATTTCGAAGGCGTCCTGCTGGCCGGGCTGGCCGAGGATGGCGGCTTGTTCGTGCCCGAGACCTGGCCGGTGCTGACCAGCGCCGAATGGCGCGGCCTGCGCGGCCTGCCCTATCCGGATCTCGCCGCCCGCATCCTGTCGCTGTTCACCGGCGGCCAGCCGGACCACGCGACGCTGCTGCCGATGCTGCGCCAGGCCTATGCCGGCTTCGGCCACCCGGCGGTCGCGCCGCTGGTGCAGCTCGACACCCGGGTTTTCGCGCTGGAGCTGTTCCACGGCCCAACGCTGGCCTTCAAGGACATGGCGATGCAGGCCCTCGGGCCGCTGTTCGAGCATGTGCTGGCGCGGCGCGGCGAACGCCTGACCATCGTCGGCGCCACATCGGGCGACACCGGCTCCGCCGCCATCGAGGCCATCCGCGACCGCGCTGCGATCGACATCGTCATCCTGCACCCGGAGGGCCGCACCAGCCTGGTGCAGCGCCGGCAGATGACCACGGTGCTGGCGCCGAATGTGGCGAACCTGGCCATCGAAGGGTCCTTCGACGATTGCCAGGATCTGGTGAAGGCGATGTTCGCCGATACGCCGTTCCGGACGGAGATGCGGCTTTCGGCGGTGAACTCCATCAACTGGGCGCGGATTGCGCTGCAGATCCCCTACTACGTCGCCTCCGCGCTGGCGCTCGGCGCGCCGGACCGGGAGGTGGCGTTCTCCGTGCCGACCGGCAATTTCGGCAATGTGCTGGCGGCCTGGGCGGCGCGGCGCATGGGGCTCCCGATTGCGCAATTGCTGATCGGCTCCAACCGCAACGACATCCTGACCCGCTTCCTGTCGGACAACGACATGACGATGCGGAGCGTCGAGCCCTCCTTCTCCCCGTCCATGGACATCCAGGTTTCCTCCAACTTCGAGCGTTTGCTGTTCGAGTTGATGGGCCGCGATGCCGCGGCGACCGCGAACACCATGCTCCGCTTCCGGGCGGAGGGCCGCATGCCGGTGCCCGACGCCGCCTGGCACAGCGCCACCCGGGTGTTCCGTGGCTTCGCGCTGGATGATGCCGGCACGCTGGAGGAAATCCGGCGGCTGCATGGGCAGGGCTACCTGGCGGATCCGCACACCGCCATCGGCACCGCCGCCGCCATGGCCAGCCCGCCCTCCGACCCCGCCATCCCCATCGTGGTGGCCGCCACCGCGCATCCGGCGAAATTCCCGGATGCGGTGCGGCAGGCCACCGGCATGGAGGCCCCCCTGCCTTCGCGGCTGGCCGACCTATATGAGCGTCCCGAGCGTTTCTCCCGCCTGCCGGCCGATCTCGGCCAGATCGAGGCCTTCGTGCGACGCCACACCCTCCGCAACGTCGCCTGACCGCGGCGAAGGACACATATGAACGACGCCATTCGCCTGACCCGGCTGCCGAGCGGCCTGACGGTCGTGTCCGAGAAGATGCCGCGGGTCGAGACCGTCTCGATCGGTGCCTATGTCGATGCCGGCACGCGGCATGAGGCGGCGCCGGAAAACGGCGTCTCCCACTTCCTGGAACACATGGCCTTCAAGGGCACCGAGCGCCGGGATGCCGCCGCCATCGCGCGCGAGATCGAGAATGTCGGCGGCCATCTGAACGCCTATACCTCCCGCGAGAACACCGCCTTCTACGCCAAGATCCTGAAGGAGGATGTGGGCCTCGCTGCCGATATCCTGGGCGACATCCTGTCCCACAGCACCTTCGTGCCGGAGGAGCTGGAGCGTGAGCGCGGCGTGATCCTGCAGGAGATCGGCCAAGCGAACGACACGCCGGACGATATCGTCTTCGACCATTTCCAGGCCACCGCCTACGGGTCCCAGGCCATGGGCCGCCCGGTGCTAGGCACCGAGGACACGATCAAGGCGATGAGCCGGGAGGCGCTGACCGGCTATATGCGCCGCCATTACGGCCCGTCCCGCATGGTGGTGGCGGCCGCCGGCGCGCTGGAGCATGAGGATTTGCTCGACCTCGCCCAGCGGCATTTTTCCGAGCTGCCGGCGGCGATCGCCGCGGTGCCGGAGCCAGCGCGCTATACCGGCGGGGAGTTCCGCGAGGAGCGGGACCTGGACCAGGTGCATCTGTGCCTCGGCTTCCCCTCCGTCGCCGCCAACCACAAGCTGCATATGGCGACCCAGCTTCTTTCGACCCTGCTCGGCGGTGGCATGTCCTCTCGCCTGTTCCAGGAGATCCGGGAGAAGCGCGGGCTGGTCTATTCCATCTATTCCTTCGCCTCCCCCTTCGCCGATGGCGGGCTGTTCGCCGTGTATGCGGGCACGGGTGAGGACCAGGCGGAAGAACTGGTGCCGGTCGCGTTGGAGGAGCTGCGCCGCGTGCAGCACGACGTCTCCGAGGATGAACTGGCCCGCGCCAAGGCGCAGCTTCGCGCCAGCCTGCTGATGAGCCTGGAGTCCACCGGCAGCCGCTGCGAGCAATTGGCCCGCCAGCTCCAGGTGCATGGCCGCATCATCCCGACCGAGGAAACAAAGGCGCGCATCGCCGCGGTGACGGTGGCGGAAGTCCAGGAAGCCGCCGCGATGGCGTTCCGCGGCGCGCCGACGCTGGCGGCCCTCGGCCCGGCCGGCAAGGTGCCGGGGCTGCCCGCCATCATCGAGAGGCTGGCGGCGTGAGCGAACTGGACCTGCTTTCGGACCTCGTCGCCGCCGCCCGCCGTGCCGGGGCGGACAGCGCCGATGCGCTGCATGTCCAGAACGCCTCGCTCAGCGTCTCCCGCCGCCTCGGGCGGATCGAGCAATTGGAGCGGTCCGAGGGCTTCGATATCGGGCTGCGGGTGTTCCTCGGCCAGCGCCAGGCCATCGTCTCCACCACCGTCGCCGACCCTGCGGGCTTTGCCGCGCTGGCGGAACGCGCTGTGGCGATGGCGAAGGTGGTGCCGGAGGACCCCTTCGGGGGCCTGGCCGACCAGTTCGACGCGCCGCGCGATGCCGGGCCGCTGGACCTGGCGGATGCCACCGAACCCACGGCGGAAGACCTGATCGCCCGCGCCGCGGCGGCCGAGGATTCGGCGCTGGCAGTGAAGGGCGTGACCAACAGCGAGGGCGCGGATGCAAGCTGGGGCCGCATCCGCATCGCGCTTGCCACCTCTGCCGGCTTTGCCGGGCATTACGTGCGGACCTCCCACAGCCTGTCCTGCACGGCGCTGGCCGGGCAGGGGACGGGGATGGAGCGGGATTATGAATGGTCCTCCGTCGTCCATCTGGCCGACCTGGAAGACCCGGCGACGATCGGGCGGCGAGCGGCGGAGAAGGCGATCGGGCGGCTGAACCCGGTGCGGGCGAAGACGGCGCGAATTCCGGTGGTGTTCGACCCGCGTGTCTCCTCCTCCCTGCTCGGGCATCTGCTGGGGGCGATCAACGGCGCCTCCGTCGCGCGCGGCACATCCTTCCTGGCGGACCGGATCGGCACGCAGGTGCTGGCGAAGGGCCTCACGGTGCGGGATGATCCGACCCGCCCGCGCGGCCTGCGGTCCCGCCCCTTCGATGGCGAGGGCATGGCTGGCCAGCCGCGCGCCATCGTGGAGGATGGCGTGCTGACAAGCTGGATCCTGGATTGGCGCAGCGCCCGCCAGCTTGGCCTGGCCAGCACCGGCCATGCCAGCCGCGGCACCGGCGGGCCGCCCGGCCCGGCTGCCTCGAACCTGTGGCTGGAGCCGGGGACGCTGACGCCCACGGAACTGATGTCGGACATCAAGGAAGGCCTCTACGTCGTCGATCTGATCGGCATGGGCGTGAATGGCGTGACCGGCGACTACAGCCGCGGCGCCGCCGGCTTCATGATCCGCAATGGCGCGCTGGCCGAGGCGGTCAGCGAGATCACCATCGCCGGCAACCTGCGCGACATCTTCCTGAACCTGACGGCGGCGAACGACCTGGTCTTCCGCCGCGGCATGGACGCGCCGACCATCCGGATCGAGGGGCTGACCCTGGCGGGTGCTTGAAGCGGGCGCGCGTCGGGCGCGCGTCAGGGCCTAGTGTTCCAGCATGGACGGCACAATTGAAGCGCGGCCTGAACTTTCCGACCTGCTGCACCGCGTCCGGCGGGGGGAAACGCTGACCATCACGGAAGGCGGGCGGCCGGTGGCGACGCTGGCGCCGGCGGAAAGCCTCCCGCCGAAGCGGTCCGAGGCTGAGATTGCGCGCATCATGGATGAGATGCGCGACTTCCGCGTGCGGCACAGCCTGGTCGGCATCGCGTGGCACGAATTGCGGGACGAGGGTCGGCGCTGATCAGTGGCTGCCTTTGTCATTGATGCGTCGTGCATCCCGCCCATCTTTTTCAAGATGAGGCCAGCCCGGCGGCCGACTCCCTGTTCGTGGCCGCAATTCGCAATGGTGTCGTGGTTCCCGCCATCTGGCCGCTGGAGGTCGCGAATATTCTGCGCCAGGGCGAAAGGCGAGGCCGCATTGCGGTCGGCGACTTGTCCGAAGCCTGCCGGAGGGTATTGCTGCTTCCGGTGGAGGTGGAGCCGATGACCCCGGCCGGGGCGCTTGGCCCCGTGCTGGCCCTGGCAGCCCGCCACGGCCTGACGGCCTATGACGCTGCCTATCTTGAACTCGCCCAGCGACGCGGCCTGCCGCTCGCAACCCGCGACGCCGCGCTGATCCGCGCGGCGCCGCTTGAAGGTGTGGCCGTCCTGCCGGCCTAATCCACCCGGATTTCCCGCACCTGCACCTGGTTGTCCGCCCGGTGCGTCACCGCGACCCCGGCCCGATGCGCCCAGGGGATCATCATGTGGTACATCGGAATGTGCCCCAGATCGGCATTGTGCAGCGCATGCGCCTGGCGGATCAGCCCGCGCCGCGCTTCCGGGTCCTGTTCGCTGTCGATGCGCGGGATCAGCGCGTCGAAAGCCGGGTTCGACCACCCGCCGGCATTCCAGGTCGCCGCCCCACCCACGGCGCGGGAGGCCATGACGGCGCGGATCGTGTAGCTGGCATCGAAGGTCGGCACGCCCCAGGACAGCGCATACATCATTGGCTCCTGCCGGCGGATGCGCTGGGAGAACTGGGCGTTGGGCAGGATGTTGAGCTGCGCGCGGATACCGGCGCGGGCCAGCATGCCGGCCACCGCCTGGCAGGCCTCGTCATAGGTGCCGGTCGGGCATTCGAAGGGCACGGAGAAGCCGTTCGGGTAGCCGGCCTCCGTCAGCAGGGCGCGTGCCTTGGCCGGGTCATGCGGCAGGCGGCGGTCCAAATCCTCCGACCAGCCATTGACGAATTGGGTCCACATGCTGGCCGTGGGCACGCCCTGGCCACGAAGGGTGGTGCGGCGCATCGCCTCCACATCCAGCGCATGGGCAATGGCTTGGCGCACGCGCAGGTCCTTGAACGGGTTGCGGCCGCGCACGTCGGAGCCGGCAAGCTCCTCGACATCCTGGCGCAGGCCGAGCCAGACGGTGCGGTTTTCCTGCCCCTGGATGATCCGCAGCCGCGGGTCGCGCTGGATGCGCGCCACATCCTGCACCGGCACCACATGCACCATGTCCACCTCGCCGGACAGCAGGGCGGCGACGCGGGTGGCATCCGAGGTGAGGGTGATGTGGTGGTATTCCGTGACATTGCCGGCCATCTGGCCGCTGCCCCACCAGTTGGGGTTCCGCACCATCACCGTGCGCTGGTCCGTCTCCCGCGTCCGGATGACGTAGGGGCCGGTGCCGCTGGCGTTGCGGACGGTGAAGGTCTCCTCCCGCTGCGCGAAGTTCTGCGGCACGGTGGCGCGGTTCGCCTCGGACCAGCCGCGGTCCATCATCAGCACGCGGGTCATCTTGTCCGGCACCACCGGGTCCGGCACGCGGGTCACCACATCCACGGTCAATGCGTCCCGCGCTTCGACCGAGGCCACCGTGTCCACGAAGATGCCGTAGTTGGAGGTGGGCGCCAGCGCCCGGGTGATGCTGAACACCACATCGTCGGAATCGAAGGCCTCGCCGCCGGCGAACTTCACACCCGGGCGCAGGTGGAAGCGCCAGCGGGTCGGCTCCACCTGTTCCCAGCGCAGCGCCAGGCCGGGCTGCACCTTCAGGTCATCGGCGCGGTGCGTCAGCGTCTCATAGACCTGGCTGACCACGAGATAGGTGAACAGGGCGTTGGTGGCGTGCGGGTCGAGCGTCGCCGCATCCACGCTGGTGGCCATGCGAAACAGCCGCGGCTGCGGCGCCTGGGCGGCGGCGGCACCTGCCACGAGCAGGCCAAGGGCGCCCGTGCCCCAGAGAACGGTACTCCAGAGGCGGTTCTTGCGTGTCATCGGCTTTGTGTCTCGCGCTGCAATGCGGCAGCGTGGCGCAGCTTATGGCCCCTCCGCAATGGATTCGGGCGCCTGCAAGGTGGCAGTCGCATTTCCGCCCAGACCTCCCTATATTACGTCCAGGAAACCCAGATCGGAGTCACCCAACCCACCATGCGCCGCAAAGCAACCTTCATGGCCGCCATCGCCGTCGTGGCGCTGGCGCTCGCCCCAGCTTTCGCCGAAGCGCGCCGCGGCGGGGGCGCCTCCTCCGGCAGCCGTGGTGCCCGCACCTACCAGGCGCCGCCTCCGACCAGCACCGCCCCGGGCGGGGCGACGCAGATGCAGCGCACGCAAAGTGCGCCGACCGCTGCGACCGCGGGCGCCGCAACCGCGGGCACGGCCGCGGCCGGCAGCGCCGCGGCGCGGGGCGGCATGCGTTCCGGCCTGATGGGCGGCCTGCTCGGCGCCGGCCTGTTCGGCATGTTCCTTGGTGCCGGCCTGTTCGGTGGCCTGGGCGGCTTCGCCTCCATCCTCGGCCTGCTGCTGCAGGTGGCGTTGATCGGCGGCGTGATCTGGCTGGTCATGCGCATGATCCGCAGCCGCCGCGAGGCGACTGCCGGTGGCCCGCCGAACGCCTATGCGCGTGACATGCAGCAGGGTGCCAACCCGCGCCCGATGGCCGGTGGCATGGCCGCCGCCCGCGGCCCGATGGCTGCTCCGGCCGAGCCGGAAGTGGCTACCACGCCGCTGGAGATCGTCGAATCCGACTACCAGGAATTCGAGCAGAACCTGCATGCGGTGAACGATGCCTGGTCCCGCCAGGACCTGGAGGCGCTGCGCCGTCTCTCCACCTCGGAGATGACGAACTACTTCGCCCAGGACCTGAAGGACCTGCGCGCCCGCGGCTGGACCAACACCACCAGCGACACCAAGCTGGAGGGTGGCGATCTGTCCGAGGCCTGGCAGGAGAATGGCCAGCATTACGCGACGGTGGCGATGCGCTATTCTATCGTGGACGTGACCAAGGACGCGTCCGGCCAGGTGGTAGAAGGCCACCCGACCGAGCCGCAGACGGTGACCGAGATCATCACCTACACCCGCTTCCCGGGTGAGGCCTGGCGCCTCTCGGCGATCCAGCAGACCGGCTGAGTGCCACGGGCGAAGGGGGCCAGATCCCCCTTCGCCCTTGCCTCCGCTCCCCGCATCGGCTAGGCGTCCCCGCTGCGTCGGCACCCCTGGAGGCCGGCGCATTTTCTTTGCGCCCAGCCCGGCCCCATCCTGTGGGGTTGAGGCAGCGGGCGCATCATTTTTGAAGGAGCCTGGCAAATGGTCCAGACAGTGCGGATCGAAGCCGTGGCGCGCGCAGATGCAGGTAAGGGGGCAGCGCGCGCGACCCGGCGGGAGGGGCTGGTCCCCGGTGTGGTGTATGGTGCGAAGCAGGCGGCGACGCTGGTGGCCTTCGACCCGCGCGACATCATGAAGGAACTCACCAAGGGCGGCTGGCAGTCGCATCTGTATGAGGTCGTCGTGAAGGACGGCCCGACCGAGCGCACCATCATGCGCGAGGTGCAGTTCCACCCGGTGACGGATCGCCCCATCCACATCGATTTCCAGCGCGTCGCCGCCGGCGCGCGTATCCGCGTCCGCGTGCCGGTGGTGTTCCTGAACGAGGAAACCTCGGTCGGCCTGAAGGCCGGCGGCGTGCTGAACGTGGTCCGCCGTGAGGTCGAGGTTCTGGCCGAGACCGACAAGGTTCCGGACCACTTCGAGATCGACCTGGCCGAAGCCAAGATCGGCGACGGCCTGCGCTGGTCCGCGATCAAGGACCATCAGGGCGCGCGCCCCGGCATCGCCGGCCGCGACTTCATGATCGCCTCCGTCGCCGCGCCGACCATCGACGAGAGCCTGGCCCCCGTGGTCGTGGCTGCGCCGGAGCCGGTGAAGGGCAAGGGCAAGGCGCCGGCCAAGGCCGCTGCCAAGCCGGCTGCCGCCGCCGCGCCGGCCGCACCCGCCAAGAAGAAGTAATCCGCGCAGGGAGACGATGGCGTGGCGCTGCTTTGGGTCGGCCTCGGCAATCCGGGGCAGGAACATGCGCGGCAGCGCCACAACATCGGCTTCATGGCGATGGACGCCATCGCCCGGCGCCACGGCTTCACGGCCTGGCGCAAGCGGTTCAAGGGCCTGGTCGCGGAGGGCAACCTCGGCGGCCAGAAGGTCCTGGCGCTCAAGCCCGAGACCTACATGAATGCCAGCGGCGATGCCGTGCAGCAGGCCGCCGCCTTCCTGAAGCTCGGCACGCCCGATATCTGGGCCTTCCACGACGAGCTGGACCTGGCGCCCGGCAAGCTGCGCGTGAAGAAGGGTGGCGGCACCGCCGGCCATAACGGGCTGCGGGACATGCACCGCGCCTTCGGCAATGCGGATTTCTGGCGCATCCGCCTCGGCATTGGCCATCCTGGTCACAAGGACCGCGTCACCGGCCATGTGCTCGGCAATTTCGCCAAGGTCGAGACCTGGGTGGAGCCGCTGCTGGACGCGGTGGCGGACGCCGCGCCGCTGCTGGCGGAGGGCCAGCACGAGGCCTTCATGACCCGCGTGGCGCTGCTGACCCAGGAGAGTTGATCGTGAGCGGCATGGAAGAAGACAGCGTGTTCGATGGCGGTTTCGGCGGTCCGGGTCCCGAGGATTTCGCCAATGGCGCCGCCGCGCTCGCCGCCGGGCTGATCCGGGAGGCGCAGGGCCTGGCGAACGCCGCGGCCTCCCTCCGCAGCGTCGCTGCGCCGAACCCGCCCGGGGTTCCGGGCGGCGAGCCCGTCTCCGACATCCGCCGCCAGCGCATGGTGCTGCATACGGCCGGCGAGGCCGCCCTGCGCGCCGCGCTGGCCCTTGATGCCGCTGCCCTGCTGGCCGAATCGCGCCCCCCGGCGGAACAGGCCGCGCGCATCGCGGAGGCGGCGAAGAAGGTCGGCCTGCCGCCTGCGACCCTTTCGCCCTTCCTGCGCAGCGCGGCGCTGGATTTCCGTACCGATGACGCGGCCGCGCGCATTGCCGCCTCCACCCTCGCCGCCGATCTCTGCGCGCTGCTCGCCGCCTCCTCCTGAACGGATATCTCCCATGGGTTTCAACTGCGGCATCGTCGGCCTGCCCAATGTCGGCAAGTCCACGCTTTTCAACGCGCTGACGCAGACCGCGGCGGCGCAG
This sequence comes from Falsiroseomonas sp. E2-1-a4, assembly GCF_051433165.1. Lineage (NCBI taxonomy): Bacteria > Pseudomonadati > Pseudomonadota > Alphaproteobacteria > Acetobacterales > Roseomonadaceae > Falsiroseomonas > Falsiroseomonas sp. E2-1-a4. Next base: position 36,057 of record NZ_JBHMFS010000012.1, on the reverse strand, counting down.
GCGGCGAATTACCCGTTCTGCACGATCGAGCCGAATGTGGGCCGCGTCGGCGTGCCGGATCCGCGCCTTGGCGTGCTGGCCAAGATCGGCAAGTCCCAGAAAATCATCCCGACCAGCCTGGAATTCGTCGACATCGCCGGCCTGGTGCGCGGCGCCTCGAAGGGGGAGGGGCTGGGCAACCAGTTCCTGGCGAACATCCGGGAGGTGGACGCCATCGTCCATGTGCTGCGCTGCTTCGAGGATGACGACGTCACCCATGTCGAGGGCAATGTGGACCCAGTGCGGGATGCCGAGACGGTCGAGACCGAACTGATGCTCGCCGACCTCGACAGCCTGGAAAAGCGTGCCTACGGCCTGAACAAGCGCGCCCGCGGCGGCGACAAGGAAGCCAGCGCGCAGCTCGCCCTGATCGAGCCGATCCTGGCCGCGTTGACCGAAGGCCGCGCCGCCCGCACCGCCATCCCGAAGGGGGAGGATGAGGCGGTGCGCCGGCTGCAGCTCATGACCAGCAAGCCCGTGCTGTACGTCTGCAATGTGGAGGAAGCCTCCGCTGGCACGGGTAACGCGCATTCGGCAAAAGTCTTCGAGATGGCGAAGGCGCAGGGCGCCAAGGCCGTGATCGTCTCCGCCGCCATCGAGGCCGAGATCAGCCAGATGCCGGAAGCAGACCGGGCAGATTTCCTGGAGAGCCTGGGGCTGCCCGATAGCGGATTGGACCGGATCATTCGCGCGGGCCATGAATTGCTCGGCCTGATCACCTATTTCACGGTAGGGCCTAAGGAAACGCGCGCCTGGACCATTACCCGCGGCACCAAGGCGCCAGGTGCTGCCGGCGTGATCCACGGCGATTTCGAGCGCGGCTTCATTGCCAGCGAGACCACGGCCTTCGACGATTACGTCTCGCTCGGCGGTGAGCAGGGCGCCAAGGAAGCCGGCAAGATGCGGGTCGAGGGCAAGGAATATGTGGTGAAGGACGGCGACGTCCTGCTGTTCCGGTTCAACGTCTGAGACGAGTTCTCGCGGATCGTCGCCGATCCGCCGCTACGCGCCGGCACATGCCGGTGCGCGCTCGGCGCGGCGCCCCTCCGGGCGCGGGTCGCGACCCCTGGGATTTGGCATGACCGACGCCTTCGAGATCTTCCTGGCCACCGCACCCGACCTGGAGCCCCTGCTGTTCGAGGAGGTGCGAACCAAGGGTTTCAAGCGGCCCAAGGCGGTGCCGGGCGGCGTGACCATCCAGGGCGGCTGGCCCGAGGTCTGGCGCGCCAACCTCTGGCTGCGCGGTGCCGGGCGGGTGCTGGCGCGGATCGACAGTTTCCGCGCGGTGCACCTGGCGCAGTTGGACGCCAAGGCGCGGCGCGTGGATTGGGCCAGCGTGCTGCGCGCCGATGTGCCGTTCCGGGTGGAGGCAAGCTGCGCCGGGTCCCGCATCTACCACTCGGGCGCCGCGGCGCAGCGGATCGAGACCGCGATCCGTGAGACGCTCGGGGCGAAGCAGGCCGAGGATGGCGTGCTGGTGATGGTGCGGCTTGAGAACGACCAATGCACCATCAGCGTCGACACATCGGGGGAGCCGCTGCACAAGCGGGGCTACAAGCAGGCCCTGAACCCGGCCCCGTTGCGGGAGACGATGGCCGCGCTGTTCCTGCGCCAATGCGGCTATGAGGGGACGGAGCCGCTGGTGGACCCGATGTGCGGCGCCGGCACCTTCGTCATCGAGGCGGCCGAGATCGCCGCCCGGCTGAACCCCGGACGGTCCCGCGCCTTCGCCTTCGAACAGCTTGCCAGCTTCGATGCGGAAGCCTGGGCGGCGATGCGCGCCGTGAAAAGCGCGCGCGTGCCGGTGGCGCGCTGCCATGGCCGGGACCGTGATGCTGGGGCCATCGCGATGAGCCGCGCCAATGCGGAACGCGCCGGGGTTGCCGAATTCACCGATTTCGCCCAGGCGCCGATCAGCGAGTTGACCCCACCCGAAGGCCCGCCCGGCTTGGTCATCGTCAACCCGCCCTATGGCAGCCGGATGGGGGAGGGGACGGACCTCGCCCCGCTTTACGCCGCCTTCGGTCAGGTGATGCTGCGCCGCTTCGCTGGCTGGCGGGTGGGGATGGTGACCAGCGAGCCGAAGCTGGCGCACGCCACCCGGCTGCCCTTCCTGCCCAACACCGCGCCGGTGCCGCATGGCGGGCTGCGCGTGGCGCTGTACCGGACGCTGCCGCTGGCCTGAGCGGGCTTAAGCCCCCACCCAGCCCCCCCCAGCGGTGGGGAGGGCTTTGGCTACATCCGCCAGCGGCGGTGCTGCCACAGCCATTGGCCGGGGTGTTCGCGGATCCAGCCCTCGACGATGTCGTTCACCTGCTGCGTCGCCGCCTGGATATCCACCAGGCCCTTCGCGTCCCGCGCGAGGTCCACCGCCTCCGTCAGCTCCAGCCGGAAACGGCCGCCGGGCAGGCGGATGGCGCGGGCACCGTGGATCGGGCAGTCGAAGCGGCGGGCGAGGCGGGCCAGGATCGGGATCGCCGTCGCCTCCCGCCCGAAGAAGCGGATCTTCGGGCCGCGGCCGAAGCGCTGGTCCACCAGCATGCCGAGATGCAGCCCTTCATCCAGCGCCTCCATCATGCGGATCGGCGCGGCGGGGCCGGCCGGGATCAGCGCGCCCATGACGCCACGGCGCAGCGCCAGGATGTCGCGCGCGACCGCGGCGTTGTTCGGCGTGCGGTACAGGGCGGCGGCCGGCAGACCGTGGCGCAGCGCGGCGACGGCGGGCAATTCCCAATTCGCCAGATGCGCGGCGAAAAGGATGGCCGGTTTGCCGTCATCCCGCAGCCGCGCGAAGCGCGCCATGCTGTCGGCATCCAGCTCAATACGTCCGGTGTTGGGGTTGTCCGGGTCGAAATCCCAGAGGTCGCCGAGATGGACGTATTCGCTGGCGGTGCGGCCGAGATTCTCCCAGCTCTCCCGCAGGATCGCCGCACGTTCCTCGGCGGTCTTCTCCGGGAACGCCGCGTCGATATTCTCCCGTGCGATGCGGTTCGCGGAGGTCAGCGGGCCGAGGCTGCGCGCCACGGCGGCGCCAATCCGCCCCGCCCGGTCCGGTCCCAGCGCGCGCACCATCGCAAAACCGCCGCGGATCAGGGCGGCCAGCGTTTCATCCGCGGCGCGTTTCAGGGCCGCCTTTATCGAAGGGGTCGGCAACTCAGAACTTTACGACGATCTTGCCGAAGACGCGGCGCGATTCCAGGCGCTCCAGCCCTTCGGTGAAGCGCTCCAGCGGCACCACGGTGTCCAGCACTGGCAGAACACCCCCGGCCATCTTGCCGAGCGCATCCCCCACATTGCGGATCGCACAGCCGAAACTCCCAAAAATGCGGAGCTGGCGCTGGAAGATCATCATCAGGTTCGTCTCCGCCGAGACGCCGGAGGTACTGCCGCAGGTCACCAGCCGCCCGCCCATGCGCAGCGACAGCAGCGACCCCGCCCAGGTGGTCGCGCCCACATGTTCGAACACCACATCGACGCCGCGCTTGCCGGTGATGCGGCGGGCAATGGTCGAGAAGTTCTTCTCGGAATAATTCACCACATGATCGGCGCCGAGCGCCTGCGCCTTGGCGCATTTCTCGTCATCGCCCGCGGTTGCGATCACCGTGCAGCCCAGCGCCTTGGCGACACGGATGGCGACGGAGCCGATGCCCGATCCGGCGGCCTGGATCAGGATGGTCTCGCCCGGCTTGAGCTGGGCGTTGTCGAACAGCATGTGCTCGACGGTGCCGAAGGTGACGGTGGCGCAGGCGGCTTCCTCGAAGGGAACACCATCCGGCACGCGCACCAGCAGGCGTGCGGGCACATTGGCCAGTTCCCGTGCGAAGCCATCCACATGGAAACCGGCGACGCCGGAGACGTTCTCGCAGAAATTGTCGCGGCCTTCGCGGCAGGCGGCGCAATGGCCGCAGGTGCGTGCGCCATAGGGCACGGCGCGGTCGCCGGCCTTCCAGCCGGTGACGCCGGCGCCAACCGCGACCACTTCGCCGGAGGCCTCCGCGCCCACCGCCAGCGGCAGGGTGCGCTGCGCGAAGGCCATGCCGCGCCAGCCCCACACATCGATGTGGTTCAGCGAGATCGCGCGGATGCGAAGCTGCACCTCGCCCTCACCGGGCGGCGGCGGCGGGTCGATGTCTTCCAGCCGCAGATCGCGGTCGCCATGCAGGCGCAGCGCGCGCATCAGGTGGGTGCTCCACTCAGGACAAGACAGACATTCTGGCCGCCGAAGCCGAAGCTGTTCGACAACACATTCCCGACCTTCGCGGCGCGGGCGACGTTTGGCACCACATCCAACGTGATCGCCGGGTCCGGCTCCACATGGTTGATGGTAGGCGGCAGCATCTGGTCGCGGATCGCCAGCAGGCTGAAGGCGGCCTCAATAGCGCCGGAGGCCGAGAGCGTGTGGCCGATCATCGACTTGTTGGAGGAGATCGGCGGCGCCGCCTCGCCGAACACGGCGCGCATGGCCAAATTCTCCATCTTGTCGTTCTCCGGCGTGCCGGTGCCATGGGCGTTGACGTAGGAGATATCGGCCGGCGTCAGCCCGGCATCCTCGATGGCGTTGCGCATGGCGCGGATCACCGCGCTGCCATCGGGGTTGGAGCGGGTGCGGTGGAAACTGTCCGACTTCTCCCCACAGCCACGCACAAGGCCGAGGATGCGGGCGCCGCGGGCGCGGGCATGGGCCAGGCTTTCCAGAACCAGGCAGGCCGCGCCCTCGCTCATCACGAAGCCGCCGCGATTCTTCTCGAAGGGGCGGGAGGCGCCAGTGGGGTCGTCGTTGCGGGTGGACAGCGCCGAGAGCAGGGAGAAGCGGATCAGCGCCTCCGGCTGCACCGTGCCATCGGCGCCGATGGCGAGTGCCGCTTCCGTCTCGCCGCGCTGGATCGCCTCGACGCCGAGCTGGATGGCGGAGGCGCCGGTGGCGCAGGCGGTGGTGACGGCGACTGGGGATCCGCGCGTGCCGAAGCGGGCGGCGAGCTGCTCCCCCACCGTCTGGAAGGCGGCGGTTTCATACAGGGTGGGCCAGCCGGTCGCGGCCAGGGTCAGTGCCTGGTAGGTGGCGGGCGCCGGTGCCACGCGGCGGGCAAGTTCGAAGCGGTGCGGCCATTCCACCTCGACCGGCGGCATGCCCAGCATTAGCGGGCCGGGGAAGTCCTGGCCGTCGAGGCCGGATTCGGCCAGCGCCTCCTCCGCCGCCATCGCGGCCATGCGGGTAACGCGGGGGGTGGCGGTCAGAACTTGGCCCTCGGCCTCCTCGGGCAGGTCCACGGTACCGGCGATGGTGGTGCGCAGGTCATTGGTCGGGAAGCGGGTGATGCGGCGGATGCCGGAGGTGCCGGCCAGCAGCGCCGCCCAGTTCGCCGCCACGCCGAAGCCGAGCGGGGTCACCAGGCCGATACCCGTGACGGCGACAACAGGACGGCCGCGCGAATCGACGTCCGTTGGCCTCGGCCGATTCAGCTCTCCGGGGCCTTCGCCCCTCCGACCATCGGACGTGGTCACGGCTGATCTCCCGCCGGAATGGCCTGCAGATGGGCCAGCGCCTCGCCGCGCCAGGCGCCGAAGCCGGTCACCAGCAGATCGGTCGGCGGAGCGGCCAGCGGGGTCTCGGTCTCTTCCAGCGAAGGCGGCAACACGCCTTCCACCAGCATCAGCGCGCCAAGCGCCAGGCTGGCCGGAAAGCTCGCCTCCACCCCCCAGCCGAGGCGGCTGCCGGCGGCGCGCAGCGTGATGTCGCGGCCGAGGCCCGCGAGGAAATCCCGTTCCGCCGTCAACGGCCCGGCGACGCCTGTGGCACCCGACAGCACGGTCAGCGGCCCGTCCGGCAGCGCCAGCCGGGCAAGGGCGCGGGCGGCGGCGGCGGCGCTGCCATCCGTGCCATCGCGCCGCGCCTGTTCGCAGGCGACGCCCATGATGCGCGCCAGGCCACGCGCGCCGCGCGCTCGGGCGCTGTCCGCATTCTCCAACACCAGAAAAGCGCCGAGCGTGCCGGGGATGGCACCGGGCGCGTCCTCGCGAGCAAAAACGGGCGCGAAGCCGCCCTGCCGCAGCAGCCCGGCCGAGTGGTAGAGCACCATCAGGTCCCAGCGCGCCGCGACGAAGGCGCCGCCGACCAGCGCCGCCTGGCCACGGCCTTCCGCCAGCCGTGCCGCCGCGATGCGCACCGCATCGGCGCCGGCCTGTTCCTCCCCCATGAAGGTGCGGGAGGCGCCGGTGACGCCGTGGACGATGGAGATGTTGCCGGCCAGCAGGTTCGAAAGCTGCGCCAGGAACAGGGTTGGTCGCAGCCCGCCGGCCAGCAGCGCGTTCAACTGGGTCGCGGCTTCGGCCGGTGGCAGCCCGGCCAGCGCCGCCAGCACGCTTTCATCCAGCGGCAGGTCACGCTCACCGCCGCCGGCGGCCACGATCAGGTCCATGTCCCCAACCAGGGCGCGCGCCCCGGCATCGTCCAGCGCCAGCCCGGCGGCATAGGTGCCGAGGCGCTGCCACGGCTCCATCTGCCGCTGGTCGCCCTTCTTCGGGATCTGCCGGTCCAGCTCCAGCGCGGGGGCGGGGTGCAGCGGGAAGGGGGCGTGGCTGTCCGTATCCACTGGCGCCGGGGTGGCGCCGGCCAGCGCCGCCAGATGCGCGGCGCGACCCTCGCCGGCGGCGGAGACCAGGCCGATCCCGGTGATCCAGATCTCCATCTCAGGCATGGACTGCCACGGAATAACCAGGCAGGCCGATGCGCTGGGCCGTCGCGGTCATCGCTTCGCGCAGCGCATCGGCGGGGAAGGGCATGATGCGGAAGGTGATCTCGGCATCGGCGATGCGCTTGCCCTCCACCAGGATGCGCGCCTCGGCCACCGCATAGCCGGAGCCGTCATGGGTGCGCTTGGCTTCGACCACCAGCCTGGTACCGGGGCCGACGAAGCCGCGGAAATTGGCGCCATTGACCTTCAGCAGGAAGGGCATGCGCTGCATCCCTTCCAGGGCCAGCAGCAGCCAGCCGGCGGTCTGCGCCATCGTCTCCACGAGCAGCACGCCGGGGACGATGGGGTAGCCCGGAAAATGGCCTTCGAAGACCGGGCTGGCCTCCGGCACCCGACTTTCGACCGTGATGTGGTCCGCGCCCAGCGTCACCACGTGATCGACCATCTGGAAATATTCCAGCCGCATGGCGCGCGCCCCGTAGCCCTGGGTTCAGCCCTTGGCCTGCTTGGCGGCCACGAGTTCCTCGATCCGCTGGGCGAGGTTGTCCATGACGAAATACTGCTCGGCCGGGGCGGTGCCGGCATTCACTTCCTGCGTCCAGGTCTCGACCGGCACCTTGATGCCGAAGGCCTTGTCGATGGCGAAGACGATGTCGAGGAAGTCCAGGCTGTCGATGCCCAGGTCGTTGATGACATGCGCGCCCGGCGTGATGGACTCACGCGCCACTTCGCTGTTCTCTGCGATGATGTCGGCGATACGGTCGAAAACCGGGGACGTCATGGGGAACAGGCTCCGGGCGGAGGTGGGGAGATCACGCAAGCGCGCGTCTTCGCGCGAACCGGGCGCCTTGTCCAGCGCGGCGGTCGCGGCGGGGGCGTGAGTGTTGCGAGCGATTCTTAACCATTCGCGGCACAATCGAGCAGCGGGCCAAGCTGCCCGACGCGCCGTTCGATGATGGCCGCACGCTGGCGCAGGTTCGGCGTTGGTGCGGCGGCGGACCAGGTGAGCGGGCTGGGCAGCACGGCGGCGAGCAGCGCGGCCTCGCGAGCGGTCAGCCGGGCGGCCGGCTTGTTGAAGAAGGACTGCGCGGCGGCTTCGGCGCCATACACACCCGGGCCGAATTCGACGATGTTCAGATAGACCTCCAGCACTCGCTGCTTCGGCCACAGCAGCGCGACCTGGGGCGTCAGCCAGGCCTCCATCGCCTTGCGCAGCGGGTCACGCCCCGGCCACAGCAGCAGGTTCTTCGCCGTCTGCATGGTGATGGTGCTGGCGCCCCGCGGCCGGTCACCTTCCCGCCACGCCTCGAATTGTTCCCGTAGCGCGCCGAAATCGAAGCCCAGCGCCTGGCGGCAGAACAGATTGTCCTCGGAGGCGATGACAGATCGCGCCAGCGCCGGCGCGATCGACCCATAGGGCACCCAGTCCCGCTGCAGGCCATGGCCCTGCGCGGCGCGGATCAGCATCAGCGGCGTGACCGGAGGCGGAATGAAGCGGTAGGCCAGGATCAGCAGCGGCGGCGCCAGCAGCGCCACCAGCACCACAAGGCGCAGAAACCGGCCGAGGCGCCTCACGCGCTGCGGGGGCCGGGCAGTCGGCGGGCGGGTTGGGCGGGCCGGATCATGCAGCCAAGGCTAGGGCAGTTTCGGCTCCGGCGGAAAGGTCGGGCGGGTGCCGGCGCCGCGCCGCAGCACGCCACGCGGGCGGCCATCGACGCAGACCGGCAAATGGCGGACGCCCGCTGCCTCGAAGACCTGCAGAGCGTCCTGCATCGGCAGGTCGGGTGGGATGGTGACGGGGCTGCGGGTCATTTCCCACTCCACCCGCGTTTCCTGTGGGTCGCAGCCAACGGCCAGGCAGCGCACTGCGTCGCTGCCGGTGAAGATGCCGAGCAGCCGCTGCTCGACACCGACGATCAGGACCGCGGTTGTGCCGTAGCGCTGCATGACGCGACAGGCCTCCGCCACGCTGTCATCGGGCCCGAGGGTGACCGGTTCGGCCTGTTGGATGGGTGGCGGGGTGGGCAAGGGTGGTGCGAACTGGGCCATGGCGCGTTCCCATTCTTGCATCTGACGTCATGCATCTGGGCATCTTTGAACTGGCGTGCGGCCCCAAAGTTTGATCTGGCGCAATGAGTGACGGGGTCGTGATGGCTCAGCGCAAATTCTCGAAGAAGTCGTTCTCCGTATCCTGTCGCGCATGTTCCACCGCGCGGAAATCGTAGCGGGAAAGGATACCGCGCACGCGCCCTTGCTCGCAGACCGGCAGATGGCGGAAGCCGCCATCATTCAGCAGGCGCAGCGCGTCGCTGGCATGGTGCTCCGGCGTCACCGTCTCCGGCTGCCGGGTCATCACCTCGGCCAGCCTGGTCTTCGGGTCACGGCCCTCGGCCAGGCAGCGCACCGCGTCCCGGCCGGTGAAGATGCCCTGGAGCAGGTCAGGACCCCGCACCACCATCACGGCGCCTACGCGGCGCTGGTGCATCGCCTGGCAGGCGGCAGCGAGCGTGGCATCGGGTGGCAGGGTCAGGGGGTTTTGGCCCTGGATGATCTCGGCGATCAGGCGGTCCCGCATGCTTTTATCCTCCCTCGACAGGCTCATGATGGGCGGGGGAGCGATGCGGCGCCTTGCGGCAGGTCAAGCTGTGGGTCGGGGTAAGGTGGTGCGGGCGGTCGGAATCGAACCGACACTCCTCTCGGAACCGGATTTTGAGTCCGGCGCGTCTACCAGTTCCACCACGCCCGCGCGGCACGCAGGATAGCGCAGAACCGCTTCAGGGGGAACCGGGTGGATCGACGGTTCGGGTGGGGAAGTCGGCGGGGCTGGCGATTTCCAGCAGTTCCAGGTCCTCGGAATGCGCCACCTCCACATGGCGAACCAGAGGCGGCTGCAGCACGCTGTCGCCGGGGCGGAAGGTGACCTCCCCGATATCCTCATAGGTGAAGGTCACCCAGCCGCGCAGCACATAGACCAGCTGGAAGCCAAGTTCATGCGTGTGCCATTGCGGCGCCGCACCCGTGCCGGGGACGGCGCGGATCACATGCGCACCGAAGGCTCCGCACGTGGCCGCCCGCACCCGAGGTCGCGATAGGCGAAGAAGCTTCGCAGCCCGGTCTCGAAATGGGCGTCCTCGGCCCGGCTGATGGTGGTGCGCGGCCCCTCCGGCATGGGGTTGTTCTCCCTTTGCGAATTTCTGCACCCACCATAACATGGCGCAAGGATGACAGCGGCCCGCATCATGCGGCTCACGATCACGTGAGGGCATGGTAACCGGATCGCTGTCGTCGTGTTAGGTTGCAGTATGCAGGATTTACCTCACCCGCCCGAACGCGCGGCGCTGTTCCTCGACTTCGACGGTACCCTCGTGGAGATCGCCGAACGACCGGACGCCGTCATCGTCCCCCCCGACCTGCCCGGATTGCTGGAGCGTCTGTCGACGCATCTCGATGGCGCGCTCGCCATCATCTCCGGCCGCCCGCTGGCGGAACTCGACCATTTCCTCCCGGTGCCGATCGCCAAGGTCGGCAGCCATGGCGCGGTGCTGCGGCCGGTGCCGCATGGCCCGCTGGAGGAGCCCGCGCTGCCCTCGCCGCCCGCCGCCTGGCGGGTGCGCCTGGCCACCTTGGCCGAGAGCTTCCCCGGCGCATTCATCGAGGACAAGGCGCATGGCTTCGTCCTGCATTTCCGCCAAGCTCCGGAAGCCGGCCCGGTTTCCCGCACCCTGCTGGAATCCCTGGTGGCGGAGGCGCCGGATGCCTTCGCGCTGATGCCCGCCCGCATGGCGTGGGAGGTGACGCCGCGCGCCGTCTCCAAGGGCACCGCGGTCACCAGCCTGATGGCGCGCAGCCCCTTTGCCGGGCGCCTGCCGGTGTTCGTTGGCGACGATGTGACGGATGAGGCGGGCATGGCGGTGGCGCGCGCTGCCGGCGGCCAGGGGCTGCGGCTCCAGGATGTGTTCGGCACGCCGCCCGTGTTCCGCGACTGGCTCGCCGGGTTGGATCGGCATTATAGGCGCGGAGCGGCGGCATGAGCCGGCTCGTCATCGTCGCCAATCGGGTGCCGGACCCGAAGGAAGGCGGCGCCACCGCGGGCGGACTGGCGGTAGCCATGAAGGATGCGCTGGCCAATCGTGAGGCGGTCTGGTTCGGCTGGTCCGGCAAGACGGCGGCCGAGACCGGCACGAAAGCCGCGATCAGCCAGCATGGCCGGACGACCTATGCCACGATCGACCTCGGGCATGACGACTACAAGCATTACTACCAGGGCTTTTCCAACGCGGCGCTGTGGCCGGTGCTGCATTACCGCCTCGGCATCGCGCGCTTCGACCGGCGCGACTTCGCCGGCTACCAGCGCACCAACCTGGCCTTCGCCCAGGCCCTGGCGCCGCTGTTGCAGCCGGATGACACGGTCTGGATTCACGATTTCCACCTGTTCCTGATGCCGGCGGAGCTGCGAGCGCTGGGCTGCAGGCAGCGCATCGGCTTCTTCCTGCATGTGCCCTTCCCGCCGCGCTCCGTCTTCAACGGCCTGCCCCATGCCGAGAAGCTGCTGGAGGCGCTGGAGGCGGTGGACACCATCGGCACCCAAACCGAGGACGATGCCGAAAACCTGCGCGCCGCTCTGATCGCCATCGGCAAGGGCGATGTGGCGATGCGCGTCGGCGCCTTCGCCATCGGCATCGACGGCACCGGCTTCGCCAAGCTGGCCGCGCAGCGTGCCAATGCCAAGGAAGTGGTGCGGCTGCGCGAGTCGCTGGGCGGCCGCTCGCTGGCCATCGGCGTGGACCGGCTCGACTACACCAAGGGCCTGCCGCAGCGCATCGCCGGCTTCGGCGCGATGCTGGAGCGGTTTCCGCGCCACCGCGGCAAGATCACCTTCCTCCAGGTGGCGCCGGTCAGTCGCGGCGATGTGGCCATGTACCGCGCGCTGCGGCGCGAACTGGATGAGGGTGTCGGCCGCATCAATGGCCAGATGGCGGAACCGGACTGGGCGCCGATCCGCTACATCACCCGCGCCGTGCCAAGACCGACCCTGGCGGGCTTCATGCGCATGGCGCGTATCGGCGTGGTGACACCGCTGCGCGACGGCATGAACCTGGTGGCCAAGGAATTCGTCGCGGCGCAGGACCCGGAGGATCCCGGCGTGCTGGTGCTGTCGCGCTTCGCCGGCGCGGCGGTGGAGCTGGATGGTGCGCTGATCGTCAACCCGCTCGACCCCGACGACATCGCCGAGGCGCTGGATGCGGCGATGGACATGCCGAAGGATGAGCGGATGGATCGCTGGACGCGCAACTGGGCCACCGTGAAGGCCGGCTCCGCCAGCATCTGGTGCCGGCGCTTCCTTTCGGCGCTGGAGGGGACCAAGGATGTCGCCGATGCCGGCGAGGCGGAAGCCCAGCCGGCCCCGGTCCGCAAGCCGCGCGGCAAGCGCGCGGCTTGATTCTGCGGGTACTGCGGACCGGTCACTTATACCAAATCCCACGGATCGTGACCGATCCGTGCCTCAGGCGCCGGCGCTCCGCTTGGCTCGCCGCACCTGCGGCGGCGGCCATTCGGCCGCTCGGCCGGAGTCGAGCACGCCTGCGCGGTGACGCCGGCCGCAGGTTCCCGTCAGTGGGACTTGGTATTACCGGTCCCGAGGCCGCGAAGGCGGCCCGCCGCTTGTGCGGCGAAGCCAAGGAAACCGGAGGTTTCCGCCCGGCATATGAGGGTCAGAAAGTAAAGCGCGTGCCCACCAGCAGGCTGCGGCCGGGCGTGACGAAGCCGTTCGCCGGTTCCCACCGGCTATTGCCCAGGTTGCGCCCTTCGACATAGCCGGTGATGGCGCTGGTGATGCGGTAGGATGCCGTCAGGTTCAGCACCGTGGCGGATTTGTTGTAGTTCACGCCGGAGACGAAGCGGCCGGCATCGGTGTAGGAGGCGCTGTCCGGCGAGGGGCCGGTGAACAGCACCTCCGGACTGATCGTGATGCGATCCGTCGGCGAAATGCGGGCGCCGGCGCTGACCACGTTGCGCGGGCGGCGGGCCAGCGGGGCATCCGCCACCCGGTCCCGCGCCTGCGTGATGGTCCAGCCCAGCCGCGCATCCAGCCAGCGCGCCGGCCGCGCCACCAGGGCCAGCTCGACACCCTGGCTGCTCGCCTTCTCGATGTTTTCGAGGCTGGAGAAGCTGCGGTTGAAGTTGATCAGGTTGTTGGTGCGCGTGTTGAAATAGGTGGCACTCGCTGTCACGCCGTCCGTGCGGCCGAACAGGGGCAGGTCGGTCTCGGAGCCAATTTCCCAGGCGAAGCTGTCCTCCGCTTCCAGATTGGGATTGCCCTGGAAGAAGCTGCCGATGCGACCGAAGCGCTGGTACAGCGACGGCGCCTTGAAGGCGGTGCCCGCCGAGGTGCGAAGGCGGGAGGACACTTCCGGCAACGCCAGCACGGCGCCAACGCGCCACGACAGGAAGCCGTCATAGTCATCCGCCAGATCCTGCCGCAGCCCGGCCGAAAGATCGAGGCGCGGGCCAAGCTGCGCCTGGATGCCCGCATGCAGCGCCGTGTTGCTGGCGGAGGCATCCGTGGTGGTGCGGAAGCTGGGGGAGCCGGAATTGGCTTCCACACTCTCCTGCTCATGGGTCACGCCGAAGGCCAGGCCCGCGGCGGTGAACGGCCCGAGATCGCCGAGCCGCACGCGATTGCCCCAATCCAGGACCTGGCGCGTGCCACGATACAGATCGTCGGTGGAGGCGCTGCTGCGGGAATCCGGCAGGTTCAGGTAGCGGCGCCGATCCTCGGTGATGGCGGCGCGCAGGCCGGTGGTCCACGCACCGTCGAACAGGCCGGTCTCGGCCCGCAGCTGGCCGAACCAGCGGCGGTCATTGCCGGTATAGTTCGGGTCGTCATTCGGGATGTTGTCCAGCTCCAGCTGGTTTTCTCGCCAGCGCAGCAGGCCCTCGATGCTGGTGGTGCCGCCGGTCCAGCCGAAGCGGGCGGTGCCGGCGGCGGCGCGGAGCGATTCGGTTTCCCGCGTGTCGTTGGTGAAGCGGCGCGGGGTGGCGTCGCTGCCCTGGGTGGTCAGGCCCTGGCCCATCACCAGGTAGTTCCAGCCGCCCAGGCTGCCGGCCGCGCCGAGCGCGCCACGGGCGGTGCCCTGGCTACCGCCGGCGAGGTCGCCGAAGATCTGCACGGGCACCCCGGCCGGCGCGCGGCGCGTCACCAGGTTGATGACGCCGCCGATGGCACCCGAGCCGTAGAGCGATGACCCCGGCCCGCGCACCACCTCGATCCGCTCGATATCGGCCAGCAATTCATTGCCGAAGTTGAAGGCGCCATTGGGCTCGGAGGCATCGTTCACCGGTACGCCATCCAGCAGCACCAGCACATGGCGGGATGCGGTGCCGCGGATGAAGACGCTGGCCTGCTGGCCGAGGCCGCCGCCCTGCACCATGTTCATCCCCGGCACGGTGGCCAGGGCTTCGGCGAGGGACTGGTAGCCGCGTTCCTCGATATCGGCGCGGGTCAGCACGGTAACGGCGGCGGGCACGCGCTCCGCATCGGTCGGGATGCGGGTGGCGGTGACGATGGTCTCGGCCAAAGGGTGCTGGGCCAAAGGCTGCTGGGCCAGGGCGGTGGTGGCCAACAGCAGGGGCAGGGCGAGCGCGATGGGCGCGGCCCCAATCGTGGACAATAGTCGCATGGGAATCCTCCGTGCGATCAGACGACAAGCCACGCCACCCTTGCGGGCAGCGCAGCGGCTGGCGTCGTCGCCGCCGGCGGAGACGAGCGGACGCCGAGGGGCAATGCCCGCCGGTGGCCTGTCGTTCCGTTGCGCCGGTGCACCCCGCCCGGCACGCGCGTGACGTCTCTGCGCCGGCCGGTCTCCTGGCTCGCGGAGGCTCGGGAGGGATCCTCCCGAAGGACTGTCCCCGCCTTCTCGGGCCCGAGGGACCCAATGGCGTCAGGGAGACAGTCTCTCCGCCTACAGTTGCGGGGGCAGCCGCGGACGGGGCCCGGCAGCTTGCGCCACAAGGCCTTCGCGCGTTCCCGTTTCAGCCCTTGCGGGCCACCGGCGCATGCGGATGTGTTACCACTACGGCGCAGCACCGCACAATCGGGGGGTCAGAAGATCCAGCCCAGCGCCTGAAGCCCGAGCCAGCCGAGGAAGCCGAGCATGACGGTGGCGAAGACGCAGCCGGCGATGGTCAGCCCCACGCCCCAGCCCGTGACGATGCTGTCATGCTCGATCAGGCCCAGCGCCATGACGATGTTGCCGAAGGCGGGTGGGCCATTGGTGCCGGGGCCGGGCAGGATCAGCATGATGGCCACATAGGCGGTCAGCCAGCCGATGACGCGCTCGCCCAGGGGTGAGGTGAAGAAGCCCGGCCGTGGCCTGACGTATTTCTCGACCCGCCCCAACCCCTTGGAGGAGACGGAGGCGAGGCGCAGCAGGTCGGACCGCTTGATGGTCTGCCGCGCCAGGATGCCGGGCAGCTTCGGCACGCGCAGCCCCAGCCCCATCTGCACGCCTAGAATCAGCAGCGGCGTGCCGAAGACGGTGGCCATGCCGGGCAGCAGGCCGGGCAGCAGCAACAGCAGCAGCAGCAGGCCGAAGCCGCGGTCGCCAAAGGCCTGCGCCAATTCGCCGAGGCTGATGCGCTCGCCCGGAAAGGCGGCCGCCACCTCCGCCACGATGCGGGAGATCGGCGCGGTATCCGCGTCCGGCATCCGATCCGGGCTCATGCTGTGCGCGTGGGGCAGGTGGTCAGCTCAGCCCGAACAGCCAGGCGAAACCCGCGGCCAGCATCCAGCCGACGCTGCCGATGATGGACAGGCCGACGAACATGCTGAACACGCCGAACAGTGCGCCGGCGAGGATGGTCCGTGTATCCTCCTCCATCAGTCCGATCGCCATGATCATGCAGGCGAGCGACGGCGGACCGTTGGTGAAGGGCAGCGGGATGCAGACGATGGCGGCAAGCACCACGCCATAGGCCCCCATCATCCGTTCCCCGGTTCGGCTGGTGAGCCAGGAGGGGCGCGGCTTCACGAAGCGTTCGACACGCTGCAACCAGGGCAGCGACTTCGCCGCGATCAACCGCAGATCGGACCGGCGCATCGAACGCCGCGTCAGCATCGTGGGCAGTTTCGGGGAGGGCAGCCCATAGGCGAGCTGCGCGCAGATGATAAGCAGCGGCACGCCGAAGATCGGGCTGAGGCCGGGGATGTAGATCGGCAGAAGGTTGGGCAGCGCGAACAGCACGATCAGCACGCCATATCCGCGTGCCCCCAGGGCTTGCATGAGATCCCCGAGGGTCAGGCGATCCGACGGCCAATCGCGAGCAATGCCGGTGACCAATTCTGAAACAGGCACCGGATGCGCGGCGGGCGCATCGGCGTGCGACATGTCCTGAAGCCCGTCGATGACGCGCCCACTCCTTCCCCAGCCCGGCGCTTTCGGCCGGGGAGCCATTTCCCGGTGCAATCGGTAGCACGCGTCCCGCACGGTTCACAGGGGCATATCACACGAGCGTGAGGCATAATGCGCTGTTACGAGAGGCAGTCGGGTCTTCATGCGGACCAGTACACGCCCGTGCTGCCAAACGGCCAGGGGGCGAAGCGGGGCGCGCGATGAACCGTGCCCTTGTCGTGCTTCGTCACGTCCATGCGACATGTCTCCGACGCCCCGGGCCGCCATGGCCCGATCAGCGGTGGAGTTAAGCATGGCGACGGCCGGATGCCAGCGACCGGACCGTGACAGCGTGGCAGCGGCGGCTATTGCGGCTCGAAATTCGCAATCCGCAGCAGTTCGGCATTGCGGGCGACGTCGGCGGCGATGAAGGCCTCGGTCTCGGCCACGCTTTCGGCCACGGCCTCGAAGCCAAGGCTGGTCAGGCGCTGGGCGACGGCTGGCTCGCGCATCCCCTCGACCAGCGCGGCGTTGCAGCGCGCCACGATCTCGGCCGGCACGCCGCGCGGGGCCCAGACGCCATACCAGGAGTAGAATTCAAAGCCCGGCAGCCCGGCCTCCGCCATGGTCGGCAGGTCGGGTGCGAGCGGCGTGCGCGCGGGGGTGGCGATGCCCAGGCCGCGAAGTTGGCCGCCCCGCACCAGGGGCAGCGTGGCCAACACCGGGTCGAACATCAGATGGGCATTGCCGGCGGCCACATCCGTCAGCGCCGGCGAGGTGCCGCGGTAGCCGACGATTTCGATATTCGCGCCGGTCAGGCGGTTGAACTCAATGGTCCCGAGGTGTCCGGCGGACCCCAGAGAGGAGGTCGCGAAGGACCAGCGTGCAGGTTCGGCCCTTGCCGCCGCGACGATCTCGGGGATGGTGCGCTGCGGGCGCTGCGGGCTCATCACCATCACCAGCGGGCCGCGCGCCGTGCGGGCCAGCGGCACGAAATCCGTCACCGGGTCATAGGGCACGTTCCGCATCACGCTGCGCGCCATGACGTGGATCGAGGCCGAGCCGAGGATGGTGTAGCCATCGGCGCCGGCCTGGAGCACGGCATTGCTGCCGACCTGGCCATTGGCGCCGGAGCGGTTTTCCACCACCACCGTGGCGCCCAGCTTTTCCTGGAGTTTTTGCGCGGCCAGGCGGGACATCGCATCGGTGGCGCCACCGGGCGGGTAGGGGACGACCATGCGGATCGTCCGCGCCGGCCAGGCCTGCCCAAGCACCGCGGGAGATGCGAGGGGTACGGCCAGAACGCCGCCACCTGCCGCCAGAATGCCACGCCTGCTGATCATCCTGCGCTCCTTCCGCATATCCGACGGGAATGCTGGCATCGGCCCGGATGGGATGCAAACGAATCGATGGATCGGAAGGATCAAGCCCATGGAGGCCGTGGATATCGCGCTGTGCCTGGCCATGGATGTCTCCGCCAGCGTGGATTTCACCGAATTCGGCCTGATGGCGGGCGGCACCGCGACGGCGTTCCGGGACCCGGCCATCCTGGCCGCCGCCACCGCCGGCCCGCGCGGCGCGGCGGCGGTGGCGCTGCTGCTGTGGTCCGGCCCTGGCGCGCAGGATCTGGCGGTGGGCTGGATGCGGATTGCGGATGCTGCCTCGGCCAATGCGCTGGCTGACGCCATCGAGAACACGCCCCGCATGCCGCAGCCCGGCGCGACCGCGCTGGGGGAGGGGATGGCGGCGGGCCTCGCCGTGCTGGCCCGCGCACCGGGGGACCCGACGCGGCTGGTGCTCGATGTTTCGGGCGATGGGCGGCACAATGCGGGGCGCCCGCCCGGGCCGGTGCGGGACCTGGCGGTGGCGGCGGGGCTGACGGTGAACGGCCTGGCCCTGCTGAATGAGGAGCCGGATCTGCTGGAGCACTATGTGACCGAGGTGGTGGGCGGCCCCGGGTCCTTCGCCATGCCCTGCGCCGACTATATCGATTTCGCCGATGCCATCCTGCGGAAGCTGCGGCGGGAATTGCTGGGCGACACGCTGGTGGTATAGCCAGGGGTGCAACCCTGACGGTGAACCCCATGCTGCTGCTGATTCCCGGCCCCGTGCAGACCCGCCCCGAGGTCCGCGCCTGCATGGCCGAGGATATCGCCCCCTGGGACGAGGATTTCCGCGACGAATACGCCGCCATGCGGCCGCGCATCGTGAAGATCGCCGGCGGGGTGGAGGGCCAGCATGTGTCGCTGCCACTGCCCGGCTGCGGCCACATGATCATCGAGGCCGCGATCCGCACCTTCGTCCCCGCCGGCGCCAAGCTGCTGGTGGTGCGCAATGGCGGCTATGCGGACCGTCTGGCGCGGCTGGCGGAAAGCGCGGGCCGGGTGGTGGTGGCGCTCGACGGGCCGGATGATGCGCCGATGCCGCCGGAGCGTCTGGCCCAGGCGCTGGCCGAGAACCCCGATTGCGGCCATGTCGCGCTGGTGGTCAGCGAGACGGGCACAGGCATCGTCAATGATCCGAATATCCTGGGTCCGGTCATCGCCGCGGCGGGGCGGCGGATGATCTGCGATGCCGTCTCCGGCTTCGGCGCGCTGCCCTTCAGCCTGGCGGCGCATCCGGAATGCGATGTTGTGGTCTTCACCTCCAACAAATGCCTCGAAGGCCTGCCGGGCTTCGGCTTCGCGGTGGCGCCGATCGCAAGGCTGGAAGCCTGCCGCGGTCAGGCCGGGTCCTGGGTGATGGATTTGGCGGATGTGTATGACCACGCGCTGAAGAATGGCTGGGGCAGCTTTCGCTTCACCCCGGCGGTGCAGGCGCTGCGGGCCTTTGGCAAGGCGATGGAGATCTATGAGGCGGAAGGTGGGCAGCCGGCTCGCTTCGCGCGCTACAGCCGCAACCGGGATGTGATGTATGCGGGCCTCAAGGCGTTGGGCTTCACGCCCTATGTCGCGCCGGAACACCAGGGGCCGATCATCGTCAATGTGTATCAGCCGGTGGACCCGAACTGGAACCTCGATATCTTCCAGCGGAAGATGAAGGCGCGCGGCGTGATCCTGTCCGACTTCTCCTCCACCAAAAAGCCGTCCATGCGATTCGGCTGCATCGGCGCGATCGGGGAGGAGGATATCCGCTTCGCGCTGAAACAGGCGGAGGCGGTGCTGCGGGAGATGGGCGTCGGCACGCGCGCCGCAGCCTAGGCTTTCTTCTTTTTCTTCGCCGCCGCCGTGCCGGTCCTGTGGCCGGCGGTGGCGAGGTCCGCAAGACGCTGGGGCAGCGCGGCGCGAATCGCCGGGCGTTCCTCCTTCTCCTTCTTCCAGAGCTTTTTCTCGGGCTTCAGCATGCCGCAGCCGAAGCACCAGCCGGTGTCTTCGTCATAGCGGCAGATATCGATGCAGGGACTGGCCATGGCGCGCAGATGGGGCGCGCCGGCGCCAGGGGGAAGGGCATGGCTGCCCCGCCCCCTCATCACATCAGAAGCGGTAGCGGATGCTGGTGCCGATGATCCATGGGTCGAGTTCAGCCCCGGCCCGCACGGCACCCTGGTTCACGCTGACATCCGGGCGCAGCCACAGGCGCTTCACGTCGAAATTCGCCAGCAGGTTTGGCGAGATCTCGTAGTCCACACCGGCATTCACCGCGACGCCCCAGGCATTCTCCACATCGACGCTGTTGATGCCGGCGCTGCGGCCGCCGCCTTCGCCGTAGAACACCGTGTAGTTCAGCCCGACGCCGAGATAGGGGCTGAAACGGCTGGCCGGCAGCGGGTGGTATTGCAGCGTCACGGTCGGCGGTAGCGCCCAGACGCGGCCGAGATCGATGTTGCCGCCCGCCAGGTTGCGCACGGAGACATCATGGCGCGAGGTCGCGGCAATCACGTTCACCGCGAAATTCGGCGTCATGAAATAGGTGAGGTCGAGCTGCGGGGTTGCCGTCGCGCTCGCATGCGGCTCGCCGCCGATGGTGGTGTTGCCGCCATTGGAGGGCAGCACGCCGATGAGGCCGACACCGAGGACGATATCGCCCGCCAGCTTGCCGCGCACATCCTGCGCCACCGCCGGCATCGCCGCGACCACACCCACCAGGGCCGCTGCGCAGATCTTCCGAATCATAGCCAATAGCCTTTCTCTGCGGCGCGCCCTGTGCGCGGCCGCGGGGACGTTCTGGTCCCGGCCTTCTCACCGATCCTTGATGCAGGTCATGCGGTTTGCATCATTCCGCGCGGATGTCGGCGCGGCACCACCAAACAATTTCTGACTGTTGGAAGCTGCGCCTGGCCGCTGACCAGAACGACGAACGCATGCAGCCGGGCTGCGTTCGGAACGGATACGGCAGGGAGGAAGGCATGGCGCTGCGCCAGGCAGGCTGGATCACGCTCTATCTGATATTGGTGCTGACTCCCCAGGCGTTGCTGTTCCTGGGCGAGGTGCCGCCGGGGCGGGATTTCTGGTGGAACTTCTCCATGGCGCTCGGCTTCGCCGGCATGGCGATGATGGGCGTGCAGTTTGCCCTGACCGCGCGCATCCGCCCGATGACCGCGCCCTTCGGCGTCGACATCATCTACCTGTTCCATCGCTATCTGGCCTGGTTCGCGCTGCTCATCGTCGCCGCGCATTTCGGCATCCTGTGGCTGTGGTACGAGGAAAGCCTCGGCCCAACCATCAACCCCTTCGAGGCGGATTGGGAACTGACGGCGGGGCGCGCGGCGCTGGTACTGTTCGGCCTGGCTGTCGTCACCTCCGAATGGCGGAAGCTGCTGCGGCTGGAATACGGGCTGTGGCGCTACCTGCATGTGGTGCTGGCGACGCTGGGCTTCGGCGCCGCGGTCGCGCATATCATCGGCATCGGCTACTTCACCGCGTCACCGATGAACCGGACGCTGTGGCTGGTGGCGACGCTGTCCTGGCTGCTGCTGCTGGTCTGGCTGCGGCTGGTGAAGCCGATGAACCAGAAGCGGCAGCCCTGGCGGGTGGTGGAGGTGCGGCCCGGCCGCAACGATGTCTGGACCATCGCCATCGAGCCCGATGGCCATGCCGGCCTGGACCGCTTCCTGCCCGGGCAATTCGCCTGGTTGACGCTGCGCAATTCGCCCTTCGGCCTGCGCGAGCATCCGTTCACCATCGCCTCGGCGCCCGAATCCCTGCCGCGGCTGGAATTCGGCATCAAGGAACTGGGCGACTTCACCGGCCGGATCGGCGAGGTCCGCCCCGGCGACCCGGCCTGGATCGACGCGCCCTTCGGCATCTTCTCCATCGACCGGCAACCGGATGCGGAGGGCATCGTCGGAGTTGTCGGCGGCATCGGCATCACGCCGATGCTGAGCATGCTGCGCAGCCTGGCCGCGCGCGGCGACCGGCGACCGATCTGGCTGTTCTACGGCAATAAGGGCTGGGACGACGTGGCGTTCCGGGAGGAGCTGGAGGCGCTGTCCGCACGGCTCGACCTGCATCTGGTCCACATCCTGGAGGACCCGCCGGAAGGCTGGCAGGGCGAGGCGGGCTTCGTGACGCGGGAGGTTCTGGAGCGGCACCTGCCACCCGAGCCGCGCCCGCACCTGCACTGCTTCCTGTGCGGCCCGACGCCGATGACCGCGGCGGCGGAACAGGCGCTGCTGGGCCTGGGCGTGCCACCAGTGCGAATCCAGACCGAAATCTTCGACTTCGCTTGAGAAGGATGACCGATGCGCCGCAGCCTTGCCCTCCGCCTCGCCCTGCTGACCGGCCTGCTCGTGCTGCTGATGGCGCTCGGCTTCGCGTTGCTGCGCTGAAACGCAGGGCGTGGCTTGCCCCCACCGGAATGTCCCGATAAGCGCGGAGGGATCGCAGGGAGCAAGCACAAGCATGGCCACCGACCTCGACATCGCCCGCGCGGCGACTTTGCAGCCGATCGCGGAAATCGCGACGCGGGCCGGCATCCCCGATGCGGCGCTGGAGCCCTACGGCAAGTACAAGGCGAAGATCGGTACGGCCTTCGTGGCGGAAGCTTCGGCTCGCCCCCCCGGCGCGCTGGTGCTGGTCACCGGCATCAGCCCGACCCCGGCCGGGGAGGGCAAGACCACCACCACCATCGGCCTGGGCGATGCGCTGAACGCGCTTGGCACCAAGACCATGATCTGCCTGCGCGAACCCTCACTCGGCCCGTGCTTTGGTGTCAAAGGCGGGGCAACGGGTGGCGGCTATGCCCAGGTGCTGCCGATGGAGGACATCAACCTCCATTTCACCGGCGATTTCCACGCCATCACCAGCGCCAACAACCTGCTGTCGGCCATGGTGGACAACCACCTGTACTGGGGGAACGAACTGGGGCTGGACCCCCGCCGCATCTCCTGGCGCCGCGCCATGGACATGAACGACCGCAACCTGCGCGACTGCGTCGTCGGCATGGGCGGGGCCAGCCAGGGCGTGGTGCGAGAGGATGGGTTCGACATCACCGTGGCCTCCGAAGTCATGGCCGTGTTCTGCCTGGCGAAGGACCTGGCCGATTTGCAGGACCGGCTGGGCCGCATGATCGTCGGCCGCCGGCGGGACGGCACGGCGGTGACGGCACGCGACATCAAGGCGGATGGCGCCATGGCGGCGCTGCTGCGGGACGCGCTGTCGCCCAACCTGGTGCAGTCCATCGCGGGCAGCCCCGCGCTGGTGCATGGCGGGCCGTTCGCCAACATCGCGCATGGCTGCAACAGCGTGGTCGCGACCCGGCTCGGCCTCGGGCTGGCCGATGTGGTGGTGACGGAGGCTGGCTTCGGCGCGGATCTGGGCGCCGAGAAATTCCTCGACATCAAGTGCCGCCTGGCCGGGCTGAACCCAGCCGCCTGCGTCATCGTCGCCACCGTGCGCGCACTGAAGATGCATGGCGGCGTGGCGAAATCCGATCTGGGGCGGGAGGATGTGGTGGCGGTGGAACGCGGCGTCGCCAACCTCGCGCGCCATGTCGAGAACATGCACAAATTCGGCTTGCCCGTGGTGGTGGCGCTGAACCGCTTCAACAGCGACACCCCGGCCGAGATTGCCGCCGTGCAGCAGGCCATGGCGCGGCTGGATACGCGGGCGATTCTCTGCACCCATTGGTCGGATGGCGCGGCAGGGGCCGAGGAACTGGCCAAGGCGGTCCAGGCCCGCATCGCGGCCGGTGCCGCGCGGTTCCAGCCGCTGTACCCGGATGCGATGAAGCTGACGGACAAGCTGCGGACCATCGCGCAGCAGATCTATCGGGCGAAGGACGTGGCAATTCCGGCCACCGCCGCCCAGAAGCTGGCGCGGTGGGAGGCGGAGGGCTTTGGCCACCTGCCGGTCTGTGTCGCCAAAACCCAGTATTCCTTCAGCGCCGACCCCACCGCGCTCGGCGCGCCGGTGGACCATACGCTGCCGGTGCGCGACGTGCGGCTTTCAGCCGGCGCCGGCTTCGTCGTGGCGGTGTGCGGGGAGATCATGACCATGCCCGGCCTGCCGCGGCGCCCGGCGGCGGAGACCATCGGGCTGGATGCCGAGGGCCGGATCGAGGGGCTGTTCTGATCTTACGGCCCGGTCGCGCCGCGGCGCGCGGCCGGGCCGGCGCGGTCGACCTTCCGTGCGGCCGGAAGGATGGCGCTCTGCGTCAGTGGGTCTCGCGCACCAGGCGCAGCAGGGCCTCGGGCACCGGCTCCGCCAGGGCGCTGTCATAGCGGCGGGCGAGTTCATCCTGAAGCCACCGATCGAAGGCGGCACCGCCGGGCGGCGGAAGCTGGGGCCGGGCAGGGGGGTGCTGGTACAGGTGCATGCAGTGCAAGCGCAGCCGGGGCCCTGGGGTTCCGCGCTGCCGGTCAGGGGGGCGATCGCCGCCCGCGCTGCGCGCCATCCAGGATGAACTCCGCCATCGCCTTTGCCAAGCAGTCATGCAGGCGATCCGCCAGCGCCACCCGTTGCGCGGCCGGCGCGCGTTCCAGGTCCAGCTTCTCCGTTTCCACCCAGTGCCGCATGATCGCCCAGCGGCTGAATAGCTGGGCGCCGCTGGCGGTGGCGGAAACCTGCAGCCAGTTGCGGTAGCTTTCCACATCCGCATTGGCGCGCAGGAAGCGGGAGAATTGCGGGTCCATCAGCACCACATCCGTGCGCTCACCGCGCACCGCGCGTAGCCGGGCCACGGCATTCTGCACCGTCTCCGCCATCTCCTCCACCGGAAGGCCGCGTGCGGCCTCCACCGTGCCGAGTTGCCAGATGACGAGGTGCGGCCGCAGTCGCGGGCCCTGTTCGGCGAGGATGCGGGCATGGTCGGCGGCGGTGGTGCCGCGCCGGCCGAACACCTCCACCGTCACGGCCACCGGCGCGACCCGGTCGGCCAGCACGGCACCCAACCGCTCCGGCCAGGTTGCCGCGCGGCCGGATGTGCCGCCTGCCTGGGTGGAGGCGCTGCCCACCACCAGGATGCGGAGGTCGGTATGCGACAGGGCGGCGAAGACGCCGGCCATCGGCGCGGCTTCCATCGCCTCCGCCGGTGCGCCGCAGGCCACCTCCGCGGCCCGTGCCGGGACCCAGGCGAGCGCACCGGCCAGGGCGAGCAGGGGCAGCAATGCTTGGGGCATGCGGGACATGGTGCTCATGGCGTAACGATACCCGGCGCGGCGGGCAAGGGGGGCTTGCGCGCCCGCTTGCCCTCACCGCCATACCAGGCGGAGACCACGGCGACTGCGATCAGCGCCGCGAGGCCCATCAGGTTCACCAACACATGCCCGGCGAGGCCCGAGGCCATTTCCAGTGCCAGCCGGCCGAGGAAGGACAGGAAGATGCCGGCGCAGAACACCGCCAGGCCCTGCTGCCCCATCAGCACGAACATTGCCGGCACCGGCCGCGAAAACCAGGGCGCCTGCCGCGGGATCAGATGCGCCACCAGCCAGCCGAGCAGCAGGACGGAGGCCAGTCGCGCCGGGTGCAGCCCGGCCTTGTCCACGGTCGCGATGGCCGATGCCAGCCATTCCGGTGCGTACAGCCCGAAGCCCGGCCCGTGCCAGGCCAGGTTCAGCGCCACGGCGCAGGCCAGCAGCAGCAAACCCGCCAGCACCGCCAGCCCCCGGTTCCAGGGCAGCCGCCGCGCCAGCGCCGCCGGATCGGCGCGACCCAGCACCACGCCGATGGCGAACAGAAGCTGCCAGGCGAAGGGGTTGAAGAACCAGCCGCCGCCGGTCCAGCTCGGCAGGTTGAAGCCACTGACGCGGATGGCGGCATACAGCGCAACCGACAGGCCCAGCAGCCAGGCCGGGTGCCGGATCAGCGGCAGGGTCAGCGCGAACAATCCGAGCACCACGATGTACAGCGGCAGGATATCGAGGAAGGCGGGCTGGTAGTGCAGCAGCAGTGCCTGCAGCAGCGCGCGATAGGGCTCCTGGCCGAAGGGGTCGAGATGCAGCTCGTCCAGATAGGCCGCCTGGTCTAGCGCGGCGGCGGAGAAGCCGACCTGGGCCGCGAAGACCACGAACAGGAAGATGTGCGCCACATACAGCGTGCCCATGCGGCCGACGATGCGGGCCGCGGCGGTCGGCCAGCCATCGCGTTCCAGCATGCGGCCATAGGCGATGCCGGCGGCATAGCCCGCCAGCAGCACGAAGACCTCCGTCGCATCGCAGAAGGCCACGTTGCGCAGGGTGCCGTGAGCCAGCAGATTGCCCGGCGTGTGGGTGATGAAGATGAACCACAGCGCCAGGCCACGCAGGAAATCCACCCGGATGTCACGCGAGGAAGGGGCGGGGGTGGAGGCGGAGGGGGAAGACATGCGCAGACAGCATCGCGGAAGGGCAGGGCTTGGCGCAAGCATCGGCTGACGACCTGCTGCAGGAAGGGGCGGCACGGCACCAGCGCGGCGATCTGGCGCTGGCGGAGCGGCTGTACCGCCGCGTGCTGAAGCTGCGCCCGGGGGACGGCAATGCGCTGAACCTGCTGGGTGTTGCCGCCCGCCAGCGCGGTGACCTTGCATTCGCATTGGCGCTGTCCGCCCAGGCCCTGGCGGTGCAGCCGGACAGCCCGGTGTTCCTGGCCAATCGCGGCGCCACCCTGGCCGAGGCCGGACAGCTCGAGGCCGCCGTCGAGGCCCTGCGCGCGGCGCTGGCCCGCCGCCCGGCGGATGCGACGGCGTTGCGGAACCTCGGCCAGGCGCTGTGCGCGCTGGGCCAGGCCGCGGCGGCCATCGCCCCGCTGCAACAGGCCGTGCAGATGGCGCCACAGGCGCCGGAACCCTGGCTCGCCCTGGCCCATGCGTTGCGGGAGGCCGGGCAGGATGGCGCGGAGGATGCGGCGCGGCGTGTGCTGGCGCTGCCCGGCCTGCCACCGGCACTCGCCGCGCAGGCGCGTTTCCTGCTGGCGGCGCTGGGGGCGGAGGCGGCGCCGGACCGTGCGCCAGCGGCCTATGTGCGCGACCTGTTCGACCAATACGCGCCGCGCTTCGACGCCGATCTGCAGGACCGGCTGCACTACCGCACGCCCGAATTGCTGGCGGCGCTGCTGGCGCAGGCAGGGATTCCGGCGGATGGCGGGCACCGGGTGCTGGACCTGGGCTGCGGCACCGGGCTTTCGGGACTGGCGCTGAAGCCCTGGGCGCGGCGGCTGGAGGGTCTGGACCTGTCGCCCCGCATGCTGGCGGAAGCCCGCCGCCGCGGGCTGTACGATGCGCTGCACGAGGCCGATCTGGTCGATTTCCTCGCCGCGCGGCGGGCCGGGTTCGATCTGGTCGCGGCGGTGGATGTGCTGAACTACCTGGGCGACCTCGCCCCTGCCCTGGCCGGCATCGCCGGCGCGCTGGCGCCGGGCGGCGTGGCGGCTTTCAGCATCGAGGCCGGGCAGGGCGCCCCCTTCGCGCTGGGGGAGGGGCTGCGCTACCGGCACGACCCCGCCCATGTCCTGGGGTTGGCCACCGCCGCGGGGCTTGTACTGGCGGCGCGGCAGGATGCGCCGCTGCGGGAGGAGAAGGGCACGCCGGTGGCCGGCGTGCTGCTGGTGCTACGCCGCCTGTAGCCCGCGCGCGAGCGCCCGCAAATCCAGCGCGGCGGTGCAGCCGGGGTGGCGGGTCAGCAACGGGGTCTGGTGGCGGATGGACTCCGGCACCTTCGCATCCCGCCGCACAACGCCCGCCAGCGGCAGGTCGCGCGCCAGGAAGCGGCGCACCGCGGCAGCAAGTGTCGCATGGGTGCGCTGGCCGCTGGCCACCGTGCCGGCCAGGTTCACCACCAGCCGCGCATCGCCCTGCGGCGCATCCTGCGCATGCAGCTTCAACACGGCATAGGCATCGGTGAGGCTGGTCGGTTCCTCCGTCGCCACCACCAGCAGCACATCGGCCAGCGCGGCCAGGCGGCGCTGCGGCGCCTCCACCCCCGCGCCGAGATCGACCACCACATCCTCGAACCGCGCGGCCAGGCGCCGTGGCAAGGCCAGCGCCGCATCCAGCTCCGCCCCCGCCAGCCCGGCCAGCGCCCCGCTGCCGGACCGCCCGGCCAACAGATGAAACCCTGCCGGCAGCGCCTGCGTCGCCTCCGCCACCGCCACGCCGCCCAGCACCGCGCCGAGGTCCCGCCTGGGGTTCAGGCCGAGCTGCACATCCGCATTGGCCAGCCCGAGATCCGCATCCATCAGCACCACCCGGCGGCCCTGTTCGGCCAGCGCATGCGCCAGAGTGATGGACAGCCAGGTCTTGCCGACGCCGCCCTTGCCGGAGGCGACGGCGATGATCCGTCCTGTCATGTTCTCTCCTGCCTCACGGGGGTCGCGAGGCGGTGCGCCAGCCCCTCCGGCGTCAAGGGTTCCAGCCCGCCCGAGGCATCCGGCCCGGTGCCGGCCTCGGTCAGCGGCAGGCCCACCGCGGCGGCGGCCAGCACGCTGCCGAGCCTGCGTGCACTGTCGAGGCGCGTCGGCAGCAGATGCCGGCAGCCGAGCAGGCGGAAGGCGCCCGCGGTTTCCGCCGCCTCATCCGGGTCCAGCCCGGCGGGTAGCACCAGCACGCAGGCGCCCTTCGCCACCTCCAGCATCGCCGCCAGGAAACGGGCGCTGGCGGGGTCGAAGGGGTCGCAGCCGGGCAAATCCACCAGCACCGGCTGCCCGGTGCTGCGCCGCGCCAGCGCCTTGCCCAGCGCGGCGGGGCCATTGGCGATGGCCAGCGGCAGGTCCAGCACGCGGGCGAAGGCGGCAAGCTGTTCGGCAGCGCCGGCCTTGCGGCCATCGGCGGAGACCAGCAGCGGCGGCGTGCCGGCCAGCACCAGGCGGGTGGCGAGCTTGGCCGTGGTCAGCGTCTTGCCCGCGCCCGGCGGGCCGGCCAGCAGCAGTGGCGCCGGGCCGAGCGGCAGGCGGGCGAAGCCGAGCACGCTCTCCAGCGCCGCCGCCAGCCGCCCCTCCGCCAGCCGATGCGCCAGCGCCGGCGGCACGTTGTGGCGCGCAAGGTCGGGCGGGATGGCCCGATGACTGGGCACCGCACCCGGTGCGATCATCAGTGGCTCATCATCCTGGTCCTGCGCCGCCGTCACCTCCACCCCGCCGGCGATGCGGCGGGTGGAAAGCAGTACGGCATCCTCGCCCAACTCGGCACGCAACTGTGCCATGGCGTCGGACATGCGCGCCGCGCGGATGACCCGTAGTTTCACTGAACCGTGCCGATCGTGCGGATGCGGGCCCGCGCATGAATCTCGTTATGCGCCAGCACGCTGGTGGCCGGGCGGAAACGCTCGACCACGGCGCGGACATGGGCGCGGATGCTGCCGGAGCAGACCAGCACCGCAGGTTCGCCCTGGCTGCTCGCCGCATCGAAG
Organism: Falsiroseomonas sp. E2-1-a4; assembly: GCF_051433165.1. Classification (NCBI taxonomy): domain Bacteria; kingdom Pseudomonadati; phylum Pseudomonadota; class Alphaproteobacteria; order Acetobacterales; family Roseomonadaceae; genus Falsiroseomonas; species Falsiroseomonas sp. E2-1-a4. The sequence goes on along the minus strand of NZ_JBHMFS010000012.1, from coordinate 7,180 downwards.
GCGCCGCGCAGCGCCGTCATGAAGGAGGACAGCTTCGAGGGTGCCATGGCGAGCTGTTTTTCCTCGCCCGGGCCGACCAGCGCCTCGGCGAAGGCCTGTTCCCATTCGCCCGAGAGGGCGATGATCGGCACATAGCCCTGCGGCCCGCGCGCCGCATCGCTGATCTGCCGCGCGAGGCGCATCCGCACCATGGCCAGGATCGGGCTGAGCGTGCGTGCGCCGCTGGCCGCGGCTTCCTGCATGCCTTCCAGGATGGTCGGCAGGTCACGAATGGAAACCCGCTCCGCCAGCAGCGCCTGCAACAGCCGCTGCACCGTGCCGATGCTGGCCTGCGCCGGCACGAGGTCTGCCACCAGGCGCTTATGCTCCGGCGGCATCTCGTCCAGCAGCTTCTGGGTTTCCGCGAAGGACAGCATCTCGGGCATGTTTTCGCGGGTGACTTCCGTCAGATGCGTCGCCAGCACGCCGGCGGCATCCACCACGGTGCAGCCAAGGGCTAGCGCTTCCTCGCGCCGGAATTCCTCGATCCAGGCGGCGGGCAGGCCGAAGGTGGGCTCCTGCACACGCTCCCCGGGCAAGGCGGGCGGGTTGCCGGAGGGGTCGATCGCGAGGTGCAGCGGCGGCTTCAGCGAACCGCGCCCGGCCTCGATCTCCTTCACCCGGATGACGTAGGTGTCCGCTGGCAGTTGCAGATTGTCCTGGATGCGGACGCTGGGCAGCACGAAGCCCAGCTCCTGCGCCGTGGTCTTGCGCAGCGTGCGGATCTGTTCGGACAGGCGCGGCGCATCGCCGGCGGCGAGGCTCAGCAGGCCGTAACCCAGCTCCAGCCGCAGCAGGTCCATCTTCAGCGCATCACTGGCCGGCGGTTCGCCCGGCGGTGGCGGCGGGGCCTCCGCCACGGCGCGCCGGGCGCGCGCGGCGAGGTCCTGGAGATGCGCGCCGTAAAGGGCGGCACCTGCCAAGGCGAGGAACGGGATTAGCGGCATGCCAGGCAGCAGCCCCATCACCACCGCGGCCCCGCCTGCCAGCCGCAGCGGCTTGGCCCCGCCGAGTTGCAGCAACAGCGCCTGGTCCGCACGGCCCTCGACGCCGCCCTTGGTCACGACGATGCCGGCGGCCAGCGAAACCAGCAGCGCCGGAATCTGGCCCACCAGCCCATCGCCCACCGTCAGCATGGAATAGGTGGTGACCGCCTCGCCGAAGGGCAGGCCCTGGCGCATGGTGCCAATGGCGATGCCGGCCAGCAGGTTGATCAGCGTGGTGACGAGGCCGGCGATGGCATCGCCGCGGACGAATTTCGCCGCACCATCCATGGCGCCGTAGAAGCTGCTTTCTTCCTCCAGCTCGCGCCGCCGCAGCCGCGCCTGGTCCTCCGTCAGCAACCCGGCGGACAGATCCGCATCGATCGCCATCTGCTTGCCCGGCATCGCATCCAGGCTGAACCGCGCCGCGACTTCCGCAATGCGGCCCGAACCCTTGGAGACGACCACGAAATTCACCAGCAGCAGGATGGCGAAGACGATGATTCCGACAAGCACATCGCCGCCCATCAGGAATCCGCCAAAGGCGGAGATCACATGCCCCGCGGCGTTCGGCCCCTCATGCCCATTGGTCAGGATGGCGCGGGTGGTGGCGACGTTCAGTGCCAGGCGCAGCAGCGTGGTCAGCAGCAGCACGGTGGGGAAGCTGGTGAAGTCCAGCGGCCGCGTCATGAACAGCGACACCATCAGCACCAGTACGGAGGCGGTGATGGATAGCGCCAGCCCCGTATCCATCAGCCAGGCCGGTAGCGGCACCACCAGCACGGCCACCAGCATGACAACGCCGAGGCCGAGCGCCACGTCACCCGTTGGCCGGGCGCGCAGCAGCCAGGCGGGAATTACCAGGCTTCCCATGCGATCAGACGGCGATCTGCAAAGGCGTCGGCGGCTGGCCCGGAGCCGGCGTCACGGCGATGCCGGCGGTGCGGTACTCACCCAGCTTGTTGCGCAGCGTGCGGATCGAGATACCGAGAATCTCCGCCGCCCGCGTGCGATTGCCGAGACAATGGGAAAGTGTTTCCAGGATCAGCTCCCGCTCCACCTCCTCCACCTTGCGGCCGACCAGGGATGCGACCTGGCCGGGTGGCGCGGCGGTGGGCGTGGCGTTGGCGGTGGCGGGGGTGGCGGCGTGATGCGCCGCGGGCTGTGACAGCTCGATCGCCTCCGGCCCGATCTCATGGCCCTCGGCCAGCAGCACGGCGCGGTGGATGGCGTTCTCCAGCTCGCGCACATTGCCGGGCCAGGAATGCGCCATCAGCCGGTGGCGTGCGAGCGGCGCCAGCATGCGTTCCGGCAGGCCGTTCACCTGCGCGTAGCGGGCGGCGAAATGGTCGGCCAGCGGCAGGATGTCGGAGGGGCGTTCGCGCAGCGGCGGAATCCGCAGCGCCACCACGTTGAGGCGGAAAAACAGATCCTCCCGGAACCGTCCGGCCGCGACTTCGCTGAGCAGGTCCCGATGCGTCGCGGCGATGATCCGCACATCCACCTTGCAGGGCGCGCCACCACCCAGCCGATCGACCTCCCGTTCCTGCAACACGCGCAGAATCTTGGCTTGCAACCGCGGGTCCATCTCGCCGATCTCATCCAGCAGCAGCGTGCCGCCCTCGGCCTGTTCGAACTTGCCCTTGCGCGCGGCCACGGCGCCGCTGAAGGCGCCCTTTTCATGGCCGAACAATTCGGATTCAAGCAGCGTCTCCGGCAGCGCCGCGCAGTTCAGCGCGACGAAGGGGCCGCGTGCGCGCTTGGACAGCGCGTGCAGGTGCCGCGCCATCACTTCCTTGCCGGTGCCGCTTTCGCCGGTGAGCAGGACGGAGGCCTCGGCGCGCGCCACCTGCGCCACGCGCCCCAGCAGCGTCGCCATCGCCGGGTCGCGCGCCAGCGGCGCATCTTGCCGCGGTGCCGCGCCGGCGGCTTCGAGCATGGCGATGATGAGGTCCGCATCCGGCGGCAGCGGCAGGAAATCCCGCGCCCCACCCTCGATCGCGCGCACCGCCGCATCCGCATCCTCGGCGCGGCCGCAGGCAACCACGGGGCAGGCGATGCGCTCGGCGGCCAGCGCCTGCACCAGCCACACCACATCATGCCGCAGATCGACCAGTGCGAGATCGGCGCCTTCCACCCGCAGCCGTTCCAGCCCGGCGCCGACGCCTTCCGCATGGCCCAGCTTCGCCCCGCGCGCGATGGCAACCCGCGCGGCGGCGCCAAGCTCGCCTTCGAGGGAGCCGATGATCAGCAGGCGTGCCATCGCTTCAGCCGCCCCGGTCCGACTTGACAATTTCGGTCATGGTCACGCCGAGCCGGTTGTCATCCACCATCACCACCTCGCCACGCGCGACGAGGCGGTTGTTGACGTAGATGTCCACCGCCTCCCCCAGCTTGCGATCCAGCTCCACCACCGCGCCGCGGCCGAGCTTGAGAAGCTGCGAGACCTGCATGGTGGCGCGGCCGAGCACGGCGCTGACCTGCACCGGAATGTCATAGACCGCATCCAGGTCGCGCGGGCCGCTGCTGCTTGTGCCCTGCTGCGCCTCCGTCGCCGGGACCGCCTCGAAGCCGTCCTGCCCGCTCATGGCGTGTTCTCCCTTTTCGTCGCAAGCCCAGCATTCCGCAGCACTTCGGCCATCGCCTGGCGGCGTGCATCCAGCGAGATCACCAGCGCGCCGTCGCGCCACGCCAGCCGTGCATCGCCGGGCGCGACCGCGGCATCGCCGCGCACTTCCGGCCCGCCGGGCGGCATCCGCGCCGCCGTTGCGGCGGCAAGATCAGGCGCCACATGCAGCACCGCCTCCGGCCGGTCGGCGATGGCGGGCAGCAGCGGCACGACCAGGCGGGGCACGAGATCCGCCCCAAGCCTTTCGGCCGCACCAGGCAGGCCGAAATCCACCGCCTCCATCACGAGTTCCGCCAGCGCCTGCGCGGATTCCGTGGCCACCGCGCGGCCCGCCTCGGCGGCATCGGCCAGCAGCGCGGTCATGCGTTCCAGGGCGCCCTGGATTGCCGCTTCCTGCGCCTTTGCCTGTTCGGCGCGGCCGTCCTTCAACCCCGCCGCATGGCCCGCCTCGCGGCCCTCGGCGAAGCCGGCGGCGCGGGCCTCGGCCAGCAGCACCTCCGGGTCCGGTGGCGGCGGTGGCGGGGGCGGCGGTGGTGCGCCGAGGTCCGGCAGTTGCAACGCGTGCCTCATGCCAGCATCTCGTCGTCGCGCCCATCGGCGATCTGGATCTGGCCCTGCGCCGCCAGATCCTTGGCGATGCCGACGATCTGTGCCTGCGCGTCATCCACCTCACGCAGCTTGACGGGACCCATGCCCGCAAGATCGTCCTTCAGCAGCTTGGAGGCGCGCTCGGACAGGTTGCGGAAGAACATGTCGCGCAGCGTTTCCGACGCGCCCTTCAAGGCGAGGGTCAGCTTGTCCTTCGGCACGGCGCGCAGCAGCACCTGGATGCCCTGCTGGTCCAGCCGCTGCAGGTCGTCGAAGGTGAACATCAGCGCGCGGATCTTCTCCGCACTTTCGCGGGAACGTTCCTCGAGCGCGGACAGGATGCGGCCTTCCGCGGCGCGGTCCAGGTTGTTGAAGATCTCGGCCATGACCTCATGCGCATCGCGGCGCGAACCGCGGGCGAGGTTGGACATGAACTCCATGCGCAGCGTGCGTTCCACGCCCTCCAGCGCTTCCTTCTGCACCGTCTCCATCCGCAACATCCGCATCACCACTTCCATGGCGAAGCCTTCCGGCAGCAGTGCCAGCACGCGCGCCGCATGGTCCGGCCGGACCTTGGACAGCACCACGGACACGGTCTGCGGGTATTCGTTCTTCAGGTAGTTCGCCAGCACCGCCTCATTCACATTGCCCAGCTTGTCCCACATGGTGCGGCCGGCGGGGCCGCGGATTTCCTCCATGATCTGGGCGACGCGCTCCTTCGGCAGCGTCTTCAGCAGCATCCGCTCCGTGCTTTCGTAGGAGCCGACGAGGTGGCCGGCCTGGCCGATTTGGCTGGCGAATTCCGCCACCACCGTTTCCACCGTGCCGGCGCTGACGGAGCCGAGCGCGGCCATCGCCAGCGACAGGTCGCGGATCTCGTCCTCATGCAGGCGGGTGAAGATCTTCGCCGCATGATCCTCGCCGAGTGCAAGCATCAGCGTGGCGGCCTTCTGCGGGCCAGTCAGGGTGCTGCTCATAACGGGTCCGCCGGGGCCAGCCAGCGGCGGATCACGGTCACCGCGGCATCGGGGTTGTTGTCCACCATCTCCGCCAGCGCCGCGAGGGCGGAGGCGCGCATCTGGCCCTCGACACGGGACAGTTTCACCATTGCGTCCTCCTCCTCGGCCGCCGCTTCGCTTTGCTGGATTTGCGGCGTGCCGTTTGGCCCGGCCACCTGGGCGGCACTGGTGATGGTGCCGTTCGCCTGTGCCAGCGCCGCTTCCGCCGCGCTGGTGAAGGTCACGGTGGTGCCGTCCGGCCCGATGCCCACCAGCACCGGCTGTGGTGCCATGGCGAGCAGCAGGCGGTTGGTCACCGGCTTGCCGATCAGCAGGATCGCGGCCAGCGCCACCAGCGCCAGGATGCTGCTTTCGATCAGCCGCCCGATCAGCGAGGGCGGCACCGCCTGGCCCAGAATGCTGAAGCCGTCCGACGCCGTATCCACCAGCGGCGGCTCGGCGAAGCGCAGGCTCACCACCTCCACCTTGTCGCCGCGTTCCTCGTTGAAGCCGACGGCGGAGCGGGCGAGGGACATGATGCGGCCGATCTCATCCGCATTGCGTTCGCGGAAGCGTGGCGGCGCGCCATCCGGCTGCGGTTCCCAGATGCCATCCACCAGCACGGCCAGCGACAGGCGCCTCAGCGCCGGCTGTTCGCGCACCACATTCCGCGTGGTGCGGCCGATCTCGAAATTGGTGGTCTCCTCCTGCCGCTGCTGCTCCGTCCGGCTGCCGCCGGCGGCGGCTTCGGCGCCCGGAAGCTGGTTGGCGACAGTGACGTTGCCGGCCTCCCCGCTGCGGTTGCTCTCGGTGGCGGATTGGGTGCTGCGCGGGACCTGGTTTTCCGGGTCGAAGCGTTCCTCCGTGGTCTGCACACGGTCGAAATCCATCTCGACCGAGGCCTCCGCGCGCACCCGCCCCGGGCCGAGGGTGCGTTCCAGCAATTCCTCCACCGCACGCGCCAGCCGCAGCTCCGTTGCACGGCGCAGCTCCTCCGCCGTCTGCGCGGCGGCGGGGCCGGACAGCGCCTGGCCGCCGCGGGCCATCAGCTCACCGCGGCTGTCGACGATGGAGACCTGCTGCGGGCGCAGGCCGGGCACGGCAGCGGCCACCAGATGCAGCACGGCCTGCACGCCTTCGCGGTCCAGCCGCTGCGATCCCTGCATGGTCAGCACCACGCTGGCCTGCGCCTCCCCACGCTCGCGGGAGAAGGGTTCGCGCCGCGGCAGCACCAGGTGCACGCGGGCCTGACGCACGCCGGACAGGCCGCGAATGGTGCGGGAGAGTTCACCCTCCAGCGCGCGCAGCCGGTTCACATCCTGCTGAAAGGGCGTGGTGGTGAGGCTTTCGCCGCGGTCGAAGATCTCGTAGCCGACGGACCCGCCGCTCGGCAGCCCATCCCGCGCCAGCAGCAGCCGCACGCGGGGCACATCGGCCTCCGGCACCATGATCTGCGCGCCACCGGCGGCCAGGCGATGCGGGATGCGGGCGCGTTCCAGTGCGGCCACCATCTGCCCGGCATCGCGCGGGTCGAGGTCGCCGTACAGCAGGGCCATCGGTGGGTCGGAGGCGCGCATCGCCAGCATCGCCACCAGCCCGAGCACCGCAAGGCCGACACCGACCAGCGCTGCCAGCCGCAGCGGCCCGAGCGCGCGAAGCTGCGCGGTCAGCGCCCCCATGCGCCGCCTCCGCACATTCCTGCCGCGCCCCTCGCGCCATGCCCCGCCGATCGCATCCTGCCATCCCCAGGCCGGATCATGCCGGCTCGGCAGGTTCTGCCGGGTGCGGGGTAACGGCGCGGTTAATGCCGGGAAGATTTGTCGCGAGGGTGGGCTGTGCCTGCGGCGACGTTCAGTCGCCGCAGTTCAGCCTGCGCCCGCCGCGCCCGATGGCGCGTAGCCAGGAGGCCGGAGGCCTCGCCGGCGCTTGAGGCAATGATTTGG
>NZ_JBHMFS010000011.1:0-174891 GCF_051433165.1 Falsiroseomonas sp. E2-1-a4 | reverse complement strand
CCCAGCTTGACGCGCCCGGCTTGACGCGCCCGGCTTGACTCGCCCGGCTTGACGCACAGGGGGCTGGAGCGTTGGCTGCCAGTCCCACCGGGACGAGGAACACCATGGGCGCCGCCGACAACCTGCCGGTCATCGATCTCGGCGCCCTGGGCACAGACGCGGGCGATGCTGCCATAGCCCGGGCGCTGGATGCGGCCTTTGGCGGTATCGGCTTCGCCTATTTCGCCAACACGCCGATCAGCGCGGCGCAGCAGGCGGCGATCTTCGCGGCGTCGCGCCGCTTCCACGCCCTGCCAGATGCGGCGAAGCGCGCCATCGACATGAACGGCTTTCACCGCGGCTACATGGCGCCAAAGACCAGCGTCATCCAGACATCCTCGGTCGCCCGCGTCACCAAGCCCAACTTCTCCGAATCCTTCATGTTCATGCATGAGGTGGCGGAGGACGACCCGCGCTTCGGCCTGCCCTTGCAGGGCCCCAACCAGTGGCCCGAGGCTCTGCCCGAGTTCCGCGCCGAAATCCTGGCCTACCAGGCGGCGATGGAGGCCTTCTGCCGCCGCCTGCTGCGCCCGATCGCGCTGGCGCTGAACCTGCCGGCCGATTTCCTGCTGAAGTGGTTCGAAACCCCCACCACCTTCCTGCGCCTGCTGCACTACCCGCCGCAGCCACCCGATGCGGCGGAGGATGAATTCGGCTCCGCCCCGCACACCGATTACGGCTTCATCACCGTGCTGCTGCAGGACATGTCAGGCGGGCTGGAGGTGCGACGCGCCGATGGCGTCTGGCTGCAGGCCACGCCGATCCCCGGCAGCTTCGTGGTGAATGTCGGCGACATGCTGGCGCGCTGGACCAATGGCCGCTGGCAATCCACGCCGCATCGGGTGAAGAACCTGTCGGGCGGCGAACGCTATTCCTGCCCGTATTTCTTCGACATGGACATGGCGAGCGAAGTGGCCTGCCTGCCGAGCTGCACCAGCGCCACCAACCCGCCGCGCCACCCGCCCGTGCTGTATGGCGACTATCTGCTGGAACGGCTGAACAAGAACTATTCCTACCGCAAGCAGACCTGATCAGCCGGCCAGATGCGGCCGCCGCACCCAGCGCGCGAGCAGCCCATCCACCGGCCCGAAGATCACGGAGATCGCCCAGGCCACCCCCGCCGTCAGCACGATGGCGGGGCCGGAGGGCAGGTCGAGGTGGTAGCTCGCCAGCAGCCCGAACACGGCCGAGACCATCGCAAGCCCGACCGCGGCATAGGCCATGCCCGACAATTCCCGCCCCCAATGCCGCGCGGCGACGGCCGGCAGCATCATCAGCCCCACCGCCATCAGCGTGCCCATCGCCTGAAAGGCCGCCAGCACGTTCAGTACCACCAGCACCAGGAACAGCCCGTGCCACAGCCCGCCGCGCACGCCCTCCGCCTGCGCAAAGCCCGGGTCGAAGCATTCCAGCGCCAGCGGCCGCCAGGCCAGCGCCAGCACCGGCAGGGTCAGGGTGGCAACGCCCGCCATCAGCAGCAGCGCCGGGTCATCCACCCCCAGCACCTGGCCGAACAACAGATGCGTGAGGTCGGAGGTATCGCCCCGCAGCGACACCAGCGTGACGCCCAGCGCCAGCGCGATCAAGTACAGCGCCGTCAGCGCCGCATCCTCCCGCCCCCCCGTGGCGCGGGACAGCGCCCCGGCGCCCACCGCCACCGCCAGGCCGGCGATCAGCCCGCCCAGCGACATGGCCGGCACCGAAAACCCCGCGATCAGGAAGCCCGCGGCGATGCCCGGCGTCACGCCATGCGCCAGAACCTCCGCGGTCAGGGAGGTCCGGCGCAGCATCAGGAACACACCGAGCAAGGGTGCAGCCACCGCCAGCGCCAGGCAGCCCACCAAAGCGCGGCGCATGAAGCCGAATTCGATAAAGGGGCCGAACAGCCAGTCCATCGCCCTAAGCCTGCGGGCCGGTCTGCTGACCGGTCCGAGGCCGCGAATGCGGCCCGCCGCCTATGCGGCGCAATGGTATCATGCCGCGCAGGCGGGGGCGGTCTCGTCCCAGGCTTCGGCCATCATCCGGGCACGCAGGCGGTTGGTGGCGGAGAGCACCTCCGCGGTCGGACCGCAGGCAATCGCCTCCCGCGCCAGCAACAGGCAGTCGGGGAATTCGCGCTGCACCAGGTCCAGGTCATGCAGCACCGCCAGCACGGTGCGGCCCTCGCCATGCCAGCGGCGCAGCACGGCCAGCAGGTCCGCGGCGGTGCGAGCATCCACCGCGTTGAACGGCTCATCCAGCAGGATCAGGTCCGCGTCCTGCACCAGCAGCCGCGCGAACAGCAGCCGCTGGAACTGGCCGGCGGACATGGCGCCGACGGAACGGCGCGCGAAACCGCCCAGCCCCACCGCCTCCAGCGCCTGCTGCGCCCGGTCCCGGTCCGCCGCGCTGGTGCCGCGGAAGGCCCCGAGGCGGGACCACATGCCCTGCAGCACCACATCGAGGCAAAGGATCGGGAAGGCGCGGTCCATGCCGGATTGCTGCGGCAGCAGCGCCACACGCGGCTTGGCGCCGGTCAGGGTCACCCGCCCCTCATCCACCCGGTGCAGCCCGGCGATCGCCCGCAGCAACGTGGTCTTGCCCGCGCCATTCGGCCCGACGATGGCCGCCAGCGACCCGGCAGCGAAGCGCGCGGAGACGTGATGCACGGCCGGATGCCGCTGATGCGTCGCCGTCAGGTTGGCGATCTCCACCGCCGGCCCGCGCCGCGGCACGGGCTTTTCCGTCACCACCTGCCTCATGCCGCCAAGGCCCAGAACACGGCAGCCCACAGCACCGCCAGCACGCTGGCCGCCAACAGCAGGCGCGCGCCGGCGCTGGCCGAGAGGGCCAGGGGATCCACGGCGCGGAGGGAGGAGAACAGGGAGTGCATGGTTACCTTATAACGTCACGCCCCCTATAGCGTTCAAGCTGTGCCTGGGAAAAGGCCTTGCGGTGGACTACCTCCGCTTGCGATGCAGGACAGCCCCCCGCCCCCCTCGCCCCTCCCCCTCACCTCGGATACCGAGGACGAGCTCCGCCGCGGACTCAAGCGGCACCGCGCCGCCGCCACCGGGCTGCTCGCCGGCATGGGGGGGCTGCTGATCGGCAGCTATGCGCTGCCGCCCGGCTACGGCACGGATCTGCTGCAGGCCGCCGCCAAGGCCGGCGTGGTCGGCGGCATCGCCGACTGGTTCGCGGTGACGGCGCTGTTCCGCCACCCGCTCGGCCTGCCGATCCCGCACACCGCCATCATCCCGATGCAGAAGGAAAGGCTGGGCGCCGGCCTCGGCCGCTTCGTCGCCAACCACGTCTTCACGGAGGCCGAGGTCGCCCGCGTCCTGTCCAAGGTGGATCTGGCGCGGGTGCTGGGCGATTTCTTCTCCGACCCCGACGCGGTGCAGCCGGCCGCCGGGGCGCTGGCCAAGGGGCTGCCGCGCATCCTGGCCAGCCTGGAAGATGGCCGCGCCCGCCGCCTGATGGGCCGCCTGCTGCCGCGCATCGCCGGCGGGCCGGCCGCCGCCCGGGTGCTCGCCCGCGCGCTGACCGCGCTGATCGAGGGCGGCCGGCACCAGGAGGTGTTCGACCTGGCGATCGGCCAGCTCAAGGCCGTGCTGGCAGCGAAGGAGGACCAGCTTCAGGCAGCCATTGCGGCGCGGGTGCGGGCGGAGGGTGGCGCGCTGGTCGGCTGGTTCGCCGGCGCCGGCATCGCGCGCCGCGTGCTGTCGGCCCTGAATGCCGAGCTGGACCGCGTGCAGCCCGGTGACAGCGACCTGCGCGCCGCCTTCGAGACCTGGATCCGCACCGAGATCACAAGGCTGGAGACCGACCCGGACCGCGCCGCCGCCGTCGGCCGTGCCTTGCGGGAGGCGTTGGCCCATCCGGCCGTCGCCGCCTGGCTCGGTGATATCTGGGGCCGGCTGCGCGCGGCGCTGGAGGCGGATGCGACGAACCCGAATGGTCGCACCGTGCAGGCGCTGCAGGCGGCGCTGGGCAATCTCGGCACCATGCTGGCGGAGGATCCGGCGGCGCGCGACCGGCTGAACAAGGGCGCCGAACGCGCCCTGATCGCCCTGCTGCCGCGCGCGCGGACCCAGCTTTCGGATTTCATCGCCGGCGTGGTGCGGAACTGGGACACGGCGACGGTGACCGAAAAGATCGAGCTGCGCGTGGGCCGCGACCTGCAATATGTGCGGATGAACGGCACGCTGGTGGGCTTCCTCGTCGGCGGCGTGCTTTACGCGGTGCTGACGGCGATCTTCGGGCGGGTGGCGGGGTAGGCGCGGCCGCTTCGGGGGGCTGGAGCGGCATCCGTTCTGACTGAATCAGTCAGAACGGATTTCTTGCTTCAGGCTCGGTGGCGTCTCAGCGACCGCGCCTGGGTCAATCAGGCCAGCGCGGCGCGGCGCGCGGCGCGGCGGCGCACCATGCCGAGGCCGAGCAGCCCGGCGCCGAACAGCGCGAGGGAGGCCGGCTCCGGCACCGGCACGGCTGTCAGGGTCACGTTGCCGCCGTTGGTGATGGAGCCGGTGCGCGCGAAGAACAGATCGCCGACATCGACCACGAATTGGCCGCCAACGCCGAAATCAACCGTGATCGGCTCGAAATCGATGAAGAAGTCGGTGATGCTGACGCCCGGGATATTCTCCAGGAGATCAGCGACCGGACCGGTGAAGGCGCCGGTCGCGGCAACCACCTGCACGGTATCGGCCAGCGGGCTGGTGAAGGTGATGTTGGCGGTGACGTCGAGGTTGTTGGTCTCGTTGGACAGCAGGCCACCGATGCCGCCGCAAAGCAGCGACGGGTTGATGCAGGTCTCGTTCAGCGTGACCCGCCCGAACAGGAAGGACCGGGTCTGGCCGAGGTTCAGGCTGAAGGATTGCGGGGTCACCAGATCGGTGAAGACGGCATCCGGCTGCCCGGTGCCGTAGCCAGAGCGATCTGGAAGCCGCCAGAGGAGATGCTGAAATTCACCGGCTGCGCCTGGGCGGCGGACACGCCCAAAAGAGCCACGGCGCCGAGAGTGGCGCCCAGAATGTTCCTGTACATTTCGATGATGCTCGATAGCAGCGACATTGCTGCTCGCTGAAGAACAGCAACGAACGTGCCAGATCGGTATGCCACTGGAATCGTTTCGTTTGGAAGAAACCTGACAACCGAATCACCACCGCCGTCAAGCCCCCCGATAGAGGCGTGTCCCGCAAAGAGATTTCCGTCATGTCACGAGACAATTTAAGGCAGCGCTAGGGACCGTCGCCGCATCATGCCTCCACGACCAAGGAGGATCACACGCCATGTCCCGCGACCCGCTTCTCGCCCTGATCGACAGCGTCTACTTCGCCATCCTGCGGCGGCTCCGGTCCTGAAACGGCGGGCCTGATCCGGTTGGCTCAATAGGCCACCCGGTCCGGCTTCTCCGTCCATTCGGCGAAAACCTCCAGCGCCTCCGCCGCCAGCAGGCGCTGCATCGGCAGAAGGCGTGCGGTGAGGGGCTTCGGGATTTCCTGGTAGAGGAATTCATCGTCGAAGCCGATGCCGGCCGCCTGCACCCGGTCATTCGCATAGACCACACGGTCGCAGCGGGACCAGTACAGCGCTGCCAGGCACATCGGGCAGGGCTCGCAGCTTGTGAACACCGTGGCGCCGCGCAGGTCGAAGCGACCGAGCGCGGTGCAGGCACGGCGGATTGCGACGATCTCGGCATGGGCGGTGGGGTCGAGGGTGGAGGTCACCTGGTTCCAGCCCTCCGCCACCATCCGCCCGTCCAGCACCACCACCGCGCCGAACGGCCCGCCCGCACCGCCCGCCATACCGCGGCGGGACAAAGCGATGGCGTGGCGCATGAAATCCTCATCCGTCATTCGCGGCCTCGACGTGCGGGGGCGCAGGCCCCAGGTTACGCGCCGGAGGGTCCATGATGCCGCTTGCGCTGTCCATTCTCGACCAATCGACCATCGCCTCCGGCCGCGGCGCCGATGATGCGATCCGGGAGACGCTGGCGCTGGCCCGGCTGGCGGACCAGTGGGGCTATCGCCGCTATTGGCTGGCGGAACACCACAACAGCGCCTCCCACGCCGGCACGGCGCCGGAGGTTCTGGCGGCGGCGATCGCGGCGACCACCCAGCGCATCCGCATCGGCACCGCGGGCGTGATGCTGCCGCATTATTCCGCGCTGAAGGTGGCGGAGCAGTTCCGGGTGCTGGAATCGATCGCGCCGGGCCGGATCGATCTCGGCGTCGGCCGGGCGCCGGGCTCGGATGGCCGCACCGCCTATGCGCTGAACCCGGATGCCGCCGCGGCCGCCGATCGCTTTCCGCAGCAGGTGCAGGATCTGATGGGCTGGCTCGGCGACGGGCTGCCGGAAAGCCACCCCTTCCGCATGGTCACCGCCAACCCCGCCATTCCGACAAGGCCGGAGGTGTGGATTCTCGGCAGTTCGGATTTCGGCGCGCAACTCGCCGCCTATTTCGGCCTGCCCTACTGCTTCGCCCATTTCATCACCGATGGCCGTGGCAGCGAGGAGGCGATGGGCCTGTACCGTGAGGGTTTCCGCCCGCATCCCGGCGTGCCCGGCCGGCTCGCCAAGCCGCAGGGTGTCGTTGCGGTCTATGCGCTGACCGCGGCGACGGAGGCTGAGGCGCATCGCCATTTCCGGTCCCGCGCCATCTGGCGCCTCTCGCGCGACCGCGGAATCTACCCGCCCCTGCCGAGCCTGGAGGAAGCCGAGGCCTACGCCCTGTCTTCGGACGAGGCAGCCAAGATCGAGCGCATGCGCGCCCGCGCCCTGGTCGGCGCGCCGGAACAGGTGGCGGCGCGGTTGGCTGCGCTGGCCGCGGCGCATGGGGTGGAGGAGGTGGCGGTGCTGACGCCGTGCCACGACCCGAAGGCGCGGCAGGAGAGCTTTCGGTTGCTGGCGGAGGCGGTGGCGAACACCAGGCTGTCCGAAGCCGCCTGACTACCGGGTTGGAAATTCCGGCGCCCGGCTGCGGTGCCGGCGCCGGGCGCGCTGCCGTGCGGCGGCCTCGGCCAGCGCCGGCAGGCCCAGCAGCGGCGCCGTCAGCACCGCCAGAAGCCCGAAACCCGCCCCCCAATGCGCCCCGCCCAGTGCGAAGGCGGCGCCGGAGGCCGTCCAGGTCACCGCATTGACGGCCAGGCCGATACCGAACAGCCAGCGCATCCGCCGCAGCCGGGCGGCGGCCGCGGCCGGATCGCCCTCGGTCCAGGGGGTGCCGCGGGGGGAAACCTCATAGAGCCGATCCGTCTCGATGCGGAACGGCGGGCGGTTCAGCGCCGCATCACGACGAAGACGGGTCGCCCCTGCTGCCGAGCGCGGCGCAGGCGCCACCAGAGGGACCCGGCACCGATCAACCCGGCCACCAGCAGCACCGGCAGGATCAGCCCGACGAACAGTACGGCCAGCGCCGCCAGCACCAGTCCGCCGGAGATCAGCGCCACCAACAGCGCCACGCCGCCGACTCGCGCCAGGACGCGATCCAGCAGGCCCGGTTGCGGCGGGGTCGGCGGCTGCCGGAATTCGCCATCAGGCGTCATGTCCAGCACGGGCGGTTGGCGATGCGGTTCCATACCTCATCATGTTGCCCGCCGGGCACCCGGGTTCAAGGGCGGTCCTGTTACGGCCTGGCGATCAGGAAACCGGCGCCGCATCCACCACATGGAAGCCCGCGGTCACGCTGTCATTCCAGCTTTCGGCACGCAGGTGGCCCGCCAGGTGCAGCGTCCCGCCGCCCAGCAGCGCCGCCGCCAGCGGGCCTTCCTTGGCCCGGAAGCAGATGGCCTTCAGGCGCCCGCTGCCGCCCTCCCCTTCCAGGAAGGCGCGGATCGTGCCGCCTTCCTTGCCCACCCGGTCAGCGCGGACCACCCGGGCGCGGGACAGCACGAAGACAGGCTCGTCATTGCCGGCGCCGAAGGGGGCGAGGCGGGCGATCTGGCTGGCGACCTCCACCGTCGCGCCCGAAACGGCAAGCGAGCCTTCCACCGGCAGGTCCGCCGCGCCGGGCAGGTCCGCCGCGTGGGACAGGCGCTCGTCCAGGAAGGAATGAAACTCCCCCTCCCGCGCCGCGAGGAAGGAGAATCCCGCCGCCATGGCATGCCCGCCGCCGGTCTCCAGCAGCCCGGCCTGGCGCGCGGCGATGATGGCAGCCCCCAGATCCACCCCGGCGACGGAGCGCCCCGAGCCCTTGGCCAGCCCGTTGTTCAGCCCGGCGACGCAGGCCGGGCGGTTGTATTTCTCCTTCATGCGGCCGGCGACGATGCCGACCACGCCGGGGTGCCAGCCTTCCCCCACCACCAGCAGCACGGGGTGTCCATGCAGCGCCTGGCGCTCGGCCTCGGCCATGGCGGCGGTCAGCACATCGGCCTCCACCTCCTGCCGCCGCTTGTTCACCGCATCCAGCTTCTCCGCCATGGCGCGGGCCTCCAGCGGGTCATCCTCCAGCAGCAAACGCAGCCCAAGGTCGCTCTCGTCGATGCGGCCGGAGGCGTTGATGCGCGGGCCGAGCAGGAAGCCCAGCGTATGCGCGGTCGGCGCATCCTTGGCTGCCGCGACCTCCAGCAGCGCCGAGACACCGGCCCGGCCGCGCCGCGCCATCACCTTCAAGCCTTGCGCCACCAGCGCCCGGTTCAGCCCGGTCAGCGGCATCACGTCACACACGGTGGCCAGCGCCACCAGGTCCAGCAAGTCCAGCAGCTTGGGTTCGGGCCGCGTGGCGAAGGCGCCGCGCCGGCGCATCTCCCGCACCGTGGCGACGCCGGCCAGGAAGGCCACGCCGGCCGCGCACAACATGCCGAGGCCGCTGGTGCAGTCCAGCCGGTTCGGGTTCACCGCGGCGCGCACCCGCGGCACCGGGCCTTCCGCCTTGTGGTGGTCCAGGATCACCACATCCGCCCGGCCGCGCGCCGCCTCCAGCGCCACCTCCGCCGCGATGCCGCAATCCACCGTGACGATCAGCGTCGCGCCCCGGTCGCACAGCGTGGCGATCGCCTTGGCATTGGGGCCGTAGCCCTCGGTGATGCGATCCGGCACGTAATGCACCACGCGGGCGCCCAATTCGCGCAGCAGCCGCACGGTCAGCGCGCCGGAACAGGCGCCATCCACGTCGTAGTCACCGAACACCACCACCTGCTCGCCGGCCTGCGCCGCATCCGCCAGGCGGGATGCCGCCGCATCCATGTCGCGCAGGGTGGAGGGATCCGGCATCAGCGCGCGCAGCGTCGGTTCCAGGAAATCCGCCGCCGCCTCCACCCCCACGCCGCGCGCCGCCAGCAGCCGCCCGACGAGTTCGGGCAGCGCCAGGCGCTGGGCAATGCCGAGCCCGGTGCGTGCATCGCCCTGCCGCCAAATCCAGCGCCGGCCGAGCGCGCTTCGCGCCACGCCCAGCGCCACTTCGGCGCCGGGGGCTCCGAGAAGGGTGGCGCCGGTGTCGTTCAACCGGCGAAGGCCGCGGGCTTCAGCGCGAAGTTGTGGTGCCCCTCGACATAGCGGACGGTGCCGGACTTCGAGCGCATGACGATGGAATGGGTGATCGCGCCCTTCCCGAAGTCCCGCACGCCGCGCAGCATCGGGCCGGTGGTCACGCCGGTGGCGGCGAACATCACATCGCCGCGGGCCATGTCCATCATGGAATAGATTCGGCTGGCGTCGGTGATGCCCATCTCCTTGGCGCGGATGATCTGGTCCTCGCTCTCAAAGATCAGCCTTCCCTGCATCTGGCCGCCGATGCAGCGCAGCGCCGCGGCCGCCAGCACGCCTTCCGGCGCGCCACCGCTGCCGAGATAGATGTCCACGCCGGTATCAAGCTGGGACACCGCCACCACGCCCGAGACGTCGCCATCCGGGATCATCATGATGCGCGCGCCGGCCGCCCGGCAGCGCTTGATGATCTCCTTGTGCCGGTCGCGGTCCAGCAGGCAGACGACCAGGTCGTTGATGCTGCGGCCCTTGGCCTTGGCCAGGTTCGCGAGGTTCTCCTCGACCGAGGCATCCAGATGCACCACGCCCTCCGGCAGGCCGGGGCCCACCGCGATCTTGTCCATGTACACATCCGGCGCATGCAGGAAGCCGCCCTTCTGGGCGAGCGCCACGCAGGCCATGGCGTTGGGGCCGCCCTTGGCGGTGATGGTGGTGCCCTCCAGCGGGTCCACCGCGATGTCCACCTCCGCGATGTTCTCGCCCTGCTTGCCGGCGTAGAGGCCGACCTTCTCGCCGATATAGAGCATCGGCGCCTCATCCATCTCACCCTCGCCGATCACCACGGTGCCGGAGATGGCGACGGTGTCGAAGGCGCGGCGCATGGCTTCCACGGCGGCGCCATCGGCGGCGTTCTTGTCGCCGCGGCCCATCCAGCGGCTGGCGGCCAGGCCCGCGGCCTCCGTCACCCGAACCAGTTCCAGGGCCAGGTTGCGATCGACATGGACCTGGCGGTCCGTCTGCGGTGTGGTCTCGGACAAGGTGGCTTCCTCCGGCTCAGGGCTGTGGGCAGTCGCCGCCCACCGGCCAAGCATGCGTTGTGGCCCGGAACCGGGGGCGGCGGAAAGGGGGCTTAGTAGCGGCGGACAAAGCCCTCTCCACCCAAAGGGAGGGAGAGGGTTGGGTGAGGGGGGCAGGAAAAACAGCGGCCGCGCTTCAGGGTTCCACGCGCCCTCACCCAGCCTACGCGATCCTTGCGTCCTACAGCGCCTCGATGCGGATCATCGCCGGCGTCTCCAGCACCGCCTCCAGCGCGTCAATCCGAAGGATTGCCGCGCGCATCTGGGCTTCCTCGCAATCATGTGTGGTGACCACCACCGGCACCGCCTCACCCGGCGCCCGGCCGCGCTGCAGCATGGATTCCAGGCTGATGTGGTGGTCGCGCAGCGCCGCGGTGACATCGGCGATGACGCCGGGGCGGTCCACTACCATCAGCCGCAGATAGTAGGCGCCGACGCGCTGCGACATCGGCAGGCTCGGCGCACGGGACAGGTCCCGCGCGGCGACGCCCCAGACCGGCGTGGTGCGGCCGCGGGCAATGTCAATCAGATCGGCGCAGATCGCGCTCGCCGTGGGGCCGGCGCCGGCGCCGCGGCCTTCCAGCACGATGCGGCCGACGAAATCACCCTCCGCCACCACCGCATTGAACACGCCATCGACGCGCGCGATCGGGTGCGCCACCGGCACCATGCAGGGGTGCATCCGCGTCTCGATACCCGCTTCGGTGCGTCGCGCGATGCCGAGCAGCTTGATGCGGTAGCCAAGCTCCTCCGCCAGCTTGATATCCAGCGCAGAGATGGCGCGGATGCCTTCCACATGCACCGCGTCGAAATCCACCGGGCGGCCAAACGCCAGCGCGGCCAGGATCGCCAGCTTGTGCGCGGCATCGATGCCATCCACGTCGAAGGCCGGGTCGGCCTCGGCATAGCCAAGCTTCTGCGCCTCGCTCAGCGCCTGCGCGAATTCGATGCCGCGCTCGCGCATCTGCGTCAGGATGTAGTTGCAGGTGCCGTTCAGGATGCCGAGCACGCGGCTGATGTCATTCGCCGCCAGCCCCTCCCGCAGCGCCTTGATGGCGGGGATGCCGCCGGCCACCGCGGCCTCGTACGCCAGGGCCACGCCCTTGGATTCGGCGAGGTCCGCGAGTTCCGCGCCATGCACGGCGAGCAGCGCCTTGTTGGCGGTGACCACCGGCTTGCCGGCGGCCAGCGCCGCGCGCACCAGGTCGGCCCCCTGGCCCTCGGACCCGCCAATTGCCTCCACCACCACATCCACATTTGGATCATGGGCGAGCGCCACCGGGTCGTCGTACCAGCGCAGGCCCGAAATCGAGACGCCGCGGTCGCGCGTGCGGTCGCGGGCGGAGACGGCGGTGACGGCCATCGGCCGCCCGGCGCGGGCCGTGATGGTTGCGGCATTGTCGCGCAGCAGCGTCAGCACGCCGGCGCCCACCGTGCCGAGGCCGGCGACCGCGACGGAAAGCGGCTTGGTCATGTGCAGATATCCAATCGAGAAATCAGGCTGCGTCGGGGGTCTCGACCGGACCGGCATTGTCGGCGGTCAGGAAGGTCTTGATGCCGCGCATCGCCTGGCGAATGCGCTGGCTGTTCTCCACCAGGGCGATGCGGACATGGCCGTCGCCATGCTCGCCGAAGCCGATGCCGGGCGCCACGGCGACCTTCGCCTTGGCCAGCAGCAGCTTCGAAAAGTCCACCGAACCCAGATGTTTGAAGCGGTCCGGAATCGGCGCCCAGAGGAACATGGACCCCTCCGGCGAGGGCACCTGCCACCCGGCAGAAGCCAGGCCCTTCACCATCACGTCGCGGCGTTCGCGGTACAGGTCGCGCATCTCCTGCACGCAATCCTGCGGCCCGTTCAGCGCGGCGGCGGCGGCGATCTGGATTGGCGCGAAGGCGCCGTAATCGAGATACGACTTCACCCGCGTCAGCGCCGAGACCAACCGCGGGTTGCCAGCAGCGAAGCCCATGCGCCAGCCCGGCATGTTGTAGGTCTTCGACATGGAGGTGAATTCCACCGCCACATCCTTCGCCCCCGGCACTTCCAGGATGGAAGGCGGCACGTTGCTGCCGAAATAGATTTCCGCGTAGGCGAGATCGGACAGGATGAAGATCTCATGCTTGCGCGCGAAATCGACGATCTGCCTGTAGAAATAAAGATCGGCCAGCATCGCCGTCGGGTTCGACGGGAAATTCACGATCAGCGCCGTGGGCTTCGGCACCGAATGCCGCACGGCGCGATCCAGCGCCGCCAACATCTCGTCATCCGGCGTGCAGGGAATCGACCGCACCGAAGCGCCGGCCAGCACGAAGCCGAATTGATGGATCGGGTAGGACGGGTTCGGCACCAGGATGGTATCGCCCGGCGAGGTGATGGCGGCCGCCAGATTGGCCAGCCCTTCCTTGGAACCGAGCGTGGCGACCACCTCCGTCTCCGGATCCAGCTTCACCTTGAAGCGGCGGTCGTAATAGCCGGCCAGCGCCTTGCGCAGCCCGGGGATGCCCCTGGACGCGCTGTAGCGATGCGTGCGCGGGTCGGCCACCGCCTCCACCAGCTTGGCGACGATATGCGGCGGCGTCGGGCAATCCGGGTTGCCCATGCCAAGATCCACGATGTCCTCGGCGGCTGCGCGCGCCTTGGCCTTGGCCGAGTTCACCTCGGCGAAGACGTAGGGCGGCAGGCGCCGGATGCGGTGGAACTCCTCAGTCATATGCGTCGGGTCCGTGGGGTAAAGGGGAGT
This sequence comes from Falsiroseomonas sp. E2-1-a4, assembly GCF_051433165.1. Taxonomy (NCBI): domain Bacteria; kingdom Pseudomonadati; phylum Pseudomonadota; class Alphaproteobacteria; order Acetobacterales; family Roseomonadaceae; genus Falsiroseomonas; species Falsiroseomonas sp. E2-1-a4. The sequence continues at coordinate 161,629 of NZ_JBHMFS010000011.1, read as the reverse complement.
CAGGATAGCGGAAGGGTTCAGTTGCCGCGAGGCGCCAGCAGATCCGCGCCCGGCGGCGGCGGCGGCGCCAGCAGGTCCCCCATCGGCGCCGGCGGCGGGCCGGATAGCGGCGGCGGGGCGGCTTGCGGCAAGGGGGCCGGGGCGGGTTGCGCGGCGGAGGTGGCCGGCGCCGGCGTGGCGGGAAACGAGGGTGCCGCGACAGCCGGGGCGGCCGGCTCGGGCACCGGCTCTAGCCGGATCCTGGGCACGGCGGCCAGGATGGGTGGCGCCGGCGGCTGGGTACCGGTGGTCACGGGTGCCGCCGTGCCTGTCCTTGCGGTAAGCGACCCGTCACGGTCCGCGGCCAGTGCGGCGGTCAGCGCCGCCCGCTCCGCCGCGGTCGGCGGTACGGGCCGGGCCGGCACGGTGGCCAGGTTGGGGTAGGGCGCATCGCGGCCCGGCGGCGGTTCCCGCCCGTCCAGATAGCCGCCGCTGACATTGCGCCACCAATAGCGCGGATCGATATCCTGCGGCACGCCACCGGCGCAGCCGGCCAGCAGCAGGGCACCGGCCAGGACCGCTGCGGGGCGCGCTTGATCACCCGGCATCCGGCCTTTACCCTCACAATGTTTCCCGTGGCGTCCGACGCGCGGGTGCATGGCTTCCCAATCCTTCGCGCGCCGAGGGTTACCCCGAACCACCAGCCGGCGAAAGCACCAAGGCGAGGGTTAGGCGGGAAGACTCACCCAAGCGGGCGACGGGCGGCGAATTCAGGGGAATGCGGGCGCATGGCGCAGGATTCAGGTGCGGGCGAAACCAAGACGGGTGAAGCCAAGGTGGGCGGGGCGAAGGGCGGTGAAGCCCCGGCGGGCGGCGCTGCCACGCCACAGGCCCGGCCGGATGCTTCCGATACGGCCAGCTTCCGCCTGCCGGACCCCGCCCTGGTCAGCCGCACCATGGCCGATGTGGCAGAGCGCGGGCAGCGCATCGTTGCCGATTTCCTGAAGCGCCAGGCGGAGGGCGCACCGGCGAGCAGCCCGGACCCGCTGCATATCGGCTCCGCCTTCATCGACATGACGACGCGGCTGATGGCCAACCCGGCGCGGCTGATGCAGGCGCAGATCGGCTTCTGGCAGGACTACCTGACCCTTTGGCAGAACACCGCGCGCCGCATGATGGGCGACCCCACGCCGCCGGTGATCGAGGAAGTCAAGGGCGACAAGCGCTTCAAGGATGATGCGTGGCGCGAAAACGAGGTCTTCGACTTCATCCGCCAATCCTACCTGCTCTCCGCCCGCTACTTCACCAATGTGGTGCAGGGGGCGGAGGGGCTGGACAACAAGACGGCGCAGAAGGTGGATTTCTACACGCGGCAATTCGTCGATGCGATGAGCCCGTCCAACTTCCTGATGACCAATCCGGAAGTGCTGCGCCGCACGGCGGAAACCGGCGGGGAGAACCTGCTGAAGGGCCTGTCCAACCTGCTGGCCGATCTGGAACGCGGCAAGGGCAACCTCCGCATCCGCATGACCGACGACAGCAAGTTCAAGGTCGGCGCCAACATCGCGGTCACGCCCGGCAAGGTGGTCCACCGCAACGCGCTGATGGAGCTGATCCAGTACACGCCGGCGACCGAGCAGGTGCTGAAGCGGCCGCTGCTGATCCTGCCGCCCTGGATCAACAAATTCTACATCCTCGACCTCCGCCCGAAGAACAGCTTCATCAAATGGGCCGTCGAGCAGGGCCACACCGTCTTCGTCGTCTCCTGGGTCAACCCGGATGAGAACCTCACGGAGAAGGGGTTCGAGGACTACATGCGCGAAGGCCCCTATGCGGCGCTCGATGCGATCGAGGCGGCAACGGGCGAGAAATCCGTCAACGCCATCGGCTACTGCCTGGGCGGCACGCTGCTGTCCTGCACCCTGGCCCATATGGCGGCGAAGAAGGACACGCGGATCAAATCCGCGACCTACTTCGTCACCATGACGGATTTCGAGGAGGCCGGCGAACTCGGCGTCTTCATCGATGAGGAACAGCTTCTGGGCATCGAGGAGAAGATGTCCAAGAAGGGCTTCCTCGAAGGCCGGGAGATGGCGACCACTTTCAACATGCTGCGCGCCAACGACCTGATCTGGTCCTTCGTGGTGAACAACTACCTTATGGGGCAGGAGCCATTCCCTTTCGACCTGCTCTACTGGAACGACGACAGCACCCGCATGCCGGCGAAGATGCACAGCTTCTACCTGCGGCGGATGTACCAGCAGAACGACCTGGTGAAGCCGGGCGCCATCGAGCTGGACGGCGTGAAGATCGACCTGCGGAAGATCAAGGTGCCGAGCTACCTGATCTCGACGCGGGAGGACCACATAGCGCCGTGGAAATCCACCTATCGCGGCACGCAGATCTATGGCGGCAAAACCCGCTTCGTGCTCGCCGCCTCCGGCCACATCGCCGGCGTGGTGAACCCACCCGATTCAGGAAAATACAGCCACTGGGTGAACACCAGCCTGCCGGCGGACCCGGATGAGTGGTTCCAGGGCGCCACCGAACTCGCCGGGTCCTGGTGGCCGGATTGGCAGCGCTGGGTGCTGGCGCAGGACAAGACCATGGTCCCCGCCCGCAAGCCCGCCGATCCCGGGCTGGGCGATGCGCCGGGCAGCTATGTGACGGTGATGGCGAAGGACTGAGGCGTGATGACTTGAGGTGGACTCACCGAAAAGTCTGAATCATACCAGATCCCATTGGTCGCGACCTGCGCCCGCCACAGGCGGGCGAGCGCCCGAATGGGCGCCGCGCCAGGTGGCGCGTAGCCAAGCGGAGCGCCGGCGTTTGAGGGCGGATCGGTCACGATCCGCGGGATTTGGTATCACGCGACCAAACAAAGCCGGACCATGATGCGTGAACGAAGGTGAACGCATCATGGTCAGGGCCAGCCCTCAGCGCGGCCCGATCCCCAGGCCCCGCCCCGGCTCCGGGTTCACCCAGCCGGCCTGCGGGTCCAGCGCCCCGGTCAGCCCGCCGACGCGGCTGCGCGCCAGGCGGTCCACCTCGTCCCGGGCCAATGATGTCGCGATGCGGCCCTGCGGCAGCGGGCCGGGGCGGCTGAGGAAGGCCAGCGTGCCCGCCCCGCCCGGCTCGAACAGCGCCGGGCTCAGCGCCGCTTCGGCCGCCGCCCGGTCGCCGCGGGCCAGCGCGACATGGGCGGCCGCCAGCGCCCGCACCACCGCATCCGGATCGGCGCCGGCGCGGATGCCGAGCGCGGCGCGGCCCTCCACCCGGGCGCCGCGCAGCTCGAACACCACGCCGGCGGGCAGTGGCGCCCAGCGCAGGTCGCGCATGAATTCCGCCGTCACCAGCTCCACCTGCGCCGCGGCGCGGGCCATGGCGGCCGGGTCGTTGTTCAAGGACCGCCCGCCATCGGCGTAGGCTAGCGCCGCCTGCCCCACCGCATCGCGCAGCGGGTCCGCGCTGCCGGCGCCGAGCACGGCCGGAAGGCGGGTGGCAGCCGGTGGCTGGCGCAGCTCCGCACAGCCGGTGAGCGCCAGGGCCACAAGTGCGAACAAGGCAGGCCGCATGGCGAAGCTCTCCCAGCGTGTCATCCGCGCATCCTATCCGGCTTTATTGGCGGAGGCGAAGGCCGCCGCCAGCGCCTGGCCGAGCGGCACCAGATCCGCCTCCGCCAGCGCCGCCGGATGCACCACCAACACACCTTCCCGCATCCGCCCCTGGTTCACATGCACCCGCCGCGCCCGCAACGCCGCTTCCACCTGCGCGGCCTGCGCCGCATCCTGGCAGCGCAGCAGAAGCAGCGGCGTCGGGCCATCCGCGATCTCGGCGGGCACTTCACCCATCGCCGCGCCCACCGCCCGCAACCGCGCCAGCATCCGGGCCTGACGCGCGGCATCGCCCTCGGCCACGAAGCGGCGCAGCGCGACCAGCAGGCCCACCACCTCCTCCTTCCCCGCCTTGCAGGACCGGCCGATGCCGTGTCGCGGCAGGAAGGGCAGCGCGGTATTGCCGGCGAATTCCGGTGGCAGGCGGAACTGCGCGTCCGGCACGTCCAGATCCAGCATCTGCAACAGCGCGCTGGCCACCAGCGGCCGCCGCCCGGCGAGGATGCCGCTGGCCTGCGGCCCGCCGATCGCCTTGCCGCCGGAAAACGCGACGAGGTCCGCACCGGCTTCCAGGAAGCCGGACAGGTTGGCGATGGGCGGCAACTGCGCCGCGGCATCCACCAGCACCGGCACGCCGGCCGCATGCGCCACGCGCACCACCTCCGCCAGCGACGGCTCCGACCAGGGCTGCGCCACCCAGAACACCGCCGCCGTGCGCGGCCCGATCGCCGCCGCGACCTCCCCCACCGAGGCATCACGTACCCCGGCGCCGGAGAACCGGTCCGGGATGCCGACCTCGACGATGCGCCCGCCGGCCACCTCCAGCGCCCGGTCATACATGTTGCGCTGGCTGCGGCTGATGATGAATTCGCAGCGCGCGCCGGCCTCCGGCAGCGCGTTCATCGCCACCGGGTCCAACCCCGCCAGGCAGGCGGCCGCGCCCAGCAGCAGCGCGGCGGAGGCGCCACCCGTCACGATGCCGGCCTCCGCGCCCGTCGCCGCCACGATCTCCCGGCTGGCCGCCGCCTGCACCTCCAGCATGTCGAAGCAGGCGCTGGCGGCCTCGGCCATCGCGGCGCGGACCTCCGGCGCCAGGATGCCGCCCGAAAGCCGCGTGACGGTGCCGGCGGCATTGATGACGGGGGCCAGGCCCAGTTCGGCCAGTACGCTCATGTCAGCACCCGGCGCACCGCATCCTGCCACCCGGCATGGCGCCGATCTGCCTCGGCGCGCGGCATGGAAGGCTGGAAGCGCCGATCAAGGCGCCAATGCGCCACGGCCGGGCCGGGCGGCGGCAGCAGCCCGGCCTGGAGACCCGCGAGATAGGCCGCGCCGAGCGCCGTGGTCTCCTGCACCTCCGGCCGGTCCACCGGCGCGCCGAGCAGGTCGGCCAGCGCCTGCATGGCGTAGTCGGATGCGGTCATGCCGCCATCCACTCGGAGCACGGTGGTCCCGGCCGCGCCCCAATCCGCCTGCATCGCCTCCACCAGGTCCCGCGTCTGGAAGGCCACCGCCTCCAGCGCCGCGCGGCAGATCTCGGCCGGGCCGGTGTTGCGGGTCAGGCCGAAAATGGCGCCGCGCGCCGCCGCATCCCAATGCGGCGCGCCGAGGCCGGTGAAGGCCGGCACGAAATACACCGCCTGCGCCGGGTCCGCCTGCGCCGCCAGCCGCCCGCTCTCGGCCGCATCCTGGATGATGCCGAGGCCGTCCCGCAGCCATTGCACCGCTGCGCCGGCGATGAAGATGGCGCCTTCCAGCGCATAGGTGCGCTGCCCGCCCAATTGCCAGGCCAGCGTCGTCAGCAGCCGGTTCCGCGACGGCACCGCCACATCCCCGGTGTTCAGCAGCAGAAAACAGCCGGTGCCATAGGTGGATTTCACCATGCCCGGCGCGAAGCAGGCCTGGCCGAGCATCGCCGCATGCTGGTCCCCCGCCATGCCGCGCACCGGCACCGCCGCACCGAGCAACCCGGGCTCGGTCTGGCCGAATTCGGCGGCATTGTCCCGCACCTCCGGCAGCACCGCCGCCGGAATGCCAAACAAACGCAACAGGTCGTCATCCCAGCAGCCACGGCGGATGTCGAACAACATGGTCCGCGCCGCATTCGTCGCATCCGTCGCATGCACCCGCCCGCCGGTCAGCCGCCACAGCAGGAAGCTGTCCACGGTGCCGAAGGCGAGGTCGCCGCGTTCCGCCGCCGCCCGCGCGCCGCCCACATTGTCCAGCAGCCAGGCGAGCTTGGTGGCGGAGAAATAGGGGTCCGGCAGCAGCCCGCTGCGCTCCGCGATCAGCGCGCCGGCCCCTTCCGCCGCCAGCCGGGCGCAATGCGCGGCGGTGCGGCGGTCCTGCCAGACGATGGCGCGGTGAATCGCCCGCCCGCTGCGGCGGTCCCACAGCAAAGTCGTCTCGCGCTGGTTGGTGATGCCGATGCCGGCCAGATCCTTCGCCGTCGCGCCACCCTGCTCAAGCGCGTCGCGCATGGTGGCCAGCGTCGCCGCCCAGATCTCCTCCGGCTCATGCTCCACCCAGCCCGGCGCGGGAAAATGCTGCGCCAGAGGCCGCTGCGCGCTGGCACGCGGGGCGAGGTCCGGCCCATGCAGGATGGACCGGGTGGAGGTGGTGCCCTGGTCGATCGCCAGCAGCAGGTCCATCACGCCTCTCCCCGTGCCAGCAGCCAGAAGGCGAATCCGGTGGCCAGCACCGGCGCGCCCAGGGCGCCAAACGCGGCGAGCCCCGGCTGCACCAGCCCCAGCAGCGGCCCCAGCCCGGCCGACAGCACCGCCAGCACCAGCGCCGCCAGCGCCGCGCCCACCACATGCCGCGCCAGCAGCGCCGCCACCAGCGCCGCGAAGGCCGGCAGGAAGCCGGCGCCGAGCAGGGCCAGCCGGTAGGCCCCCAGCGCCTCGACCGAGACCCATCCCGCCGCCGCGGGCGCCCCGCCGACCACCAGCCCCAGCGCCACCGCCAGCGCCTGCAGCCCGAGCAGCCCGGTGGCCAATGGCAGCGGCGCCATCCCGCGGGAGGCCGCGAGCAGCAGCAGCCCGGGCAGGGCGGCCAGCATCGCCAGCGTCACCGCCATCACCGGCCCGCCCAGCAGATAGGCGGAGAACGGCCCGGCCAGCACCGCCAGCGCCAGCGCCAGGCCGGCCAGCGCCTGCACCGCCAGTGCCCGCGCCTCCCCCGGGCGCAGACGCACCGGGCTGGCGGCCGCCGGAGCGGCGGCCAGGAAGCCGGCCAGCGCCGCACCCAGCGCCAGGCCCCCGAAGGCCCCCGCCAGACCCCCGACCAGCCAGGCCAGCACCGCAGCCGCCAGCGCCCCCAGCGCCAGCCCCGCCAGCGGCGACAGGCCGAAACCGGCGGCGACGCCCAGCCCGACCCACAGCAGCGCCAGCGCCGCGCTGGCCAGCGCGGCGGCCATCGCCTCCGCTACCGGCAGCCCGTCCAGCCCATGGAACAGCGCGAAGGCGGCGAGGCCCGCGGCCCCGCTGGCCAGCCCCAACGGCCATCCCACCAGGCCACGCCGCGCCGCCAGCACCGCGGCCGGCGCGCCGGCGAGCAGGGACAGGGCCACCACGAACAGCAGGGACAGGAACTCTCCCTGCACCCCCAGCAAGGCCAGCAGCGCCAGCCCGGCCAGCATCGCCAGCACCGGCCCCAGCCAGGCACCGGCCACCAGCGCACCCTCCGGGCCAGGGGTCTCCTTCAAGCCATGGGCCCCGTTCATCGCGGCGCCTCCGCGAGCCACAGGCGCCAGGCGGCGGCGTGCGGGCCGGTGACGACGGCGCGCTGGGCCTCCGCCTCCAGCAAGGGGCGCCAGCGCAGCACCAGCGCCTCCAGCGCCGCGAAGTCGCGCGCCCGGAACAGGCATTCGGCCAGCCAGCCAATGGCGTAGACCCCCGCCGCGCCACGCGTCACCGCCGCCTCCAGCGCCCGCCTTGCCGCCGGCAGGTCGCCCAGCGCCAGCAGGTTCCGTCCGAGCGCCGCCTCGGCCTCGGCATCGCCGCCATCAGGCGCGGCCTCGGCCAGCGCCTGCCAAAGTTCAGCGGCTTCCGCCCGGCAGGCATTGGCGCGCGGCGCATCGAGCAGGCCGGAAAAGGCGGCACGGTCCAATGCGCGGGCCAGGGCGCGCTGCGTGGTGCGGCCGGCAGCGCCGGATTGGCCGCGGGCGCCGGCGCGCGAGGCCTCCACGGCATCCAGCAGCCGGCGTTCCACCTGCGGGCGCAGCAACTCGGCGCGCGCCCGCACCGCCGGATCGGCATCGCTCAGCCCCAGCCGCAGCAGGCCGGCACCGCCGGGGCGGGCGGGCTCCGCCGCCAGGTCCAGCGCGCGCGCCTTCTGCCGCGCATGGCCCCAGCGCAGCACATCGCCCAGCGATTCCAGCAGCAACCCCTCCGGCACTTCCCGCGCCTGGGCGATCGCCTCCAGCCGCGCATCCAGCGGATCCTCCGGCAGGGGCCGCGTCGCGCGGCGCAGGCCGCGCGGGACGCCAAGCGCCAGCGCCACCAGGGCCGCGAACATGGCCAGCGGACCCAGCACCGGCAGCGTCGCGCCCAACAGCCGCAGCATCGTGCCCGACCAGTCTTCGTCGCCCGGCCCCGGCGCGGCCCCGAGCAACAGCGACAGGCAACAGCCGAGATGCAGGACCAGCGCCGCCGGCCACCAGCCCAGCCCGATCGCCCCCACCACCAGCGCCTGCCCCGCCGCCAGCCCGGCCAGGATCAGCCCCGCGCGGCCATCCGGCAGCAGGGCGCGCGGCGGCCGGCGATCCGCCCCGACGGAGGGCAGGCTAGCCGCCATGGGGGCGCACAACCTGCCAGCCGCCGCCCTGCATGCCATGCAGCAGCGCCACCCCCACCACCACCTGGGCGGTGGCCGAGGGCGCGCGGTCTGCCAGCAGCCCCCGCAGCCGGGCCGCCGCCGCCTCCGCCCCCGCCACCGCGGCGCCGGGCAGCAGGATGGACAGGCGGCGTTCCTCCAGCCGCGATTCCAGCAGCAGGTCCGATCCGCGGAAGGCCTCCGCCATCGCCGCGCGCGTCGCCTCCAGCGCCGCCGCGCCGCGTGGCCCGGCCGGAATCTCGGCCGAGAGCAGCGCCAGTTCGAAGCCCAGGCGGCGTGCCAGCCCCGTCATCACCGCAATGGCGCGGGAGGCATCCTCGCCCGGCACCATCAGCCCGCCGCCAGCCGACGCACCGGCCAGGCCGCCGCCGCCCGAGGTCGCCTCGGCCGCCTCCCGCGCCCTGGCCTCGGCCAGCGCCGCGCCAATCCAGCCGGCGGCGGCTTCCAACGACGCGATGGTCTCCAGGCCGAGATCGTCGAAGCCGATATCCTCGATCTTGACCATGCCGAGCACAAAACCATCCCAGGGCGAGAGCACCGGCGCCGCCAGCAGCCCCTCCCCGCCCAGAGCCAGGCGGTCGGCCAGCCGCGTGGCCACCAGCGCGCCGCGGCCCTGGGCGATGGCATCGGTCAGCGGGCCGGGCAGGATGGTGTGCGCCAGCGGTGGGTCGGCGTGCTGCGGCCAGCCCTCCGCGGCCACCAGATGCAGGGTGCGATCCTCGGCCAGCCAGAAGGAACAGGCGGTGCAGCCGGTGGCAGCCCGCAGCAGGCCGGTGGCGCCGCGGATCACGCCTTCCGTCCCGCCACCCAGGATGCGCGCGGCCTCGAACACCGCGGTGGTGGCCTGCAGCCGGGCGCCGAGCCGGGCATCCAGCTCCAGCGCCCGTTCCGCCAGGCGCTGGTTGGCCTCGGCGATGGCGGCGCGGTCCTGCTCGGCGGCAGCGACCTTGTCCTCGGCCGCACGCAGCCGGCGCAGGTGCCATTCGCTGAAGCCGCCGACCATGGCGGCCAGCAGCGGCCAGACCAGGGGCAGCGCCCAACTGCCCAGCGTCCAGAGATCGGCGGAGACCGCGAGGCCGATGCGGAGCAGCCCGGCCGCGAGCGCCACGGCAACGCCCGGCACCAGCCCGTAGCGGGCGGCGACGTAGAGCACCGGCAGCATGAACGGGGAGGCCGGATAATGCGCGAAGCCATTGCCGCCGGTCAGCACCTGGTCCAGCGCCGCCATCAGCAGCAGCCCGCCCAGCCCCTCGACCAGGGGCCGCAGCGGTACGCGCAAGGGCGGCAGGCCGCCGAAGGGCAACCCGGATGGCGGCGCGGTCGGGGCCGGGGCTTTTGGGGCCGGGGCTTTTGGGGCCGCGGGCCTAGTGGCTGGGGCCTTGGGGGCCGGTTCGGGTGATGTCGCCTCCGGCTGGCCGAGCGCCCGCAGCCGCGCCACGGCGGCATCGGCCGGACGGCTGGCTCGCTGCCAGCGCCAGGGCCAGCGCCAGCGGCGGGCCCGTGGCAGTGCGGGTTGCGCCGGCTTGCTTGATGGCGCGTTCGGCGGCGCTTCTCGCGCGGTCCAGGGGTCGGACCAGGGGTCAGTCCGGCGATCAGCCCGGGAATCGGCTGGGGCCTCGGCCTCACGCGGCGCCCCCGTCACGGCGGGCGCGTGTGCCGGCGGGGCGAAGCCGGGCCCCGGCGCGCTTTCCGGTGCATCCGGCGGCGCCGTGGGGCGACGCCCGGAGGCCGAGGGCATCTTCAAGCCAGCAATCCCGAACCGACCATCTTCCCCATTCGCCCGCCCCCGCAGCAAACCAAGCAATATCGGCAGCAGCCCGGCCGCGCCAGGGCCGCTGCGGTCCGGCCCGGCCATTCCACCCCTGGCGGGTCCGGCAAGGCCCCGCTACCTGTTGGCCGGAGCATGTCCTACACCGCAACCCCCGCCGCGCCCGGCCTGCCGCCTGCCGACCCGCTCGGACAGGTCCTCGGGCTGAGGCCGGCGCGGCGCTTCGGCCTGGCCTTCGGTGCCGCGGTGCTGGCGGCGCTGGCCGCCGCCACCCTGTTGCCGCCGCCGGCCGCACCGCCGCCGCTGCGCCTGGCGGATGCGCTGCGCCCGGCGGAAGACCGGCTGACCGCCGGCCTGGAACGCGCCGCCGCCGCCCGGCCGGACGACCCGGCGGCGCTGCGCCGGCTGGCGGAACAGCTGCGTGCCAGCCACCGCCCGCAACAGCTTGCCGCCGTGCTGGAACGCCTGCATGCGCTGACCGGGGAGCCCGCCGCGCTGCGGGAGGCGATGGGCCTGCGCAGCGAATCGGGCGATGCCGCCGCCGCCCGCGCCGCGCTGGAACGGCTTTCCGCGCTCGGCGCGACCACGGATCAGGAAGCGCTGCGCCTGGCCGCGCTGCGGATGGAGGCGGGCGATGCCGCCGGCGCCTTCGCCGGGCTGCTCGCCGCGCTCGGCCGCAGCCCCACCCCGGAACTCGCGCTGCGTGCCATGCAGGCGGCGGCGCGGCTGCCGGACCCGGCCCGGGCGATGCGTCCGATGGGGGATCTGCTGGCGCAGGTGGCGCCGGATCTGATGGAGGCGCTGCGCCGCGTGCTGATGGGCGATGGCCGCCCCGACCTGGCGCTGTACCTGCTGGAAGGCCTGCCCGCGGAGGACCAGGCCAGCCCCCGCATCGCCCTGGCGCTGGCCGAGGCCGAGGCGCGCGCCGGCTGGGCCGGTGGCGCGCTGGCCCGGCTGATGGCGCTGCGCGCGACCGAAGGATTGCCGCCCGGCGGCGGCGCCCTGCTGATCGACCTCGCCCTGCGGGAGGGTCAGGTCGAGGAGGCCTTCGCCGTCGCCGCCCTGCTGCCATCCGAATCCTGGCCCGCCGCGCTGCCGATGCGGCTGCATGAAGCCGCCCGCACGGCGCGCGATGCCACCCTGTTCCGGCGCATCGACCCGGCCAGCTTAGCCGCACGGCCGGATGCGGCAGCCGTGGCGGCGCTGGCGCGCGGTGACCGGGCGGCGGCGCGCCGCTACGCGCAGCAGGCGGTGGAACAGCCCCCGGCTTCGGTGGAAGGTGCGCGCGGCGTGGCCGCGGTGCTGCGCGAGCTGGGCCTGGACCAGGCGGCGCATGACCGGCTGCGGCGAGAGGTGCAGGCGCCCGATCCGGCCCCGCTGACGATCCGCCTGTTCGCCGAACTCGCTGCCCTGCCCGCCCGCCGCGCCGCCGCCCTGCCGCTGCTGGAGAGGCATCGCGGCTCCGGCCCCATCGCCGGGGAGGCCTGGCTGCGCCTGGCGCTGGCGGAAGACCGGCTGGACGATGTGGCGCGTTTCCTGGCCGGCGGCGGCACCGCCTCCGCCGCCGCGCTGGCCGAGACGCTGACCCTGGCGGCACAGCGCCGCGCGCCCGGCGTGGCGGATGCCGCCGCGGCCGCACTGCGCGCCTTGCCCGAATTGCCCGAAGGCTGGACGGCGGAGGAGGTGGCGGTGACCGCCGCCCTCGCCCGGCCGCTCGGCGCCGGCAGCCTGACTGGCGCGCTGAACCTGCTCGGCTGGACCGGGGAAGTCGCGGCGGCCGACCGTGTGGTGCGGCTGCTGGCGGCGGCGCCTGAGGTGGCCAGCGCCGGTGCCATGCTCGGCGCCGGCCAGCACCCGGCCGTGCCGCGCCTGCTGCGCGGGGCGGAGGCCAGGGATGAGGCCGGCACGGCACGGCTGGCGCTGGTCGCCGTGCTGGCCCCCGCCGCGGCGGCGCCCCTGCTGGCGGCGCGGGCGGAAAGCGAGCCCGCCCGCTTCGGCCCGGCCCTGGTGCTGGCCCGTCTGCGGGGCGAGGGTGTGGCGGCCGGTGAGGCCGCGCTGCGCGACCTGCTGCCAGGCCTGGACCGTGCCCAGCGGGAGCAGGCGCTGTTCCTGGTGCTGGCCGCCGCGCCGCAGGATTCGCAGGCGATGCTGCGGCGCCTGTCGGACGCCACGCTGGGGGCCGGCTGGCAGGCGCGCTACGAGGCACTGCTGGCCCGCCAAGGCCGCCGCGCCGAATTGCTCGCCGCGCTGCGGACCCGGGCCAGCCAGGCCGATGCGGCGGAGCGGCAGGCGATTGCCGCGCGGATGATCGAATTGGGCGACCCGGAGGGTGCCGGCGCGGTGCTGCGGGCCAGTGCGGAGGAAATACGGTGACGCTGCGAATGTATGATCTGGCCGGCGCCGACCCGGCACGGCGTTTCAGCCCTTATTGCTGGCGCACACGCATGGCGCTGGCGATGAAGGGGCTGGAAGTGGAGACCATCCCCTGGCGCTTCACCGAGAAGCAGGTGCTGGGTGACCTGGGCTGCGACAAGGTCCCGGTGCTGGTCGATGGCGAGCGCGTCATCACCGATAGCTGGGCAATCGCCGAATACCTTGAGCAGGCCTACCCCGACCGCGCCAGCCTGTTCGGCGGCCCCGGCGGCCATGCGCTGTCCCGCTTTGTGACGGGCTGGACCGATGCGGTGCTGCATGCCGGGCTGGTGCGGATGGTGGTGGCAGACATCGCCAAGGTGCTCGCGCCCGAGGATGCGGATTATTTCCGGCAGAGCCGGGAAGCCCGCTTCGGCATGAAGCTGGAGGCCGTGCAGGCGGATCGCGAGGCGAAGCTGGAGGGGTTCCGGCAGAGCCTGCACCCGCTGCGTATGGTGCTGCGGGCGCAGCCCTTCCTCGGCGGGGATGCGCCGCTGTATGCGGACGCCATCGTCTTCGGCGGTTTCCAATGGGCGCGTTGCGTCAGCCCCTTCCGGCTGCTCGCTTCTGACGACCCGCTGGAGGCCTGGCGGCAGCGCATGCTGGACCTACATGGCGGCATCGCCCGCGCCGCCCCGGGCTTCGATTGAGGGACCGCGCATGACCTTCTCCCTAATCGGCCGCTGCGCGCGCACGGGCCAGTTCGGCGCGGCGGCCACCACATCCTCCCTCGCTGTCGGCGCGCGGGTGCATGCGGTGGCGGCCGGCGTGGGCGCGGTGCTGACGCAGCATCGCACCGACCCGCGGCTCGGCCCGCGCGGCATCGCGCTGCTGCGCTCCGGCTGCTCGGCGTCTGAAACCGTGGCGGCGCTGGTTGCCTCCACGCCGGATCATGGCTGGCGGCAATTGGCGGCGATCGATGCGGCGGGGCGCACGGCGCATTTCCATGGCGCGCGGGTGAAGCCGGAACTTGGCGCGGCGCATGGCACCGATGTGGTCGCCATCGGCAACATCCTCTCCAGCGCGCAGGTGCCGGATGCGATGGTGGCGGGCTTCCTGGCCAACCCCGACCTGCCGCTGGCGGAGCGCCTGGTGCGCGGGCTGGAGGCTGGCGAAGCGGCGGGTGGCGAACATGGCGATGTCCGCTCCGCCAGCCTGCTGGTGTTCGGCGCGCATGATTTCGCGCTGGTTGATCTGCGCGCCGATGGTCATGCCCAACCCATCCCGGCGCTGCGCGCGCTGTGGGAGGGATATGCGCCGCTGGTCGATGCCTATGTGGTGCGCGTGCTGAACCCCGACGACGCCATCGCCCTCTGATCTGAAAGACCGAACCCATGCCGATCAACAACCGGATCGCCGCGATGCAGCCGGAGATGGAGGTGTGGCGCCGCGACCTGCACACGCATCCGGAGCTGCGCTACCAGGAACATCGCACCGCCGCGCAGGTGGCGAAGCTGCTGGCCGGCTGGGGGATCGAGGTGCATACCGGCATCGCCACCACCGGCGTGGTCGGCGTGCTGCGCGGCAGCAGCGACTCCGGCCGCAGCATCGGCCTGCGTGCGGATATGGACGCGCTGCCGATGACGGAGGCGACGGGCCTCGCTTACGCCTCCACCACCCCCGGCGTGATGCATGCCTGCGGCCATGACGGCCACACCACCATGCTGCTCGGCGCCGCGAATACCTGGCGGAGACGCGCAACTTCGACGGTACCGTGCATTTCATCTTCCAGCCGGCGGAGGAAGGCGGCGCCGGCGCCAAGCTGATGATGGACGAAGGCCTGTTCACGCGCTTTCCCTGCGACAGCGTTTACGGCATGCACAACGACCCGTCCCTGCCGATCGGCGAGGCCGATATCCGCGACGATGTGATGATGGCGGCCTCGGACACCTTCAGCATCACCGTGCGCGGCAAGGGCGGCCACGCCGCGCGGCCGCATGGCGGCATCGACCCGATCGTGGTCGGCGCGCAGATCGTCGGCGCGCTGCAGACCATCGTGGCGCGGCGCGTGGACCCGCTGGAATCGGCGGTGATCTCCACCACGCAATTCCACGCCGGCACCGCCAGCAACATCATCCCGGACGAGGCGGTGCTGAACGGCACGGTGCGCACGCTGAACCCCGCGGTGCAGGACCTGGTCGAGGCGACGATGCGCCGGGTGGTGGAGGCGACGGCGGCAGCCCATGACGCAGTGGCGGACTTCACCTACGCGCGCGGCTACCCCGCAACCGTCAACCATGCCGAGAACGCCCGCCTCGCCGCCCGCATCTGCGCCGGCATCCTGGGCGAGGGCAAGGTTCGTCGCGACATGCAGCCGGTGATGGGCGGGGAGGATTTCAGCTTCATGCTGCTGGAGAAGCCGGGCGCCTACATCAAGCTCGGCCAGGCGGCCGGCGCCAAGGGCAGCGCGCCGGTGCACACGGTGCAGTATGATTTCAACGACGACCTGCTACCGATCGGCGCCAGCTTCTTCGCCGGCATCGTGGAACAGGAATTGAAGCGGGGCTGAGGCCACCCCGACCAGCCTCCGGCGTTGCGGCAGCGCCGCAACCCCCCGCGCGGGGGAGGGAGAAGCAGGCGTCACGCCGCTCGCAGATGTTCCTGCAGCCGCGGCATCAGCTCCACCAGGTTGCAGGGCCGGAACCGACTATCGAGCTGATGCACCAGGATGTCGTCCCAGGCATCCTTGCAGGCCCCGGTGCTGCCTGGCAGCGCGAACAGATAGGTGCCGCCCGCCACACCGCCGATGGCGCGGGACTGGATGGTGGAGGTGCCGATCTTCGCATAGCTCAGCATGCGGAACAGCTCACCGAAGCCGGTGATCTCCTTCTCCAGCACCCGGCCAAAGGCCTCCGGTGTCACGTCCCGCCCGGTGATGCCGGTGCCGCCAGTGGTGATGACGCAATCCACCGTGGGGTCGGCGATCCAGTCCCGAAGCTGCGCCTCGATCAGCGCGGCCTCGTCGCGCAGGATCTCCCGCGCTGCCAGCTCATGCCCGGCGGCGGCAATGCGCCCCACCAGCGTATCCCCCGACCGGTCCGAGGCCAGGTCACGGGTGTCGGAGACGGTGAGCACCGCGATCCGCACCGGCACGAATTTTCTCGACTCATCGATCGGCATGGGCCGCGCCTTCTGCTTCTTGGGGCAGAGATAGGCGCGGCGACGCCTCAGCGCGAGATCAGCATCGCAGCGACGGCGGGCGCCGCCTGGAATTGCGGGAAGCGCCCGGTGGCCAGCGCATCCAGCGACGGCGAAGGCAGGCCGAGGCGCGCCGCATAGATCCAGGAATAGGCCAGCACCCGCTGCACGAAGGCCCGCGTTTCCCCAACCGGGATGCTCTCGATGAACAGGAAGGGGTCGGACCGGTGCTGTACCGCCGGCAGCCAGCGGGACAGGTTGCCGGGGCCGTTGTTGTAGGCGGCCAGCAGCCGGATCAGGTCGCCATTCACCCGGCTGTTGGCGGCCAGGTAGTGGACATAGCGCTGGCCCAGCTCCAGCGAGAAGGCCGGGTCATGCAGCCGGGCGATGTTGGCACCGCGCAGGCTGCTGTCGCCGGTGATGTAGCTGGCGGTGGCCGGCATGATCTGCAGGATGCCGCGCGCCCCGGCCGGGGATATGGCGGCCGGGTTGAAGTTGGATTCCTGCCGCGCCAGCGCATAGACCAGCGCCGGGTCCATGCGGAAGCCGTGCATCGGCTGCAGCCGCGGCAGCGGGAAGCGGGCGAAGTCGCGCGGCCGCCCATCGGCGGATTGCGACAGCGAGGCGAGCTGGGAGGCGAGGTCCGGCATGTTGGCCTGGGTCGCCACGAGCAGCATCGCCCGCACCACCCCGGCATTGCCCTGCACGCGCGGCCACAGCGCGCGCAATTCGGCCTCCGCCCTCGCTTCCTGGCCGATCTGGAGCAGCGCCAGGGCGCGCCAGCCGCCGGCGGTCTCGGCGATGGCGGCGGCCTCATTCGCCCCGGCCACTTCCCGCTCCCAGGCGAAGCCCATGGGCAGGCCGAGGGCGCGGCGGGCGACCAGGCCGTAGAAGGTCCGCGGCTCCTGCGCCGCCTGCATCATCCAGGGCACATAGGCCTGCGGCCTGCGGGCGCGCACCGCGGCGCGGGCGGTCCAGAAGGCGGCGGCAGCGCGGGTGGCCGGCGCCGCGATCTCGGACCGCGCGGCGTGTTCGAAATAGGCCAGCGCCGCTTCCGGGCGGTTCAGCGCCCAGGCGGCCAGCCCCGCGATGTAGCCGGGAAAGGCGCTGCCGCCGGAATCCCGCGCGGCGTCTGCGGCGATCCGGAAGGCCTCCTCGTCGCGGCCCTGTTGCAGCAGAGCCTGCGCCGCCTCCGCCTTCAGCAGTGCGGCATAGGCGCCGCTGGCGCGGCTGCGCTCGATGGCGGCCAGGGCGCCGGCGATGTCACCATCCCGCGCCCGTTCGCGCACGGTGCGGTCCAGCGGCGGGTGGCGGGTGATACGGCGGGCGGTGGTGGGCTCCCGTTCCTCGGGCACCACATCGGTGCTGTCGGACAGCGATTCCTGCGCCGGGGCGGCCGGCAGCGCCATGCCGGACGGCGCCCGGCGCACCAGGATGGCATGGATGGCGGTGGCATCGGGGTGGTCGCTGAAATCCGTCAGCCAGGCCACCACCTCCGGCAGGGGTGGCGTCACACCGGCGTTCAGCCAGCGATCGGCCAGCACATGGCCGACCAAGCGGCGGTCCTGAAGGCGCTCCACCTCCCGCATCGCCGGGGTGGTCTCGCTCCGGGCCTGCAACGCGAAGATACGCCGAAGGCGCGCCGCATCCGACGGCGCTAGGGGTTGCGGGAACCCGGCGTCCCGGCCCTGCACCGCAGGATTCGGAACGCTCATGGCGGCCTGTTCGACCCGTTGCGCGACGGCAGGGACCTGAGCCCCCAACGTCAATGTCGCCCCCAGCAGCAGGGCCTTCGCGGAGTTGCGGAGGCGGTCTGCGGCAGGGGAACGCCGGGCCATTTGGCAGAGCGCTTGCATGGCGCGCCACCCCTAACGGCATGGCTAAGCCCCTGGCAACCCTGCAATTATGGCGCGGTGCCTCGATTCGTTCCGGTCTGATGTGAATCAAACCCTTAACGGACCATGCTCATTTAGATAATTTAACCTGCGGCCGCCTCGCCATCCAAAGTGCGCCGCAACAAGACCAGGTCGGCCCAGGCCTCGCGCTTGGCCGCGGGGCTGCGCAGCAGATAGGCAGGGTGGAGTGTGGGCAGCGCCGGGATGGCGCCCTGTTCCATCGGCAGGCTGTGCCAGCGGCCGCGCAGGCGCGTGATCCCGTCCTTCGCCCGCAGCAGGGATTTGGCGGGGGTGCCACCCAGCAGCAGGATGTGGCGCGGCCGCACCAGGGCAATGTGGCGCAGCAGGAAGGGCAGGAACAGCGCGATCTCGCCATCCGTCGGCGTGCGGTTGCCGGGCGGCCGCCAGGGCAGGATGTTGGTCAGGTAGAAATTCTTCGACCGCTCCAGCCCGATGCTGGCCATCATCCGGTCCAGCAACTGGCCGGAGACGCCGACGAAGGGCCGGCCGAGCCGGTCCTCATCCGCGCCCGGCGCCTCGCCCACCAGCATCAGGCCGGAATCCGCCACGCCATCGGCGAAGACCAGGTTGGTGGCGGTGTCGCGCAGCGGGCTGTCGGTGTCCGCGATGGCGGCGCGCAGCGCCTCCAGGCTGTCCGCTTCTGCCGCGCGGCCGGTGGCGATGGCGGCGGGCGTCGCGATGGCTGGCAGGGCGGGCGTGGTGACCGCGGGTATGGGCAGCGGGGCGGCGGCCTGTTCACGGGGCGGCGCGGGCGCGGCAAAGCGGTCCAGCGGCGCCGCATCCAGCGCCTCATCCACCCCCCAATCGATCTGCAGCCGTAGCGCGGCCAGCAGTTCCTCGCGCAATCCTGCCTGCATGGGACGTGATATCAGGCCGCGCCGGGGTTCCGCGCAATGGGTGGCGACGCTACATCCACTGTCATCAGGAACGCCGGAGGAACAGCGATGTCGGATGCGGCCGAGCAGCGGGAATCGATGGAGTTCGACGTGCTGGTGGTGGGCGGCGGCCCCGCCGGCCTCGCCACCGCCATCCGGCTGAAACAGGCCCGCCCGGACACCAATGTGTGCCTGGTTGAGAAGGGCGGCGAGATCGGCGCGCATATCCTGTCCGGCGCCGTGCTCGAACCCCGTGCGCTGGATGAGCTGATCCCGGACTGGCGCGACGATCCGCCGGCACTCGCCACCGCCGTCACCGACGACCGTTTCATGATGCTGACGGAAACGCGCGGCTTCAAGCTGCCGACCCCGCCGCAGATGCACAATGAGGGCAACTACGTCGTCTCCCTCGGCAATGTCTGCCGCTGGCTGGGCGCCAAGGCCGAGGCGCTGGGGGTGGAGCTCTACCCGGGCTTCGCCGCCTCCCAGCCCATCATCGAGGACGGCCAGGTCAAGGGCGTGGTCGCCGGTGTCGCCGGCATCCAGAAGGATGGCAGCAAGGGCCCGTCCTATGAGCCGGGCATGGAGCTGCGCGCCACCTACACGGTGTTCGCGGAGGGCTGCCGCGGCAGCCTCGCCAAGATGCTGTTCGAGACCTTCAACCTGCGCGAGGGCGTGGCGCCGCAGACCTATGCGCTGGGGATGAAGGAGCTGTGGGAGATCCCGAAGGACAAGCATAAGCCGGGCCTGGTGTGGCATTCCACCGGCTGGCCGCTGTCATCGGACACCTATGGCGGGTCCTGGCTGTACATGCTGGGGGACAACCTGGTCTCGGTCGGCTTCGTCGTCGGGCTGGATTATCCGAATCCCTGGCTGTCGCCCTTCGATGAGTTCCAGCGCTTCAAGACGCACCCCGCCGTGCGCGGCTTCCTGGAAGGCGGCAAGCGCATCGCCTATGGCGCCCGCGCGCTGAACGAGGGTGGCATCCAGGCGGTGCCGAAGCTGGTGTTCCCGGGCGGCATGCTGGTCGGCGATGCCGCCGGCTTCCTCAACGTGCCGAAGATCAAGGGCACGCATACATCCATGAAGTCCGGCATGGTGGCGGCGGACGCCATCGCGGCGGCGCTGGACGGCGAGGCCCCCGCGCCGGAGCTGGAGAGCTACCCCACGGCGCTGAAGGCCAGCTGGGTCTGGGCCGAGCTGGAAGGCGTGCGCAACATCCGCCCCGGCTTCGCGAAGTATGGCTTCTGGGGCGGCATGGCGGCCGCGGCGCTGGATACCTACGTGCTGCGCGGCAAGGCGCCCTGGACCTGGGGCCACCATGCGGACCATGACACGCTGAAGCCCGCGGCGGAGGCCAAGAAGATCGCCTACCCGAAGCCGGATGGCGTGCTGACCTTCGACCGCCTGTCCTCGGTCTTCCTGTCCAACACAAACCATGAGGAACACCAGCCGAGCCACCTGGTGCTGCGCGACCCCGCCGCCTGGAAGGGCACGAACTGGCAGAAATTCGCCTCTCCCGAAAGCCGCTACTGCCCGGCCGCGGTGTATGAGGCAGTCGGCGCCGAGGCCGGCAATGGCGAGGGCGAGATGCACCTCGTGATCAACTCGCAGAACTGCGTCCATTGCAAAACCTGCGACATCAAGGACCCGCTGCAGAACATCGACTGGAAGACCCCGGAAGGTGGCGGTGGCCCGAACTACATCGGCGGCATGTAGCGCCGCCGCGCCACCCGGCCAGGCATGAGCGCGGCCATCGGCAGGGGGCCGGCCCGCCGGTCCCGGGCGCGGCTGGCGCCGGTTCGGCTGGCGCAGCCCTTCGTTGCGCTGGGCCTGCTGCTTGGCCTGGCGGCTGATCTGGCGCAGCCGGTGCTGCCGCTGGCCGGGCTTCTGGCGCTCGGTCTTGCCCTGTTGTGGGCGCTGACGCTGGCCCGCCAGACGCAGCGTGCGGCCGGCAGGGTGGCCGGGCTACTGCTGGGGCTGGCGGGCATTGCCGCGGCGCAGATTGGCGCGGAGCCGCGCGGGCTGCTGGCCGCGCATCTGCCGGCGGTCGCGGTGTGGCAGGCCGCGGCGCTGCACCTGCCGCCACCACCACCCTGGCCGGAGGACCGCCTGCGCGCCGCCTTGGCCGCGCCGCACCCCCGCCCGCGGCCCTACCCGGCCTCCTCGGACGAGCATCTGTTCAACGCCCTGGCGCTGGATGCGCGCGGCGACCGTCGCGGCGCCGCAACGGCGCTCGTCCTGGCCCTGGAGGCACCGCGGCCGGATGCGCTGCTGCTGCATGCGGCGCTGATGGGCTGGCCGGATGCGCGGTCGATCCTGGAAATCGCCCCGCTTCCTCCGGAGGCCGCCACGCTGCTGGCTGCGCTGCGCCTGCCCGATGCCGCCGGCCGGGAGGCAGCGCTGGAAGCCATGGAAAGCGGTGGGCCGGATGCGCTGATCCGCCTCGCCGCGCTGGCCCATGCCCGCATCGCCGCCACCCTGCCCGCCGGCCCCACCGTGGCGGAGGCGGCGCGGATCGCCCCGGCAGTGGAAGCCTTCGCCGACGACGCCCGCTTCGCAACCTTCGAGGCCCGCTTCCTCGACCCCGCCCGCGCCCGGCTGCTGCGCCAGGGCGTGACCGCGCTGGATTGGGTGCGCGAAGTGGCGGCGCGGCGCCTGACCGTCACCACCCTGGCGCCACCCCCCGGCCTGCCCGACCAGCCCATCCTGCTGCGCCTGGCCCTGCCGGAGCCGGCCCGCGCCGTGCAGCTTCGCCGGGGCGAGGACTGGGTGGAGGTGCCGCGGGAGGATGGCGTGCCCACCCTCCGCCTGCCGCGCCCCTTCGCACCGCAAAGCCTGGTGCTGCGCTACCTGGACCGGGACGGCGTGGCCGCCGCCGAGCTGGTCCATGATTTCGACCCGGCCGCGGCCATCCGCGCCCAGGCGCAGCAGGCGCTGCGCCGCCAGGGCCCCTTCGCCCTGTATCAGCCCGGTTGGACCGCGCCCGGCCAGGTGAACCCCCTGCCCATCTCCGGCGCGCTGCGGGCCGGGCTGCTTGCCATCGAATGGTGGACCGAGATCGAACCCACGCCACGGCGCGTGCCGGTGGGGGTGCCGGACGCGGTGCTGCTGGCCGGCGATGCCCCGCGCATCGTGGTGGAGATCACCCCGCCGGAGGAAGCCCGCCTGCTCGGCCTCGCCGCGATCTATGCGGATGGCAGCCGCGGCGAGCCGGTGACCCAGCCGATCCGCTGACCCCCTTCCCCCTTCCCGCGCGGCGCGGTTGCGGGCACAGGACACCAGCAACCCCATCGGAGAACCCCCGACCATGACCCACCAGGCCCCCGCCGGCTTCCAGCACGGCATCACCGCTGCCGCTGCCCGCACCATCCTGGACGCAACCCTCGCCAAGGGGCGCGAACTGGGCCTCGCGCCGCTGACCGTGGTGGTGCTGGATGCCGGCGGCCAGCTCAAGGCGGCGCTGAAGGAAGATGGCAGCAGCCTGCTGCGGCCGGATATCGCCTGGGGCAAGGCCTATGGCGCCATGGCGCTCGGCTTCGGGTCCCGCGAGATGGCGCGGCGCAGCCAATCCATGCCCGGCTTCATGAACGCGCTGTCGGACCTCGCGGGCGGCCGTGCCGTGCCGGTGCCGGGCGGCGTGCTGGTGCGCGCGGCGGATGGCGCGGTGCTGGGCGCCGTCGGTGTCTCCGGCGACGTCTCGGACAAGGACGAGATCTGCGCCGTGGCGGGGATCCAGGCCGCGGGCCTCATCGCCGATACGGGCGACGCGCCGGCCTGATCACGCCCCTGGGCCGCGTCAGCGCGGCCAAGGGACAAGTAGGCGGGCCGCGTCAGCGCGGCCAAGGGACCATTAGGCGGGCCGCCTCAGCGCGGCCCGCGGGCGCGGTTCAGGGCGAGTTCCTCCGGCGTCAGCTGCAAGCTGACCCGCACCGTGTAGTCCACGGCGCGGGCGCCCTGGCCCAGCGGCACGGTCAGCCGCGCCGTCTGCCCCTGGATGGTGTTGCGCACCACATTGGGGCCGAAGGTGACGCGGCTGGTGAAGGCCTGGCGGTCCAGCATGGTGGCATCGCCGGCATCGGTCAGGGCGACGAACCAGGGCAGGTCCAGCACCCGGCCTTCCGCCGCCGGCCCGCGTTCCACTTCGAAGCGCGGGGTCACCCGCACGGTCAGCGCGCGGCGGTCCCGCCCGGCGAAATCGCAATTCGCCTGGAAGCCGGCGATCCGCGCATCTGCCATCAGCGCCGTCAGGTCGCCACTGGCCCCGCCGCGAAAGCGCGTGAGGTCCGCGCCATCGGCCAGGATGACGATGCGCGGGCACGGCGCCTGGCTGGTGGTCGCGCCCTGGTCGCTCCCACAGGCGGCCAGCAATGCCAGCCCGGCCAGCGCCGCCACACCCATGCTGCTTCGTGCCATCGCGCCCTCTCCCCCATCGCCGCCGGCCCGTTGCGAAGCGGAGCCTTTGAAGCGGGCCCCGCAGCCGGTAAGGTGGCGCCAAGGCACCACGTTGCGTCTATCGCATCGCCGGCGCCGTCCGACCATCCCCGCCCCACCCCCGGGGCGCAGCCCTGGGCCAAGACCCCCGGGGGCAGCGAGGCACCGAGCAACCATATGCCCGAGACCATGATGCCCACCTCCTCCCCCACCCCTCGGCTGAAGGTGCTGCTGGCCGGCCCGCGCGGATTCTGCGCCGGGGTCGATCGCGCCATCAAGATCGTCGAGGAGGCGCTGAAACGCCACGGCGCGCCGGTCTATGTCCGGCACGAGATCGTCCACAATCGCTTCGTGGTCGAAAGCCTGGAACGCCAGGGCGCCGTCTTCGTCGAGGAACTCTCCGAGATTCCGGATGATGGCCGGCCCGTCGTGTTCTCCGCCCATGGGGTGCCGAAATCGGTGCCCGAAGCCGCGGCGCAGCGGAAGATGTTCGCCCTCGATGCCACCTGCCCGCTGGTGTCCAAGGTGCACCGGGAAGCGGAGCGCCACTTCGCCCGCGGCCGCCACATCCTGCTGATCGGGCATGAGGGCCATCCGGAGGTGATCGGCACCATGGGCCAGTTGCCGCCCGGCGCCGTGACGCTGGTGGAGGATTCGGCCCAGGCCGAGACGGTGGTGCCGCCCGGCGACCTGCCGCTGGCCTACACCACGCAGACAACCCTTTCGGTCGACGACACCGCGGATATCGTCGCCATCCTGCAGCGCCGCTTCCCCACCATCGCCGGCCCGGCGAAGGAGGATATCTGCTACGCCACCACCAACCGCCAGGCGGCCGTGAAGGCCATCGCGGCGCGCGGGGCGGAGCTGGTGATCGTGGTCGGCGCGCCGAATTCCAGCAATTCCGTGCGGCTGGCCGAAGTGGCCAAGCGTGCCGGCGCGGCGCGGTCCCTGCTGGTGCAACGCGGTTCGGCGCTGGACCCGGCCGTGGCCGATGGCTGCACCATCATCGGCCTGACCGCCGGCGCCAGCGCTCCGGAAGTGCTGGTGGAGGAAGTGCTGGCGAAACTCGCCACCCGCTTCACGCTGGAGGTCGAGGAAGTGGTGGTGGCCGAGGAAAAGGTGGTGTTCCGGCTTCCGCCCGCGCTCGCGGCCGAATAAACCCCGCTCCATGGCTGTCTATACCGAGGTGACGGATGAGGCGCTGCGCGCCTTCCTCGCCGATTACGAGCTGGGTGGATTGATCGCCTTCCGCGGCATCGCGGAGGGGGTGGAGAATTCCAACTACGCGCTGCGGACCGAACGCGGCGATTTCATCCTCACGCTGTACGAGAAGCGCGTTGATCCGGCGGAGCTTCCCTATTTTCTCGGGCTGATGGAGCATCTGGCGCGGGCGGGGCTCGCCTGCCCCACGCCGGTGCGTGGACGCGATGGCGCGGCGCTGCGCGAATTGGCGCAGCGGCCAGCAGCGGTCTGCACCTTCCTGGAAGGCGTCTGGCCGCGCCGGGTGCGGCCGGAACACCTGGCGCCGCTCGGCACCGCGCTGGCGCGGCTGCATGCGGCAAGCGGCGATTTCGCGGGAAGCCGGCCCAACGCGCTCGGCCCGGCCGGCTGGGCGCCGCTGCTGGAGGCGTGCCGCGGCCGCGGGGATGAGGTGCAGCCCGGGCTGATGGCGGAGCTGGACAGCCAGCTCGCCGCCATCCTGGCCGGCTGGCCGGCCTCGGGCGCGCTGCCGGTGGGGCAGATCCATGCGGACATGTTCCCCGACAACGTCTTCTTCCTGCCCGATGCGGAGGGCCGGCCGCGCGTCTCCGGCATCATCGACTTCTACTTCGCCTGTACCGACCTGCTGGCCTACGACATCGCCGTCTGCCTGAACGCCTGGTGCTTCGAGGCCGATGGCGCCTTCAACCTGACCAAAGCGCGGGCGCTGCTGGCCACCTACCAGGCGGTGCGGCCGCTGACGCCGGCGGAATGCGCGGCCCTGCCGGTGCTGTGCCGCGGTGCCGCCATCCGCTTCCTGCTGACCCGCCTGTATGACTGGACCCATACGCCGGCGGATGCGCTGGTGACCCGGAAGGACCCGTTGGAATATCTGCGTAAACTGCGCTTCTTCGCGCAGGTGGAGAGCCCCGGTGCCATCGGCGCCTGAAGCCCCCCCTCAAGACGGGCCTGACGATCGGCCCTTCGTCGAAATCTGGACCGATGGCGGCTGCAAGCCCAACCCCGGCCCCGGCGGCTGGGCCGCCATCCTGCGCTTCGGCGGGACGGAAAAGGAACTGACCGGCGCCGATGCGGAAACCACGAACAACCGCATGGAACTCACCGCCGCCTGCGCCGCGCTGGAGGCGCTGAAGAAGCCCTGCCGCGTGGTGCTGCACACGGACAGCGAATATGTCCGCAACGGCATGGAGCGCTGGATCAAGGGCTGGGTGCGGAACAACTGGCGCAACGCGGCCAAGCAGCCGGTGGCCAATTTTCCTCTATGGCAGCGCCTTCTGGCGGCGGCGAAGCCGCATGAGGTGGACTGGCGCTGGGTGCGTGGACACGCGGGCGACGTGATGAACGAACGCGCGGATGTCCTGGCGACCCAGGCGCGGCAGGAGCTGGTCTAAACCAGATCCCATTGATCGCGGCTTTCGCCCGAATGGGGCCACAACAAGCGGAGCGCCGGCGCGTGAGAAGTTGGAGCCTTGGCTCCAACCGTGACGATGCGCGGGCGTTCAGGCGGCCCGCCCATACTCCAGCTTCGCCGACCCCGCGGCATACTGCACCACTTCCGGCGCCAGCGCGGCATCGGCCCCCGGCTGGTCGGACAGCCAGCCGGCATAGAGGCCCTCCAGCACCGCCCCGATCCAGCCGCCATCCGCGTCCTGCCCGACGCCGATGGCCGGCGCGGCGGCGTGGGTGACCACTAGGCGGCGTCGCTCGACATCGACCGCAATCCGGCAATAGCCCCATTCGGCGGCGCCCAGCGCATCGTTGATGTGCGACTCCAGCCCCTTCAACGTGTCGCAGTGCGGCAGCGGCATCGCATCCGCCATGCGCCGGCCGATGGCGCGCATCAGCGCCGCGCGGCCTTCCTGGTCCAGATGCTCGTCCAGCGTCTCCACCAGCCCGCGCACGAAGACGCGCCACTGCGCGGCAACCCCGCGCCGGGCGAGGTAGGCGGCCGTCACCGAGTCCGTCGCGTCAGCTTCCGTCATGCCCATGTCCTCAGCGATCGAACCGGTAGCGGGCATAGACCAGGCCGCGCGTCTCGCTCCAATCCGCCGCCTGGTCGAAGCGCAGCGCGCCGCCGATGCGAAGCTGCGGCGTGATCATGTACTCGATGTCGCCGCGCAGCCCGCCGGTCAAGCCGGTCTTGGACTGTCCGGCATAGAAGGCATCCACATCGGCCTCACTATTTGCGCGCCCCTGCAGCGCCGCCTGCAGCCCGGCATCATTCGGGAACATGGCGGTGCGATCTTCCGTGAAGGTGGACACGCCGATGGTGGCGCCGACGCGGTAGAACAGGTTGTTGGAACGGCCACGCCAATCGATCGGCACATTCGCCGCGATGAAGCTCTGCGGGCTGAAATAGCCGCCATGGCCCAGCGTGAAGAAGCGCAGGTTCTTGTCATAGGCGAAGTAGACGAGGTCGAGCCCGGTGACGAGTTCCTCGGTCGCGGAACGCCAGATCGGCGTCTGGAAGCCGGCCCCGGCCTCCATGCGGCTGTTCTCCGCCACACCCTCGCCGGACATGGTGAAGTAGCCGCCGGCGACGTAGAAATTGGTATCGCCGTTGCTGAACTCGATCTGCGCCCGGCCGCCGGTGCGGACCACGCCGCCCCAGACGGAGCCCTGGCCCGGGTCGCGCAACCCGCCCCAGGACAGCAGGCTGTCCGTCATGGCGCGGCGTTCCGCGGTCAGCCGCAGCCGCACGCCATCGCCGATCTCGGGCGCGATCTCGATCCCGCCGACGACATTCTCCCGCAGGAAGCCCAGCGGCGTGGTGCCGATATCCGCCGTGAAGCCGTTGCGGGCATAGGCCGCGCCGAGCGCCACGCCGCTCTGGCTGGCTTCGGTGTTGCGCGCCTGGTTCCGCTGCTGCTGGCTCAGCGTGCCCTGAAGCCCCGGCAGGGTCAGCGGGAAACTGCCGAAGCGCCGCATCGCGGGCAGCGTGCCGGACAGATCGCCATTGTCGAGGGTGACCGCGCTGGCGCGTGCCGTCAGCCGCCCGCCGACGCCCGGCACAGCGATGCTGCCTTCCGCGCCGACATGGGTTTCGGTCAGCGCGTCGATGCCGTCATCGCCGGACCGCACGCGCACGCCGAGCGCCGGCGTGATGCGCGGCGCGGATTCCTGGCGGACCTCGCCAAGCTGGCGGTTGATTTCGCTCAGCAACGGGTCGGCCGGCTGCCCCGGGGCGACCCCGAACCCCTGCACCTGGGCGAATTGTTGCCCTTGCATCTGGCCCTGCATCTGGCCCTGCATGGGCCGCTGGGCCGGCATCTGGCCGAAATCCTGGCCGGACAGCGGCACGCGGCGGAACGGGTTCTCATAGCCTGGCTGCGCCGGCTGGCCCTGCGGCACCATGGAGCCGCCCAGCATCCCCGGGGTCTGGCTCACGCCGATCTGCTGGCGGCGCATTTGCGCGGCCGCTTCCAACGCGTTGCGGGCGCGGCGCTGATCACCCCAGGCGCGGGCGAGGCGGGCCTCCAGCAGCGGGATGCGTGGATCATTCGGCATCAGCCCGCGGCCCTCGGCCAGCAGCGCCTCCGCCCGGCTCCAGTCGCGATTGGCAATGGCGGCGTCCATCGCCGCCTGGCGCGCATCCGTGTTCCGGGGGTTGCGCGACAGCACGGCCTCGGCAATGCGCCCGGCCTGCTCGGGTTCCTGCGCGCCCTGGTACAGCCGGGCGAGGGCCAGATTGGCGGCCGGATTTTCCGGGTTCTGCTGCAAGGTCGGCAGCAGCACGTCGAAGGCCGCCGCCTGGTTGCCGCGCTCATTCAGCTGGTCCGCTGCGCGGATCGACAGGCCGGCCGAGATGTTATTCGCCTGCCGGCGCTGATCCGCCGTCAGCCGCCGCGCATCGATGGACTGGGCCGTCTGCGCCGCTTCCTGGTTCAGCCCCGCCTCCAGCAGCGTGGTGGCTGCCGCAAGCTGCGCCGTGGGCGATTGCCCGCGCGCCGCAATCGCATACATCCGCGCCGCTTCCTGCGCACCGCGCGGGTCATTGATGGCGTTCAGCGCGCGCACCGCCGCGGGCCCCGCTTCCCCGGTCGGGTCACGGCGAGAGGCGATGGCGATCAGCCGCGTGCGCGCCTGCTGGCGCTGCCCGGTCCGGGCCAGGGCCGCAGCCGCCTGCACCTCCCCCTGCACGCCGGCCGAGACCAGCAGCCGGTTCTGGTCGGCATTGCGCGCCCGTGCCGGAATCCGCTCCAGAAGCTGCACGGCCTGCGCCGGGCGGCCCTGTTCCTGGGCGAAGATCGCCGCGGCATGTATGGTATCCGGCGTCGCCCGGCTGGCCACCGTGGCGCCGATCAGCTGGTTCGCCTCGGCGGCCTGGCCGGAGCGGGCCAGCAGACGGGCGAGATCGAGCCGCGGCCAGGGATTGTTCGGGTCGTTCTGGATGGCGGCGCGCAGCAGGGCACTGGCCGCCTGCGGGTCATCCGTGCGCTGCGCCTCGGCACGCAGCGCATCGGCGCGCACCTGGGGTGCGTTGGTGCCGCCGATACGGCGGAACACCTCCTCGGCTTCCGCGAACTTGCCCTGTTCCTGCAGCGAATTGGCGAGGCCCGACAGCGCCGCGCCGAAATTGCCGCGGCGTGCCAGCGCGGCGCGATAGCGCTGCTCCGCCAGCCCCGCATTGCCCTGGCGCAGCGCGATGTCGCCCAGCAGCGCCTCGGCATCCGGCCGGTCGCCGCCATTGCGGGCGACGATGCGCGCCAGCAGTGGCTCGGCGGAGGATATGTTCCCGGCCTCCACCAGATTGCGCGCCGCCTGGATATCCGGCCCCGGCGCACCGCCACCACCGACCGCAGCGGCAGGCGCCGCCGGGCGCTGGCTGGCGCCACGCAGCGCCTGGTCCCAGGCGGAGCGGCGCGACGGATCGGCCTCGATCGCCGATTGGAGCAGCCGCCGCGCTTCGGCCTGGCGGCCCTGGCGCAGCCGGATCAGGCCCATGCCGCCCAGCCCATCCGGGTCATTCGGCTCGACCGCCAGCAGGGCGGTGAAGCGATCCTCCGCCTCCCGCAGCCGTCCGGCGTTGAAGCTGTTCCAGGCCTCGACGCGGGCACCGCCCACCGCATCCACAGCGCCCGGCGGCGGGTTGCGCGCCTGGTCCAGCCGCTGCTGGATTTCGGCATCATTGGGGAATTGCCGCAGATAGCCTTCGAGCGGCTGCACCGCATCCGGTCCCGGGCCGATCCAGGTCAGGGCCTGGCGCCAGGCGGCGGATGCGCTCTGCCGGCTTTCCGGCTGGCCGGACAGGCGGCGCAGTGCCTCGATCCCCTGGGCACGGGTTTCCTCGCGGTAGGTCAGCACCTGGGCATTGGCGAGCTGCGCCGCGGTGTTGGAGGGGTTGCGCCGGGTGAGCTGGCCCAGCCCATCCCGCGCCTCACGCCAGCCGCTCTCGGTCCCGGCCAGCGCCTGATAGTATTCCAGGGCGAAGCTGTCCGGCACCGGGCCGCCACCGAACAGGGCGCGATAGCGTTCCACCGCCTCCGCATTTCGGCCGGCCTGAGCCAACTGGCGCGCCTGCGCCAGGGCGCCGGCATCCACCGTGGAGGTCCGCACCGCGACGCTCGCCTGCACCGTGCGCGGGTCGGCCGGCG
This sequence comes from Falsiroseomonas sp. E2-1-a4, assembly GCF_051433165.1. Taxonomy (NCBI): domain Bacteria; kingdom Pseudomonadati; phylum Pseudomonadota; class Alphaproteobacteria; order Acetobacterales; family Roseomonadaceae; genus Falsiroseomonas; species Falsiroseomonas sp. E2-1-a4. The sequence continues at coordinate 131,842 of NZ_JBHMFS010000011.1, read as the reverse complement.
CCGATTGCCGCAAGGTGCCGAGCGCCTGCTGCGCCTGCGCCACATTGCCAAGCTGCGCCTGCGCTTCCGCCATGCCGGCCAGCGCATCGGTGTTGCGCGGGTCCACTTCCAGAATGCGTTCCAGCGTGCGGACCACCTGGTCCGGCCGGTTCTGCAGCTTCCAGTAATTCGCCTGGTCCAGCAGCGCGGCCACGCCGCGATCCTGGGCCAGAGCCGGCGCGGCGATCAGCGCGGTGCATAACAGGCCGGCACGAAGCGTGCCGGTGCGCAACTTCCACATCGTCAGTTTCGTCATGTGGTCCTCGTCCGGAGACGGATGGCCGCGCGACGGCGCAGCGCCCAATAGGCGGGGATGGCAATGATGGCACAGGCAAGCGCCAGCAGCAGCAGCAGCAGATCCGGGCGGGTCTGCAGGAAGTATTGCGGCCAGATATAAGGTGGCAACGTCCCCACCGTATAGTTGCGGCCGAGCGTGAAGCCGGTAATCCGCCCGGCCGAGAGGATGGCAAGGTCGCCCTGCACGCGCGGCGCCTGTTCCGGGTCGCGCAGCGCGGCCAGCATCTGCTCCAGCCCCTGCGGCGTCGTCCCGGTCAGCGCCACGACGGATTTGCCGGAACGCAGCGGGCTTTCGAAGCCCAGCAGGATGCCGAGGCCGTCGCCGGTGGAGGTCAGCATCGCCTGCGCCTGTTCGCGTGCCAGCCGCGGCTCGCTACCCAGGAACAGGTTGCGGAACCCCTCCAGCGCATCGGGCAGCGCCACGGACAGCCGGTTGCCCTGCAGCGTTACCGGCCCATCCTCGCCCAGCAGGCGCTCCAGCGCCGGCTGGCGGCCGAGCGTGCCGATCACCAGCAGGTCGCGCCCGGCCACGCTGTCCAGCGCCCCGCTGCGCACCACCTGGATGCTCGTGGTGGCGTGGCCGACATGGCTGGCCAGGCGGCCCATCAGCGTCAGGAAGCTGGACAGCTCCACCTCACTCGGCTGGTCCGGCAGCACCGCCGCCGTGTCCGCGAAATCCGCCATCCGCGTGAAGGGGAAGCCGGAGCCAGCGAAGAAGGCCAGGTTCGGCAGCGTGGTGAAGCGGTGGGCATCGGACAGGTCGATGGTGCTGTCCGGGTCGATCCCGGCCCGAACATCCGCCGGCACCGCGATGCAGTCGCCACGATGCAGGGGGCGCATGTCGAAGCGCATCTGCAGCTCATTCATGCCGAAGATCAGGTAGGGCGGCAGGCCGAAGCGACCGGTCATGCGCTCCGACTGGCCGAATTGCCGGCTGAGCAGGGACAGCGGCCACGGCGCATCCACCTCGCGCAGCGGCAGGCTGCGCAGATAGATGTCGTTCAGCGCGATATCGAGGCGAGAGACCGCGACATCCATGATCGGGCCAGGCGGGGACCGGTAGTGCAGTTCCACCGGAAGTGGCCGGCCACGCCAGGTATAGAGGTCCGGCGCCGTACGGAACGGCACCGCGATCGGCCCGGGCGCGTAGCCGAAGGCCTGGAGTTCGGAGGGGTCCACCAATTCACCCAGCCGAACCGGCCGGTCGCTGCGGACCCAGCGCGGTGCGTCATAGGGCTGCCGCGGCGGAATGCTGACAGGCTGCACCACGGCAATTTCGCCGGCCAGCGCTTCCTTGCTGCCGGCCAGCACGGTCGCCGCCTGGGCGGCTTCCGCGCCGGTACGGCCACCGATCACCAGGATCAGCCCGAGGCGGTCGGTCGGATTCTGCACCAGGGCGAGCGTCGGACCATCGAAGCGCGGCAGCGCGAGGCCGGGGACATTCTCGTTGCCGCCGACAACCACCACCGCATTGCCGCGCTGCGGCACGGTGAAGGAGACGGGGAAGCTGGCGCCGCGGTAGTCTGCCTGCACCGCGAACCAGGAGGCGACGGTCGCCGCCGCCTGCAGGCTTTCGTTGCTCGCCGCCTGCGGCAGCACCACCGGCAGGGACAGCGGTTCCCGCAGCAGGCGCGGATCGAAGAACGGCTCCGGCAGTCGCGCCAGGTCCCGCTGCAGCGGCAGGCGCTCCAGCGTCAGCTGCAGGGTCGAGAGGTCCGAGATATTGGCCCAGAGCAGGCCGGAGAGCGGGTCGTTGCACTCCAGCGTGTAGCGGCCGGTGAAGCGGAAGTTCAGCCGGTTCAGATCGGCGAAGAACACCGGGTTGATCGGGAATTCCAACGGGCCGAAGGCTGGGCGGTTGCGGTCGGGGTTGATCACGCCGACGAACTGCTCGTTCAGCGCCATCGAGATCTGGCTGTATTCCGGGATCAGCGCCGGGCTGGTCGCGCCCTGCAGCACCAGCCGGGCGCCCGTCACCACCTCATCGCCGCGCACGCCGAACAGCACGCCCTGCAGATCCGAGGTGCCGCGCATCTGCATCGGTGCGCGCAGGCCAAGCTGACGCAGCGTGCGGGATTCCGTGCGGGTGGAGCCGAAGTCGCCGGTCGGCGCGCCGAAGCTGCCGACCTCGGGCCCACTGCCGAAGGCAGGCTGGGCGAGCGGCAGTGGCGGCAGACCGGTCGGCGGCGGATTGACCGGGCCGATCGCGCCAAGCTGGCCCGGCTGGCCGAACGGCGCCGGTTGTCCGAACGGTGCGGGCTGGCCGAACGGCGCGGGCTGGCCGAACTGCACCGGTTGGCCGGAGGGCGCGGGCTGGCCAAAGGGCGAGCCCTGCACCTGCAGCGGGGAGGCGGCGCCAAGCGGCACCGCGCCGGACTGGGTGGAGGGCGCCCCGAAGGTGCCGATGCCGGGCGATTGCGGCGTCAGCGTCAGCGGCAGACCCTGCGGGCCCGGCTGCAACGGCGCCGGCGGCGGCGGTGCGCCGCGCAAGTTCACCTGCGCCAGCGCAACGCCCGGCGCCGAGAGCGCCAAAGCGAGCGCCACGGCCGCGGCACGGCGGATGACGCTGCTTTCGCCGCGGGCACGGCGCGCGGGCAAGGCCGGGGCCTCCGCCGCGTCTGGCGCGCTCGCCTCGATGGCCGGCGTCTCGGCAGTGCGGACCACCACCTTCTGGCGCTGTTGACGGCGGGTGAAGAAGGAGAACTGGCTGTCTCCGCGGAACAGGCCGCCGATCGAGCGTGCCACCTCGCCCAGGCTACGCAGTGGCTTATCCTCTCGCACGTCGTCCCAATCCACCCATGCATCCGCGCGGCCGAGCACGGCGCGCACGATGTTGCCCTCATCATGCAGGGTCTGCGCCGCGAAGCGCACCTGCATCCGGTCATCCTGCCAGCGCAGCACCTCGGCCGGAATCGCCACCCATTCGGGGCCGACATCCAACTCCAGGGTGATGGCCGCGTCATCCGGGACATCGGCCGGCCGCGGGATCGCGACGGCCGCGCCGCCGAGCGAAAGGTCCATGGTCTCGCCTTCCACCACGCGGCCATCGGCCAGCACCACATTCGCCGCGACCACGGCGCCGACGCGGGCGCGTTCGCGCACCTGGCGGCGTTCGCGGCCCACGGCCAGACCGGCGAGCACCACCACGAAGGACAGCGTCGCCCACAGGAAGTTCAACGCGAAGGCCTGGAAATCCAAACTGTCCACGGCGTTCGTCGTCAGCCCATAGATGCCGGACAGCAGTCCCGCGATCAAAGCCAGGGCCAGCACCATGTTCGGGCCCACGGCACGCAGGTCGAAGAAGCCTTCCTGCAGCGTGCCGCCCTTGTCGGTGACGTTGAACTTGCCCTTCTTCGGGTCCAGCAGCGTCGCCAGCATCACCGGGATCAGATACAGCGCCAGCACCGTCTCGTAGATTTCCGACCAGAAGCTGTGCCGCACATGGCCGGACAGCCGGCTGGTGGCGCCCACCGAATGCAGGATGTGCGGGCCGGCATAGGCGATGATGGCCAGCGGCGACGCCGCGATGATGCTCTCGCCGAACAGCAGGAAGGCCAGCGGCGCGGTCAGGAAGACGAAGCGCGGCAGCGGGAACAGGAAGTGGAATTGCGACATGAAGTAGCAGCAGCGCTGGTGGAATTTCAGCCCCGCGCCCAGCATCGGATTCTCGATCCGCAGGATCTGGATCATGCCGCGGCCCCAGCGCATGCGCTGGCCGATATGCAGCATGAGCCGCTCTGTCGCGAGGCCGGCGGCCAGCGGCACGCGGAGATAGGCGGTGCGCCAGCCGCGCCGCTGCATCTTCAGCGAGCAGTGGCAGTCTTCCGTCACCGTCTCCGTCGGCACGCCGCCCACTTCCAGCAGCGCCTCGCGCCGGATCACCGCGCAGGAGCCGCAGAAGAAGGCCGCGTTCCACAGGTCATTGCCCTGCTGCACCATGCCGTAGAACAGCAAGCCTTCATTCGGCACGCGCTCACCGGAGGCCAGGTTCCGCTCGAACGGGTCAGGCGAGTAGAAGTGGTGCGGCGTCTGCACCATCGCGAGGTCGCGGTCGCGCAGCAGCCAGCCCACGGTCAGCTGGAGGAAGGCGCGTGTTGCGACGTGGTCGCAATCGAAGATACAGACGTATTCGCCGTTCGTGACCTTCAGCGCGGCATTGATATTGCCGGCCTTGGCGCCCTTGTTGTCGGGGCGGATCAGGTAGTTGCAGCCGACCTGTTCACAGAAGCGCCGGAATTCGTCGCGCCGCCCGTCATCGAGCAGGTAGACATTCATCTTGTCGCGCGGCCAGTCGATCGCCAGCGCGCCATAGATGGAGGGCTTCACGATCTCCAGCGGCTCGTTGTAGCTCGGGATGAAGACGTCGATGGTCGGCCATTCATCCGGGTCTTCCGGCAGCGGCACCGGCTTGCGGTCCAGCGGCCAGATCGCCTGGAAATAGGCCAGCAGCATCGTGGTCACGGCATAAACCTCGGCCAGCAGCAGGCCGGTGCCGAGAAAGGTCTGCATGAAGCTGGTGAATTCCAGCGTATCGACCAGGCGCCAGTAGATGTAGCGCATGGACACCAGGCAGGACATGAAGACGATGAAGATCGTCATCGCCCGGCCCGGAATGCGGTTGGCCACCAGAAACAGCAGGAAGCCCGCCACCGCGAGCCAGGCCTGCTGTTCTGCCTGCAGCGGTGCCACCGTGAAGATCAGCCCGATGATCAGGCTCAGCGCCATCAGCGGCCAGGAAACCCAGCGCCGTGCCCAGGGCCCGCCCCGGAACGCTCGGCCCTGGCGCAGGGACTGGGCAAAACTCATCGCGCGCCCCAACCCATGGAGAAGCCCTCGGGCGCCGCCGGCAGCGCGGCCTCGACCGCGCGGGCGATGCCGCGGATGTCTTCCGCGGCGCGGCTGTCGGGCGCGATTTCCTGCACCAGCTTCTGCATCGCCAGCGCCTCGGCCATCGTTTCATCGCGCGTCACGGCGCCGAGCAGGCGCGGGCCGAGATGACGCGCCACGGCATCGGCGGCCGCGCGGGACAGTCGCGAATTCAGATCCACCTCGTTCAGCACCACGCGCAGCCGGCCGGCGAACAGCGCCGCCATGGTGCCCGAGCCGAGGAACCGGCCGCTGTCGATGTCCGGGATCAGCGCGGCGCTGATCGCTTCCGCCTGCAGCACCGCGATGACCATCGACGCCATCGGCACCAGCACCGCCAGCGCATGCGAGGGGCCGGGCGAGGTATCGGCGATGACGGTCAGGCCGGGGTCGGACAGGATGGAGCGCATCGGCGCCGCAAGCAGCTCCGGGTCCCGCTCCAGCGCCGCGGCCAGGCCGAGCGCGCCGCGCAGTTCCATCGCGCCATGCGGCAGCACCTTCACGCCGGATGCTGTCTCCCGCACGCAGCTGCGCCAGTCGGGGCGGCGCGGCAGATCGGCGGTGAAGCCGCCCATATCCGTCAGGGGCACACCGAAATGAAGCCGCAACGTGTTCTGCGGGTCGAAGTCCATGACCATGACCCGACGACCCTCGCGCTGCAGCGCGTCGGCGAGGTTCGCGGTCAGCGTCGTCTTGCCGACGCCGCCCTTGGGGGACGCAAAACAGATTAGCGGCATGGGCGAGCGGTGCCTCCCGGCAGTTGGAACATCAGGCGTCGAGTGGTTCTGCGCGTGGGGGACGGCGCAGGGCTTGGAAGGCATCGGCCGACTCGGCCGGATCCGCGGCGAGAAGGCGCAAAAGTTCCGATAGGGGCAAGTCTATCTCGGTAGCCATCAGGACGGCGGGCGGCGGCCGCGCGGGCGGCTCCGCCGGTGGCGCTTCCTCCGGCACGGGGTCCCGCGCCTCGGCCAGGGCGGAGCGGCGGGCAAGCAGGCCGCCGGGCAGGTCCAGCGCATCGATCAGCGGAAATGCCGCATGCGGGGCGCCAGGCTGCGAGGCATGCCGCGAAGCCGGTGGGGCGGAGGACAATTCCGCCAGGGTGGACAGCGCCGGGCGCAGTGCGGGGGGCGCCGGCATGTCGGCGGCCTGCAGCAGGGTCATGTCGCTGAGACCGAATACCGCCGGGGCGGCCGCGGCTGGCGGCGCCTTCGGCGGGGTCGCCACACGGGCGGGCGCGGCTGCAGGCGCGTCAGGTGCGGCCACAGGCTCTGCCACCTGGACCGGCGCGGGCGTCCAGCCGGCGGCCTCGGGCCTTTCCGGCGGCGGCGCAGCCGGCTCCGGCTGCCGAAGGACAGGCGGCGGCGGAAGCGGCACCGGTATCGGGGGTGGAGGCGGTGCAGGCTCGGGCAGGCTTGCCACCGGCTCTGGCTCCCGGGGTGGCGCCGGCCGCTCCGGCTCCACCCAATGCTGCGTTGGCGGCTGCGGGGCGGGCCAGGCCTCGGCGGCGGGCTCCGGCCAGGTCTGCGGCTCGGCCACCGGTTGGGCCGGCGCCGACCATTGCTGCACCGGCTCGGCCCAGTTCTGGGTCGGCACCGCCTGCGGCGAGGGAGGCTCGGACCAATAGGGCTGGGCAGGTGCAGGGGCCACGGATTCGGAAACCGGCGCGGGCGGGGGCATCGGGGGCTGCCAGGGTTCGGCTGGCGGCATCCCCTGCTGCTGGCCGATCTCCGCCGCCGCATTCATGGCGGCGCCGAGCAACGCATAGGGATCGGCCTCCGGCACCGGCACAGGTGTACGGACCGGTTCATTGCCGAAACTACGGTAACGGATAGCGGGCGCCCGAAGCGCCGCGGCGACGCGGGCAACATCCGTATCTTGGCGCATAAAAAAACCCCCAATCGCACCGCAACATGCCGTGGCTGCGACGGTTAGGGAATACCTAATCTCGACCGCGCAGGCACTTCTAGATCGAAGCTGTCAGCGAGTCTCGCCAAGCGAGACGGGCGAGCAGCGACAAGATCGCTGAATAGTAGTCCTGCGCCTCATCCACCGAGGATTCCGGGGGTGAACTCGTCGCATCTGCATGCCTCGCGATCGTCAGTTGCGCCACCGCACGTATTCCGGGTGACGCTCCATAGGGTGAGACCGTATCGGCGGCGAAATCGGTCCAGGCGGGCATACGCGTGTGGCGCGGGTCGGTCCAGAAGCGCGCGGCGCCCACCGCGGCGGGCTCCCGCCCCAGCCCGGCCCATGCCAGGTACAGCGGGACCCGCACCGCGTCATAGGAGAACCGCGTCGGCCAGCCCGGTGCGGGTGAGGGCCGTCCGCCGCCGCGCGGCAGCGCCACCCAATCCGCCGGCAGGCCCCAGCGGCCGAAGCGCGCCCGGCGCATCAGCGACAATCCATCGGAGGCGAGCCGCAGCCAGATCGGGTCCGGCACCGCCTGGGCCAGCGCCCGCAGCGCCGGGAAGGCGTAGTAGGAGGGGTTGAGCACGACATGCTCGCGCTGCTCGAACCCCGCCGCGCCCGGCAGCAGCACCGTCTCGTCCCCCACCTGGCGGACCAGCAGGCGCAGCACATCCCGCGCAACGGCCACGCCCTGTTCGGTGTAGGCCTCGGACCGCCAGCGCCGGCCGGCGCGCAGCAGCGCCCAGGCGAACATCAGGTCGCCATCCGTGGCGTTGTTCGGGTCATCCACCTGGCCGACCCCGCCAAAGGCATCCGGCCGGAACCGCCAGGACAGCAGCGCATCGCCGGGGCGCGCCAGGGTGCGGGTGGTCCAGCTCAGGATCTGGTCGAAGGTCTCCCGGTCCAGCGCCTGTTCGGCACACAGCAGCGCCCAGCCCTGGCCCTCGCTGTGGGAGATGCCGTTGTTGAAGGTATCCACCACCCGCCCATCCGGGCGCACGAAACGGGTGCAGAAGGTGCGCCACACTGCGGGGTCCAGCGCCGGGCCGCGGGGGCTGGGCGGCCCGGGTTCCGGGCGCGGCCCCCTGCCTGCATCCATGGTGGCAAGCGCCGGCGCCGGCAGGGCCGGTGCGGCGGCAAGAGCGAGCAGCGTGCGGCGACGGAGGATCTGGGACATGCGGACCTAGGGTCGCAGCAGCAGGTGAAGCGAGGGTTGATATTCACAGTTAACAACCTTCCCCTGCGCGAGTCCACGTAATTGCCCGTATAGGTTGCATTCCTTATCGTTCCGCCGACAGCACCCCAAACCCGCGCGGCGCGACCGGGCTTTCTCAGCCCTTCGGCAGCGGCGCGCAGGCCTGCATCAGCCAGCCTCGCGCTTCCTCCGGCAGCAGCGGGCCGATCCGCTGCGCGACCGCGCGGTGATACGCATCCACCTGCGCCCGTTCCGCTGCGGACAGCATCGCCCCCTGGATCAGGCGGCGGTCATAGGGCGCCCAGCTCAGCGTCTCGAAATCCAGGAAGGGCTTGGCCTGGCCGGGCAGAGGGGTGGCCTGGCGCACCAGCAGCAGGTTCTCGATGCGGATGCCATAGGCGCCGGGCAGGTAGAGTCCCGGCTCGTTCGACAGGATCATGCCCGGCTTCAGCGGCACCGGTCGCGCCGCACGGCTGATTCCGGCCGGCCCTTCATGCACCGAAAGGAAGCTGCCCACGCCGTGGCCAGTGCCGTGGTCGTAATCCAGCCCCGCGGCCCAGAGCCGCTGGCGCGCCAGCGCATCCAGGTGAACGCCGGCCACACCCTCCGGGAATCGCAGCGCGGACAGCGCCAGGTGGCCCTGCAGCACCATCGTGTAGCGCGCGGCCAGCTCGGCCGGGGGCGCGCCCGGGCCGGTCCACAGCGCGCGGGTGATATCCGTGGTGCCATCCCGGTACTGCGCGCCGCTGTCGATCAGGTAGCATTCATCCGCGCGGATCGGCCGATCGGTCTCCGGTGTCGCGCGATAGTGGATGATGGCGCCATTCTCACCGGCACCGCTGATAGCGGGGAAGCTTTCGGCCACGAAATGCGCGCCGTCCGCCCGCAGCGCCAGCAGCTTCGCCGCCGCCGAAAGCTCCGTCTCCCGCCCCGCCGGCGCGGCGCCGGCGAACCAGGCGAGGAAGCGGCACAGCGCCACCGCATCGCGCAGGTGGGCAGCACGGGCACCGTCCTGCTCCACCGTGTTCTTGCAGGCGCGCGGCAGGCGGCAGGGGTCTTCGCCTGCCACCACCTCCGCCCCCGCTGCGCGCAGGCGCTGGCCGAACCAAGCGGGCGTCACCTCCGCATCCAGCCGCACCCGGCGGCCGGCCAGGCCCTCCAGCACGCCGGCCAGCGCCTCCGGCTTGCGCAGGGCCACGCCATTGCCGAGATGCGCCAGCAGCGCAGCATCGGCGCGCGCGGGGTCGAGAAACAGATCCACCCGCGCATCGGCATGCAGCAGCGCCATGGCGAGGGCGAGCGGTGTGTGCGGCAGGTCATCGCCGCGGATGTTCAGCAGCCAGGCCACCGCATGGGCATCGGCCAGCACCGCGGCATCCTGCCCGGCTTCGCGCAGCGCGGCGGCGGCTTCCGCGCGCTTCGTACCGGAATCCTGCCCGGCGAATTGCAGCGGATGCGGCACGGCCTGGCCCGCCGGCGGCGCAGGGCGGTCTGCCCAAACCGCATCGACCGGATTGCCCTCCAGTGGTACCAGAGTGCCGCCGGACTCCGCCAGCCGATCCAGCGCGGCTTGCGGGTGCAGCCAGGGGTCGTAGCCAATACGCGCGCCCGGCGCCTCCGCCTTCAGGAAGGCGGCTGGCGGTTGGTCCAGCAGATGCCGGCGTTCCCACAGCGCCGGGTCGGTCTCCGCCGCCGCCTGGGTGGTGTAGCGGCCATCAACGAACAGCACCGCGCGGTCCCGCAGCACCAGGGCCAGCCCGGCACTGCCGGTGAAGCCAGTGAGCCAGGCCAGCCGCGCCGCGGAGGGCGGTACATATTCACCAAGAAACGCATCCGCGCGCGGCACCAGAAGGCCGTCCAGCCCCTGGCGCGCCAGCTCCGCGCGCAGCACAGCGAGGCGGTGGGAGGGTGAGGTTTCCATCGGCTGGTTACCGAAGCCCTAACGATGAAACATATGTCCGATGTATTTCATGCGCTGGACGCATGTCTTGGCTGTGGCTTCGGCGCATCACCTGTGGCCTCTCCATCCCTATGTTGCATCTGCGAAGCGCGGGGGCCGAGGCCAAGACTGGCCAGCCCGCCGCGCCGCTCAACAGAGGTCATCATGAACGCCCGCCACAGCACGGAACAGGCCATCCTGTTCGCCATCGCCACCCCGGACCGCACGGCCCGCGAGATCGAGATGCTGCGCCACGCAGCGATCCGCGCCCGCGACCAGGCGATCGCCGAAGGCGTGATCAGTTTCTTCGCCAGCCTGGTCCGCGGCCTGTCTTTCCTCGGCCGCACGCTGCGCAGCTGGCCCGCCCGGCAGAGCACCTATGAGAGCCTCCGCAGCCTGACCGACCGCGAACTGGCGGATATCGGCCTGACCCGCGGCGAGATCGCCCATGTGTTCGACCCGGACTTCCGCGCACCGGCGCTGAAGGCCGCCAGCCCGGTCAAGGCCGCGACGGTGACCGTGGCCGTAACCACCGTGCACACGCCGGCGAATGCCAACAGCCCGGTGCGGGGAACCGCCGCCGCAGCCTGACGTTCCCGAGACAGGTCCGCCCCCAAAATCCCCCCCTTTGGCGGCGGTACCCACCGCGCGCTCCCACTCCCCCAGCAGGAGCGCGCGCCCCTTACCCGTTGCAGCCCCAACCCCCGCACCCGGCAGGGGATCTGGACCGCGGCGGAAGCGCGGGGCCGGTGCCAGCGGCATCGGCCCCGTCGCATGTCCGGCCCCTTATCTCCGTCGTAACACCAGCGTCGCCCAGGCGCCCTGCGGCAGACGCCGCTCCAGCACCATGCCGCGCCGCCGATGCGCCGCCAGCACCATTCGCACCTGCGTCCCCAGAAGCCCTGCGAGAATGGCCGTGCCGCCCGGCGCCAGACCCACACTCAGATCCTTCGCCATGGAACACAGCGGCCGCGCCAGGATATTGGCGAACACCAGGTCATAAGGCCGCCCGGCCCGCACATGCCGGTCCTTCCAGCCATCGGCCAGCCGCGCCCGCACCAGCCGCCCTACGCCATTCATCCGGGCATTCTCCTCCGCCACCCGGACACTCCACGGCTCGATATCCGTGGCCAGCACAGGCCGCCGCAACCGCTTGGCCGCCGCCATCGCCAGAATGCCGGACCCCGTCCCCAGATCCAGCAACCGCCGCAACCGCCGCGCCCGGCCATCCCGCGCCACCCGCTCGAACGCCACGAGGCAACCGCGCGTCGAGCCATGCTCGCCCGAGCCGAACGCGATCCCTGCATCCAGCTTCAACACCATGCGCCCATAGATCCGCCGATCCGGCACATGCGTCGGCCGCACCAGCACGCCGGCGCCAATCTCCTGCTCCCCGAAGCTGGCCACCGTCCGGGCCAGCCACCCCTCCGCCTCGACAGGCTCCGCCTGCAACGCTGGCGTCACACCCGTGACCAGAGCCGCCAAGGCCAAAGCCCCCGCCAACTCCTCATCCCCCTGCCCGCGCGCCCGCACCCCCTCAACCCGCCAGGTATCCGTCGCCTCATCCCGGAAAATCGCGACCGAAGGACACACCCGCAACAACGCCGCCTCAAACATCGGCACCGCCGCCTCCGGCAACGCATCAAACCAAACCGTCTCCAACGGCTCCGCCCGCCGCGCCTGACGCTGGGCATAAACATCACGCGACATGCAGGCTGAACCTTTTCATCCGGAAGGGTGGGCGAGGATTGTGGGGGCTTTGGAGGATGGCGCGGGTTGTTTGCAAGGAGGGCTCCGCCCTCCCTGCACCCTCCCGCCAAGGGGCAGTGGCCCCTTGGAACCCTTGAATCCTGTGCAGGAAGGGAGAGGGGCCGGAGCGACCGCATGATCTGCGGTACCGCTGGCCCCTCTCCCTTCCTGCACAAAGTCCCGTGGTCCAGGAGGCCACTGCCTCCTGGTGGGGGGTGCGGGGGGCAAGGCCCCCCGCGAACCACCCCGCGACCACATCCGAAGTCCCTAAACCTCGCTCGCCTTCTGGACGAAGCGGTCCAGCACGCGTTTCGGGCCGGTATGGTCGAAGGTGATGTCGAGGCGGTCTTCGTCGATGTCGGTGATCGTGCCGTAGCCGAATTTCTGGTGGAAGACGCGTTCGCCCTTCACGAGGGTGGATTCGCGCGCGGGGCGTTCGCGGGTGTCCCAGGGGTTCACGTCGGTCATGCGCGGGCGGCGGGCGAGCAGGCCGGATTGCCCGAGGAAGACGCTGGGGGTGTCGGCCATGCGGTTGGCGCGGATGGTGGATTGGCCTTCGCGGGTGATGGCCTCTTCCGGCAATTCGTCGAGGAAGCGGGAGGGGAGGGAGGAGGTCCAGTTGCCGTAGATGCGGCGGTTGGCGGCGTGGCTGATGATGGCGTTGCGGCGGGCGCGGGTGATGCCGACATAGGCCAAGCGCCGTTCTTCCTCGAGCGATTTGTCGCCGCCCTCGTCGAGGGAGCGCTGGGAGGGAAACAGGCCTTCTTCCCAGCCGGGCAGGAAGACGGTGTCGAATTCCAGGCCCTTGGCGGCGTGCAGCGTCATGAGCTGGACGCGTTCGGCTTCGGCGTTCTCGTCGGTTTCCATCACCAGGGCGACGTGGTCGAGGAAGCCGGCGAGGGTCTGGTAGTCGCCCAGCGCGCGCAGCAGTTCCTTGAGGTTTTCGAGGCGGCCGGGGGCTTCGGGACTGCGGTCCAGCTTCCACATCTCGGTGTAGCCGGATTCATCCAGCATGGTCGCGGCGGCGACGACGTGGCCTTCCTTCTCGTTGATGCCGCGCCAGCGGACGAAGCCGCGCATCAGTTCGCGCAGCGCCGTGCGAGGCTTCGGCTTGAGGGAGTCGGTTTCGGCAATGCGTTCGGCGGCGAGCGCGAGGGGAATGGCTTCCGCGCGGGCCGCCTGGTGCAGGGCGCGTAGGCCGCTGTCGCCGAGGCCGCGCTTCGGCGTGTTGACGATGCGCTCAAACGCCAGGTCGTCGGCGGGTTGGTGCAGGATGCGGAGATAGGCCATGGCGTCGCGGATTTCCGCGCGCTCGTAGAATTTCAGCCCCCCAACCACGCGGTAGGGCAGGCCGAGGGTGATGAGGCGTTCCTCGAAGCTGCGGGTCTGGAAGCCGGCGCGGACGAGGATGGCGAATTCGGACAGCGGGTGGCCACCGCGGCGCGCCGCCTCGATCCGCTCCCCCACCATGCGGGCTTCTTCCTCGCTGTCCCACAGGGAGACGACGCGCACTTTCTCGCCTTCCGCGTCCTTGCGACCGGCGCGCAGCGTCTTGCCGAGGCGGCCCGCATTGCGGGCGATCAGCCCGGCGGCCGCGGCGAGGATCGGCTTGGTCGAACGGTAGTTGGATTCCAGCCGCACGGTGCGCGCGCCAGGAAAATCTTTTTCGAACCGAAGGATGTTTTCGATCTCGGCGCCGCGCCAGGAATAGATCGACTGGTCGTCATCGCCGACGCAGCAGATGTTGCGCTGGGCCGGGTCCTCGTTCTGGGCGAGCAGGCGCAGCCACAGATATTGGACCAGGTTGGTGTCCTGGTATTCGTCCACCAGGATGTAGCGGAAGGTCCTGTGGTACTCGGCCAGGATATCCGGGCGGGTGCGCAGGATCTCCACCACATGCAGCAGAAGGTCGCCGAAATCGGCCGCGTTCAGCTCGATCAGGCGGCGCTGATACGCTTCATAAAGGCTACGCGCGCGGTTGTTGGCGTAGTCCGAATCTTCGGCCGGGGTGATGCGGGCCGGCGTCAGGCCGCGATCCTTCCAGCGCTGGATCACCGCCATCAGCCCCTGCGGCGGCCAGCGCTTGGAATCGATGCCGCCGGCAGCCTCCATGATCTGCTTCAGCAGCCGCATCTGGTCGTCGGTATCGAGGATGGTGAAGTTCGACTTCAGCCCGACGATCTCGGCATGCCGGCGCAGCATGCGGGCGCATAGTGCGTGGAAGGTGCCGAGCCACAGCCCCTCCGCAGGCTGGCCGAGGATGGTGGCGACGCGCTCGCGCATCTCCTTCGCCGCCTTGTTGGTGAAGGTCACGGCCAGCACCTGCCAGGGGCGGGCGCGGCCGGTCATCAGCAGATGGGCGAAGCGGGTGGTCAGCACGCTGGTCTTGCCGGTGCCGGCGCCGGCCAGCACCAGCAACGGGCCATCCAGCGTTTCCACCGCCTGGCGCTGTTCCGGGTTAAGCCGGGCGAGGTAGTCCGGCTGGGTCGCCGGAAGACTCACTGGCAGGAACCCACGGACCCCGCGGCGCAGATCCGCGCGCCATCGGTCCAGGTCGCGCCATCCAGGATCACCCCGGTGAAATCCGTGCCGCCCAGCATCGCGCCGGTCAGGTCCGCTTGCGTCAGATCGGCACGGTAAAGCCGGGCACGGCGCAGATCGGCGCGGACCAGCTTGGCGCCGCGCAGCGTGGCGCGGGTGAAATCGGCTTCCCGCAGAGTCGCACCAGTGAAATCGGCGCCGTTCAGGTCGGAGGACACGAAGCGCACATAAGACCCTTCCGCCCCGACCAGCTTGGCGCCGACCAACTGGGTGCGTTGCAGGGAAGCATCGCGAAGCTGCATGCCGGAGAGGTCCGCACCACTCAAATCGCGCCCATCCAGGCTGCAGCGCCGCCAATCCACCCCCGGCCCAGGCGGGTCCGTGCAGGCGGCCAGCGCAGGCGCGGCGCTGAGCATCAGGCCAAGCAATGCCAGGAAGGGCAGGAGCGCGAGGCGATTCGGGGTGTGATGACGTCCGGGCACACCTTGGATATAGAACACAGGTCGAACAACGCCAACCTCGCCCGCGCCTCCCGCATCCGCTTCTCCCGCATCCTGTCCCTGAGCCATTGGGTTCCCCTTGGTCCGTTTTCTCGAATGGTCCGCCCGCAATGGCGGCGCCCTGCTGGGCTATGGCGTGTTTCTCGGCGTGCTGCTGCCGCCGCTGGCGGCCGCCACACGGGATGTGGTGACGCCCGTCGTAGCTTGCTTGATGACATTGGTGTTGTTGCGGGTCGATTTCGGCCAGGTGCTCGGTTATCTGCGCCGGCCGGTGCTGGTGGCGGCGCTGCTGACCTGGGTCCTGCTGGTCTGCCCGCTGATCGTCTTCGCCCTAGTCCGGCTGCTGGGGCTGGAGGGCCCGCTTGGCGCTGCAGTGGTCATCATGGCCACCGGCTGCGCCGCCACCTCCTCCCCCGCCTTTGCGCGCATGGTAGGGCTGGATGGAGAGATTTCGCTGGTGGTCGCGGTGCTGTCCACCCTGCTGGTTCCCTTCACCGCGCCGCCGCTGGCGCTCGGCCTGCTGGGCATCGACCTGGCGATCTCGCTCGGCGGGCTGATGGGGCGGCTGGCGCTGGTGGTGGGGGTACCGCTGCTCATTTCCCTGGTGATCCGGCGGCTGGCGGGGCCGGTGCGGCTGGCGACCTATGGCCGCAGCGTCGATGGCGCCGTGGTGCTGCTGGTGGTGCTGTACGGGTTTGGCGTGATGGACGGCGTTCAGGCCATGCTGCTGGCGCAGCCGATGTGGGTTTTGGGCGGGGTGGCGCTGGCCTTCGCCGGCAATTTCGGCCTGAACCTGCTGACGGCGCTGGCCTTCCTGAAGCCGGCCGGCGCCAGGGTGGCACTTTCCGCGGGCCTTCTCTCGGGCAACCGCAACACGGCGCTGTTCCTGGCGGTGCTGCCGGCGGCGACGGATCCCGGCATCCTGATGTTCTTCGCGCTGTGCCAGTTCCCGCTGTTCCTGTCCCCGCTGCTGCTGCGCCCGGTCTATGACCGGCTGAGGGCGCGGCTGGTCACCTGATGCCCCCTTGCCGCGGGGCGAGTCGCGCCCTGCTATGGTCCAATCCCAAGAAGGAAAATGCTGCATGGCCTGGCCCGACCCGAAGCGCCCTGGCGAGCCTGCCGACCCGTCCCGCCCCTGGCATTGGGTGGCGCGCACGGAGGATCGAGGCCGCGCCCCGCTGCCGATCGGCTGGAACGGCGCGCTGCGGCAGTGGATCGTCTGGGATGGCAGTGCGGTGACGGCGGAGGAAGCGGTGCGCCGCTTCACCTATCTCGGCCCGTGCCTGACCCCGGCCGAGACGGAGCGGGCGTTGGCGGCCGCCGTGCCCGCGGTGCCGCCGGAGCCGGAAGAACCGCGCGGCCTGGCGGCACTCGCGGCCTCCGCCACCCCGCCGCCGCCGCCCGCCATGGTGTTCCGCAAGGACGCGGTGCGGAACCACCTCCTGATCTTCGCCGGCACCTTGTTCGGCACGCTGTTCGTGGCGGAGTGGATCCTCGGCGCGCGGTAGCGGGCTACCCCGCGTGTCACCCGGCGTTTTGGGGCCGTACCCCCGCGGCGCGGGCCGCCGTGCCCCATTTCTCCATCTCCGCCTGGACGAAGCTCCGCGTCTCATCGGGGTTGGAGGTGACGACTTCCGCGCCGAGCTGCCGGTGCCGCGCCACCACATCGGGGCGCATGACGGCGGCCGTGATCTCCCGGTGCAGCCGCTCCAGCACGGGCGCGGGCAGGTTGGCCGGGCCCATCACCATGCCCCAGGTGGAGGCCTCGAACCCCGCCAGACTTTCCCCCAGCGTCGGCACATCCGGCAGTTGCGGCGCGCGGACAGCGCCGGTGGTGGCCAGCGCCTTCAGCGTGCCGCCCTGGATATGCGGCAGCGCCGCCGGGACGGTGTCGAACATGATGTCGACACGCCCGGCGATCAGGTCCGGATGCGCCTGGGTCGAACCCCGGTACGGCACATAGGTCATCTCGATCCCCGTCCGCTGCGCGAACAGCACCGGCGCCAGCCGCACCACGCCCCCCGTGCCGGCGAAGGTCACATGCCCGGCCGGGTTGCGCTTGGCATGCGCCACCAGCTCCGCCGGGGTGGAGGCCACGAAGGTCCGCGCCGCGCAGAGCACCAGCGGCGTCTTCGTGGTCAGGCTGATGAAGGTGAAGTCCCGCATCGTGTCGAAGGGCAGCCGGTAGAAGGCCGCGTTCACAGGATGCCCGACCGAGACCAGGGCCAGCGTATGCCCATCGGCGGGCGCGCGCGCCACCGCCTCCGTCCCGATGACGCCATCCGCGCCGGGGCGGTTTTCCACCGGTACGGCAACACCCAGCGCCGCGGCCATCGGCTCCGCGATCAAGCGCGCGGTGATGTCGGAGACACCCCCCGGCGTATAGGGCACCACGATCCGCACGGGGCGGGATGGCCAGGCCTGGGCGCCCGCCAGGCGGCTGCCGAGGAGAAGGGCGGGCGCGGCCAGCAGGGTCGCGCGGCGCGTGGTTGTCATGGGCTTTACCTCCACCATCCGGTCTGATGCCGGTGCGCCATGCTGGGCCTGGCATTGGCGGAGGGAAAGGTCGTTCACGTCCGGCGGGGTCGCCTCACGTCAATGGCAACGTGTGGTGAAACGCCGGCGCGGTTCAGCCCATGCGACCGCGCGAATCAGGCCGCCTTCACCCAGTCTTCTGGGGCCTTGCGCCCAGCAGATGGGCGATGGCGTAGGTCAGGTCGGCGCGGTTCAGCGTGTAGAAGTGGAACTCATCCACGCCATTGGCCTGCAGCAGCCGCACCTGCTCCGCGGCGACCACGGCGGCGACCATCCGGCGCGACTCCACATCCTCCTCCAGCCCCTCGAACAGGCGGCCCATCCAGGCGGGGACGGAGGCGCCGCACATGGCGGAGAACTTCTTCACCTGTCCGAAATTCGACACCGGCAGAATGCCCGGGACGATCGGCACGGTGATGCCGGCGGCGGCGCAGCGGTCGATGAAGCGGAGATAGACATCGGTGTCGAAGAAATACTGGGTGATGGCGCGGGTCGCCCCGGCATCGATCTTCCGCTTCAGGAAATCGAGATCGGCCTCGGCGGAGGCGGCGGCGGGATGCATCTCGGGATAGGCGCCCACCGAGATGTCGAAATCGCCGATCCGGCTCAGGCCGCGCACCAGATCCTCCGCCTGGGCGTAGCCGCCCGGATGCGGGGTGTACTGGCTGGCGCCGGCCGGCGGGTCGCCGCGCAGCGCGACAATGTGGCGGACGCCGGCCGCCAGGTAGTCCCGCGCCACCTCATCCACCTCCTCCTTCGTCGCGCCGACGCAGGTGAGGTGCGCGGCCGGGGTCAGCGAGGTTTCCTTGGCCAGCCGCGCCACCGTCTCATGCGTGCGGGAACGGGTGGTGCCGCCTGCGCCGTAGGTGACGGAGACGAAGCGCGGCCCCAGCGGCTCCAGCCGCCGGATCGCGGCCCAGAGCGCGGTCTCCAGCGCCTCGTTCTTCGGCGGGAAGAACTCGAAGGACAGTTTCGGCGGTGGCATCTCGGTTGGCACTGGCAGGCTGGCCACGCGCGGGCCGGTCAACCAACGCTGCAAAGTGCCGGGAAGGGCCATGTCCATCGGGTGGGTTCTCTCGGTAGCGCGCGGCCGAAGGCGGGGCCTCCTCTGCCGGCGCGGGATGTCTCTGTGCGTAACTTCGGCGGCACCACCGTTTCGCTGATGCCTTCCGACGCATATAAGGGTGGTATCGTGTCCCAGGAAGTCCCGGGTCGCGATGGCTGGGCTGTGCCCAGCCACCCGCTTCCGGAGGTCGCCCGTTGATCCGCATCCGCCACGCCATCACGTCCGGCACCCTTTGGGGCCGCAGCCGCACCAGGCCCGCCCTGCCCTTCCTGGCGCTTGCGGTCGCGCTCGGCCTGGGCGCCTGCGCCACCCGGCCCAACCCGACCGATGCCGAGGCGGTGGCCGAATTCCGCGCCACCAACGACCCGCTGGAGCCGCTGAACCGCGGCGCCTATTTCGTGCATGAGGGCATCGATACGCTGGTGCTGCGCCCGGCGGCCGAGATGTATCGCGTCTTCCTGCCGCCGGAGGTCCGCACGGCCATCCGCAACGTGCTGGCCAATCTCCGCACGCCGGTGATCCTGGCCAATGACCTGCTGCAGGGCGAAAGCTATCGCGCCGCCACCACCGCAGGCCGCTTCCTGGTCAACACCACGGTGGGCATCGGCGGCATCTTCGACCGCGCCACCGATTTCGGGCTGATCGGCCATACCGAGGATTTCGGCCAGACGCTCGCGGTCTGGGGCGCGCCCGAAGGTCCCTACCTGTTCATCCCGGTGCTCGGCCCGTCCAGCCCGCGGGATGTGGTGGGCTTCGCCGCCGACACCGCGATCAACCCGCTGTCCTATACCGGCGGCGAGACCTGGGAGGCGATCAATATCTCCCGCACCGCCGCCACCGCGTTGTCCACCCGCGAGGGGTTGATCGAACCGATCGACCAGGTGCGCGCTTCCTCCCTCGACCCCTACGCCACCATCCGCAGCGCCTATCGCCAGCGCCGGGTGGTGGAAATCCGCAATGTGCCGACAGGGGCCGCGGCCACCTCCGATCACGGCCTCGGCTCCGGCATCCAGGGCCTGCGGCGCTGAGCGCGGCGGCCCGAGAAGGACAGAGTTCCATGACAGCAAGCAACTTCACCCGCCGTCCCCTGCTGCTCGGCACGCTCGGACTCCTGGGCCTGAGCGGCGCCGCCACAACGCAGCAGGCCTGGGCGCAGCAGATGGATATCGGCCGCGCTTCGGCGTTCATCGACGCCACGGGGCGTGAACTGGTGGCCGCCATCAATGTCGATGGGCCAGTGGCGCAGCGGCGCGACCGGGTCGGTGCCATCCTGCGCCGCGCCGTGGATGTGGACGGCGTGGGCCGCTTCATCCTCGGCCGCTGGTGGCGCACCGCCAACGCGCAGCAGCAGCAGGAATACCTGCAATTATTCGCGGAGGTGCTGATCCGCAACCTTTCCTCCCGCTTCGGGGAATACCAGGGGCTCACCTTCACCCTGGGTCGCAGCCAGGCGCGGACGGAGGAGGATGTGCTGGTCAGCACCATCATCGAACGCACCGGCACCCCGGCCTTCGGGCTCGATTGGCGGGTGGCGGAAGTGGGCGGCCAGCCCCGCGTGGTCGATGTGATCGCCGAGGGCACCAGCCTGCGACTGACCACGCGCAGCGAATACAGCAGCGTCATCACCCGCAACGGCAACAATGTGCAGGCCCTGCTTTCCGCCATGCGCCGGCAGATCACCCAGCTCGCCTCCCGCGAAGGCACCTGACAGCCCGATGACCGAAGCTGAACCGACCGTCCTTCTCCGGCAGGAGGGGGCGGCCGGCACCCTTCTGCTGAACCGTCCGCGGGCGCTGAACGCGCTCGACCTGCCAATGATCGCACAGCTCGATGCCGCGATCGGCCGGTTGCGGGATGACCCGGCGGTGCGGCTGGTGCTGCTGGAAGGGGCGGGCGGCAAGGCCTTCTGCGCCGGCGGCGACGTGCGCCGGGTGCGTGAACTGGCGCTCGCCGGGGATGATGACGGGGTGCGCGCCTTCTTCGCTGGCGAATACGCCGTGAACGCCGCCATCGCCGGCTTTCCGAAGCCCTGGATCAGCCTGATCGACGGCGTCTGCATGGGCGGCGGCATCGGGCTTTCCGTGCATGGCAGCCACCGCGTGGTGACGGACCATGCGATGCTGGCGATGCCGGAAACCGCCATCGCGCTGTTCCCGGACGTCGGCACCTCCTACGTCCTGCCGCGGCTGCCCGGCGCGCTCGGCAAATGGCTGGCGCTGACCGGCGCGCGGCTGCGGGGGGCGGAGGCGGTGGAGGCCAGCCTTGCCACGCATTTCGTGACGCGGGACCGCCTGCCCGCCCTGCGCGCCGCGCTGCTGGCGGGTGACGCCGCCGCGGTGGATCGCTTCGCCAAGGTCGTGCCGCCGGGCCCGATCGCCGCCCAGCGCCCGGCCATCGACCGCTGCTTCGGCCCCGCCACCCTGCCCGAGATCCAGGCGGCGCTGGCCGCCGAGGGCACCGACTGGGCGCGGGAGCAGGCGGCCATCCTGGCCCGCATGTCCCCCACCAGCCTGACGGTGACGCTGGAATTGCTGCGCCGTGGCGCCACGCTGGACCTCGCCGGCTGCCTGGCGATGGAACTCGCCCTGACCGCCCATGTCACCCGCCACCCGGATTTCGCCGAGGGCGTGCGCGCCGTGCTGGTGGACAAGGACCAGGCGCCACGCTGGGCGCCGCCGGGCGATGTGGCGGGCTTCTTCCCGGCTATCGCAGCTTGACGTCGATGCGGACGGTATCGCCGCGATAGAGGCCGTTCGCCACCATCAACAAGGTGCCCTTGGCGTCGAGCGCCACGCGGTGGACATGCGCGATCGGCGCATTCAGCGGCAGGTGCAGGGCGGCGGCGGTTTCCACATCGGCGCTGCCGATGGTCAGCGTCTGCCGGGCGCCGGCGATCTTCACGCCCGGGATGCTGGCAACCAGGCGCAGCGCCGTCTTGGTCACCAGATCTTCCGGCGTCACCTTCGGCGACAGGCTGTCATCCAGCCAGACATCGGCCAGCAGGAAGGGCTGGTTGTCGCGCCAATGGCGTCGCTTCAGGTGGCGATACAGCGGTGCGGGGTGGCCGATGCTGGGCGGCAGGCTGCTGCCTGGCTGGCCCGGCGTGTCGGACAGAATTTCGATCTGCGCGCCCTCGCGGGACCGCAGCAGCCCGGTCCAGTCGGTTTCCACATCGCACCACAGGCGCTGCGGCGGGGTGGTGCTGACGAAGGTGCCCTTGGCGCGGAAGCGCTCGATCAGCCCCTGGTCTGCCAGTTGGTCCAGCGCCTGGCGGATGGTGGCGCGCGCCACGCCGTATTCGGCGGCCAGTTCATCGACGGTGGGAATCTGCGTGCCCGGCAGCCAGACGCCCTTTTCCACCCGGTGCCGGAACAGGGTGGCAAGCTGCAGATAGCGCGCGACCGCGCTGCGGTTGAGATCCGGCGCGGCGGCTGAAGGGCGGGTGGTGGGTCGGCCGGCAGGCCGTGTCGTCGCCTGTCCGGTCGGGCTGCTGCTCTGGGTCATGCGGTATCCGGTCGGGTGCGCCGGACGGGGCGCATACGGCGGAGGCTACCGCAGCCGGCCGCCATAAGGAATGGCGGCCTGTATGCGCGAATTAGGCGCCTGCGCGCATGACCTTCGGGATTTCCTCCCGGAAGCGGAAGCGCAGCGCGGACCAGGTATCGTCCAGAGCTACCTGCGTGACCGGCAGCAGCCCCTCGGTGGTCAGCGGGTCCCAGCCATGGTCACGGTCGAGGTCGGACCGCACCGGCCCGGTCTTCTTCGGGTACGCGAGCCAGAGACGCGCCCCGATGCCGTACAGGTTGAGCGCACGCGGCGCGATGGCGCGCAGCGCCACCTTGTCCGCGGCGAAGGCGAGGATCAGGTCGGCCGCAGCGGTCGCCCCGTTTGGCAGGCCGAAGGTCATCCCCGGAGGGTTGCCCAATACAGCGCAGGCCATGCCTGGGCGGTAGCCGAGCTTGCGCGCTACCTCCCCGATTACAACGCCCATTCGTCTAGTTTCCGTCACGGAGTTGCCACCATCCAGGCGGTCTAGCGTATAAGTCGCCGGGGCGCAGCCATTCAATCGGCAGGGCCGCCCTGCGTTTTTGGTCGATCCGGACCCCGTGCTACGTATACTCGTTGCGGCTTTGCGGTCGTTGACGCCATTTCATTGCCCTGGGCGCCCTGATCCTGGTTATTCCGCGCACACGCTCAGCGCGGGCGCAGCACCGCCACCGCGGCCACGGTGGCGGACACAACCGCATCCTCCGCCACCGCGACCGGCGCGGGGCCGGCGGCACGGGCGGCCATCATCATCGGCCGCGGCCCGCCGCCCTCCGGCACATCGATCCGCACCTCCCGCAGCCCCACCAGTTCCAGCCCGAGCTGGCCGGCCACGGCGGCCGCGCGGCGGCGCAGGGCATCGAGGGCGAGGCCCGAGGCTTCCTCCCGCGCCAGCCGCGCCGTCTGCCGCGTCAGCCGCCAATCGAGCGAGACCATCGCCAGCCCCTGCCCCTGCAGGGCGCCGGCGAGTTCCAGAAAAGTGGGCGCGGCCTGGCCGCGCAGCGTCACGCTTTGGCTGGCCTGCCAGGCGCGGGCGTCTTCCACCCGCGCGGTCCAGTAGCCGCCGGTCGAGACCTGCACGCCTTCCACCGCCCGGGCGCGGTCGACGGCGGCGGCGATGCTGCGGTTCACCGCCTCCTGCGCCGCGGCCGCGGTGCCGGCGCGGGCCTCGGCGCGCAGCGTGGCGACCACCTCATCCGGTGCGCGGGTCACCTCCGCCGTTTCGGCGATGTGCAGCAGTGTCTCGGACAGGCCCGCCGGCTGGGCCAGGGCAGGGGGCGCCAGCAGTGCCGTGGACAGCACCAAGGCACGGATGGGATTCAACATACGGTTTGTTCCTCAAGACGCCGTCAGCCTCGGAAATTCCTGCGGCAGGATCACGGCAAATTCCTGCTGGCCGATTGACGGCCCCGCCGGGCGGATCGACGCTGGCGTATCCGTAACGGAGGCTCCCGCCATGCGTCGCCTTGCCCTAGCCGCCCTGCTCGGCAGTCTCACCCTGGCCGGACCGGCGGCGGCGAAGCCCTTCACCTGGGCGTACAACGCGGATGTGCTGACGCTGGATCCGCACTCCTCCAACAACACCTTCACCAACACCTTCCTCGGCAATGTCTATGAGGCGCTGGTGCGCCACAATGACCGCATCGAGATCGAGCCGGCGCTGGCCGAGAGCTGGGAGCGCACCAGCCCCACCGTCTGGCGCTTCAACCTGCGCCGCGGCGTGGTGTTCCACAACGGCGAGAGCTTCGACGCGGATGATGTGCTGTTCACCTGGGCGCGGGTGAACGGGCCGGGGTCCCTGGCGCGCGGCCTGCTCGGCGCGATCAAGGAGATCCGAAAGCTCGACAGCCACACGATCGAGATCGAGACGCATCGCCCCTTCCCCATCCTGCTCGCCTCCATCACGCAGTTCTTCGTGATGGATGAAGGCTGGTCGCGCGCGAACAATGCCGAGAACGCGGCGAACCTGTCCGCGCAGACCGAATCGGGCGCGACCCGCGTGGCCAACGGCACCGGCCCCTTCCGCATCACCGAACGCCGCCCGGATGAGCGCACGGTGCTGGAGCCGCATGCGCGCTGGTGGGACCGGCCCGTGCACAACCTGACAAGGGTCAACTTCCAGCCGATCCGCAGCGCCGCGACCCGCACGGCCAGCCTGCTCTCGGGCGCGATCGACGCGAATGTGGAAGTGCCGCTGCAGGATATTCCGCGCCTGCTGCAGGACAACCGCGTGCAGGTGATCGAGGGGCCGGAGCTGCGCACCATCTATCTCGGCTTCGACTTTGAGCGTGACGAGCTGCTGTATTCCGATGTGCGCGGCCAGAACCCGTTCCGCGACCGCCGGGTGCGGGAAGCGATCTATCGCGCCATCGACGTGAACGCGCTGCGCCGCACCGTGATGCGGGAGAAGGCGTGGATCGCCGGCATGATGGTCAGCCCCTTCCTGACCGGCGCGCCGCAGGACCTGAACGAGCGCCTGCCTTACGACCCCGAGGCCTCGAAGCGCCTGCTGGCGGAGGCCGGTTTCCCCAACGGGTTCTCGGTGGGCATCGTCTGCCCGAACGACCGCTACGTGAATGACGAGCGCACCTGCCAGGCGGTCGCCGCCATGCTGGCCCGCGTCGGCATCCGGCTGCAATTGCAGAGCGAGCCCACCAACATCTGGTCCCGCCGCACCGCGACGCGCGACTTCTCCATGTACATGCTGGGCCATGCCGGGCTGCCGCTGGCGGATGCCTATTCGACGCTGAACGACGTGCTGCGCACCAACAGCCGCACCACCGGCGGGCTGAATTATGGCCGCTGGTCCAATGCGGAATTCGACGCGCTGGTGGCGCAGGCGGCGGAAGCGGCGGATGAGACGACCCGCCGCGGGCTGATCCGCCAGGCGCTGGAGATCGAGCGCCGGGAGATCGCCCATATCCCGCTGTTCCAGCAGCCCATCGCCTGGGCGTCCCGGCGCGGAATCGATCTGCGCCAGGCGCCGGACAACCGGCTGCGACTGTGGCTGGTGAAGGTGGATTGAGCCGCACCGCGCCGATTCAGTGACCCCCAATCAAGGGACTTCCATGACCGATCTTCTCATCCGCGGCGGCGTGCTCATCACCATGGATGCCCAGCGCCGCGTGCTGCCGGATGGCGCGGTCGCCATCAAGGATGGCCGCATCCAGGCCGTCGGTCCGACCGATGAGGTGGAGGCCGCCCATCCCCATGCGAAGCAGGTGATCGAGGCGCGCGGCCGCGCCATCCTGCCCGGGCTGATCGACGGCCACGCCCATGCCGGCCACGGGCTGGTGAAGACGATGGGCAACAATGACAGCGCTGCCTGGATGGAAGCCTGCCGGGTCATCTACACCCTGGCCTCCCCACCCAGCTTCTGGCGGGCGGAGGCGAAGCTGGCGGCGTTCGAGCGGCTGCGCTTCGGCGTCACCACCGGCGTGTCGCTGCTCGGCGGCGGCGACAGCATCGGCCGGGTGGACGACACCGCCTTCACCGATGCCCATGCCGAGGCGACGGAAGAAGTCGGCATCCGCAGCCTGCTGGTGCTCGGCCCGACCCGCCCGCCCTTCCCGCGCCCCTATGTCGGGCCGGATGGGGTGGAGCGGCCTGTGTCCTTCGAACAGCAGCTCGATGTCATCACAGCCGGCGTGGAGCGTTGGCACAACAAGGGCCGCGTGAAGGTGGCGACGCTGATGCCGGTGTACCGGGAAGCGAAGCACGACCCGGCCAAGGTCCGCGAAATCGAACGCCAGGGGCATCTGGTGCGCGAGGCCGGGCGGTCCCGCGGCGCGCCCTTCCACCAGGACGGGCATCGCGGCGGCAGCATCGAGATGGCGGACCGCATGTTCGGCCTGCTCGGCCCCGATGCCTGGCTCAGCCACTGCACCGAATTGACCGATGCGGATATCGACACGCTGGTGCGGACGGGCACATCCGTGGTGCATAACCCCTCCGCCATCGCCGCCGTGCGCGGCTATTGCCCGGCGCCGAAGATGATCGAGGCGGGCGTCACGGTGATGATCGGCTCCGACGCCACGGCGCCGGACCGCTCGGGCGACATGTTCCGCCACATGTTCCAGTGCATCCGCTACCACCAGCGCCACTACCGCGACGAGACGATGATGCCGCCCGGCAAGGCGCTGGAGATGGTGACCATCGATGCCGCGCGCGGCCTCGGCCTGGGGCATGAGATCGGCAGCCTGGAGGTGGGCAAGAAGGCGGATGTGATCACCGTCGATCTTTCCGCCCCGCATATGGTGCCGGCCAACATGCCGGTGGCGCGCGTGGTCTACTTCGCCAATGGGCAGGACGTGCTGGATGTGGTGGTGGATGGCCAGGTGCTGATGCGCGACCGCCTCTGCCCGCATCTGGACGCCACGGAAATCGCCACGGTGGCGTGGCGGGAGACGGACGCGATGCTGGACCGCGCCAAGCTGCGCCACATGGTGGTGGAGAATCCGGGCTGGGGCCAAACGCGCCGCTGACGCCGCGGCATGTGAGGCAGGTTTCGCCAGCCCGCGCTTGACCCGACGCGGCGGAATGGGGGAGGGATCGGGCATGGTTCCATTCCGCCGTGCCATTCCCGCCGCCGCCCTGCTGGCGTTGTTCGCCCTCGGCCAGGGTGCGGCCGCGCAATCCAGCCTGGCGCCCAGCCAGGGCAGCCTGCCGCCGCCACGGCCCGCCGGGCAGGCGGCGCCGCGGCTGGTGCCATCCGAGCAGCCGCGCTCCCTCGCCGTGCCCAACCGCCCCGCCACCCAGCTGGCTCAGCCGGGCCAGCCGCCGCGCGCGGCCACGCCACGGGCGCCAGCGCAGGCGCAGGCGCCGGCCCGCGCCCAACCGGCACCCCGCGCCAGCCCGCCCCGGGCCAGCCAACCCGCCGCGAGCACGCCCGGCCGCGCCACGACCACCCCGCCCACGGTCGGCCGGGCCACGCCGCCGCCCAGCCGGCGCCCGGGTGCGGCCGCCACCGGGACCGCGGCCGGCGCAGCCGCCGCCGCGGCCGCTGCCACCGCGGCTGCCGCCCGCGCGCCGGAGCAGGCCCGCCCCACCCCGCCGCCCGCCCTGCCCAGCACCGGTTCCGTCACCGGCCTGCCGCTGCCGCGCTTCGCCTCCCTGCGCTCCGATGAGGTGAACATGCGGGTCGGGCCTTCCACCAGCTACCCGATCGAATGGACCTTCCAGCGCCGCGACCTGCCGGTGCAGATCATCGGCGAATTCCAGCTCTGGCGCCGCATCCGCGATGCCGATGGGGCGGAGGGCTGGGTGCATTCCTCCACCCTCGCCGGCCGCCGCACCGTGCTGGTGCGCCCCACCGCCACGCCGGACGCCACGCTGCGCCGCCGGGCGGAGGAGGCCGCCGCGGCCGTCGCCCGCATCCATCCCGGTGTCATCGCCCGCATCCGCGAATGCCCCGCCGGCGCCCCCTGGTGCGAGGTGCAGGTCGCCACCCATCGCGGATTCCTGCGCCGGACGGAGCTTTGGGGTGTGGGACTCGAGGAGGAGATCAAATAGGCTCCCTCCATGCCCGAAGACGCCCCCAACCCAGCCACGCATGATATCGGCGGCGCCGCCCGCTTCCGCTGCACACCGGTGGAGCCGGATGACGAAGCGCCGCCGGACGCATTCGGCAAGCGCGTGGACGCGCTGCGCCAGCTTCTCGCCCAGCGCAAGCTGATGACGGTGGATGAGCTGCGCCGCGGGGTGGAGGCGATCCCGGAGGGCGAATACCACGCGCTCGGCTACTACGAACGCTGGCTGCGCTCGATCTCCGGCCTGATGCTGGAGAAGGGCGTGGTGCAACCGGAGGATTCGCGCGGATGACCAGCTTCACCCCCGGCGCCCGCATCCGCGTGAAGGCGGACTACCCCGAGACCCGCGGCCCCTGCCACATCCGCACGCCGCATTACCTGCGCGGCCGCGAAGGCGTGGTGGAACGCCCGCTCGGCGCCTTCCGCAATCCGGAGGACCTGGCCTTCGCGCGGCCGGCCGCCACCATCCCGCTGTACCATGTGCGCTTCGACCAGCGCGGTCTTTGGAACGAGGGGCAAGCGGGCGACACGGTGCTGGTCGAGCTGTATGAACACTGGCTGGAGCCCGCCGCCTGATGGCGCACGCCCCCACCCCGGAAAGCGTCGCGCTGCTGGCGCGCTTCACCGCGGCGCTGGCCGCCGCCGGCATCGTCACCGAGGACCAGATCGCCGAGCAGATCGCCCGCACCGATCGCGCCGATCCGCGCATCGGCGCCGCCATGGTCGCCCGCGCCTGGACCGACCTGGCCTACCACGCGCTGATGCTGAAGGACGGCAGCGCGGCGGCGGAGGAAATGGGCGTGTCCATGGCCGGCGCCCCGCCGCTCGGCGTGCTGGCGGATGCGCCGGGGCTGCATCACCTGGTCGTCTGCACCCTGTGTTCCTGCTACCCGCGCGCCGTGCTCGGCTACCCGCCGCATTGGTACAAATCCGCCGCCTACCGGTCCCGCGCGGTGCGGGACCCGCGCGGCGTGCTGGCTGAATGGGGCACCACCCTGCCGGAGGGCACGCAGATCCGCGTGGTGGACAGCACCGCCGACTACCGCTGGATGGTCCTGCCCACCCGCCCCGCCGGCACCGAGGGCTGGGATGCGGCGCGGCTGGCCGGGCTGGTGACCCGCGACGTGCTGGTCGGGACCCGCCTGCCCACCGCCTGATACCAAATCCCATTGATCGGAACCTGCGGCCGGCGACGCCGGTCGAGCGGCCGAATGGCCGCCGCCGCAAGTGCGGCGAGCCAAGCGAAGCGCTGGCGCCTGAGAGCGTTGGAGCTATAGCTCCAACCCGTCACGATCTGCGGGATTTGGTATGACCCGGCCCCATCACGGCTGCGCGAGCGTCGCCACCGTTACGGTGGCGCCCGCGTTGCAGCGTGAACTCACAACGGGACCGTAAACAATGCCGACGACGCGCTTCGCGCCCTACGCGCCGCAACTGCTCTCCGTCCTGCGGATCATGGCGGGGTTGCTGTTCCTGGCCCATGGCACCCAGAAACTGCTCGGCTTCCCGATCGGTGGCGGCGCGCCCGCGATGATGTCGATGGGCTGGATCGCCGGGGTGATCGAGCTGGTCACCGGCATCCTCATCACCATCGGCCTGTTTACCCGCCCGGCAGCCTTCCTCGCCTCCGGCACCATGGCCTTCGCCTATTTCCTCGCCCACGCGCCGCGCGATTTCTACCCGGTAAACAATGGCGGCGACGCGGCGATCCTGTTCTGCTTCGTCTTCCTCTACCTCGCCGCCGCCGGAGCCGGGCCGTGGAGCGTGGACGCCGCGCGCAAGTAGAGTCACGCAGGCAAAGCTGGGCCAGGATGCGTCACCGAGGGTGAGCGCATCATGGTTCGGCGCGACCGCCACAGCAGCCAGGCGACGATCGCCACGTTCAGCCCGTTCCAGACCATGCCGTTCAGGAAGGCCATGGCGTAGGTGCCGGTCCAGTCGAACACCACCCCCGAAAGCCAGCCGCCCAGCGCCATGCCGAGCAGGGTCGCCATCAGCACGATGCCGACCCGGGTGCCGGCCTGCCGCGCCGGGAAATACTCCCGCACGATCACGGCGTAGGCCGGCACGATGCCGCCCTGGAACAGGCCGAACATGGCGGAGATCAGGTACAGCGACACCAGGCTGTCGAAGAACAGGTAGAAGGCCAGCGCCACCGCCTGCAGCACCGATCCCAGCAGCAGCGTCGCCAGCCCGCCGACCCGGTCCACGATGAAGCCCGATGCGATGCGGGAGACGATGCCGCAGGCCAGCATCAGGGACAGCATCTCCGTCCCCCGCGCCACGCCGTAGCCGAGGTCGCCGCAATAGGCGACGATATGGACCTGCGGCATCGCCATGGCGACGCAACAGCAGACCCCGGCGATGCACAGCAAGGCGGTCAGGCTGTTCGGGCTCATTCCCAGTGGCCGTGCCGTGGCGGGCGGCGGCGCGCCGGCCACCCGGGGCGCCACGCGCAGCACCGGCGCCCGGGCGCGCAGCAGCAGGGCCAGCGGCAGCATGGTCACCAGCAGCCCGATCCCCACCAGCACATGCGCCATCCGCCAGCCCTGCGCCACGATCAGCCCTTGCAGGATCGGCGGCCAGACGGTGCCGGCCAGGTAGTTGCCCGAGGCCGCCAGCGCCACCGCAATGCCGCGCCGCCGCCGGAACCACAGGGAGGCATCGGCCATCAGCGGCCCGAAGGCGGCAGACGACCCCAGCGCCCCGATCAGCACGCCCTGCGCCAGGGCGAAGGCCAGCAGGGTGGGCGCCATCG
Source organism: Falsiroseomonas sp. E2-1-a4 (assembly GCF_051433165.1). NCBI lineage: Bacteria > Pseudomonadati > Pseudomonadota > Alphaproteobacteria > Acetobacterales > Roseomonadaceae > Falsiroseomonas > Falsiroseomonas sp. E2-1-a4. The sequence goes on along the minus strand of NZ_JBHMFS010000011.1, from coordinate 101,375 downwards.
CCGCCAGCACATAGCCGGCGGCCAGCATCACGGTGCCGAACAGTACCGGCACCATGATGCCGAACCGGTCCGCCAGCCGTCCCATCAGGATGCCGCCGGTGGCGAAGCCGATCATGGTCAGGGTGTAGGGCAGCGAGGCCTCGGCCCGCGTCGCGCCGAATTCCGCCTGCACATAGGGCAGCACCACCACCACGGACCACATGCCGGCGCCACCGAGCGTGGCGAGGCCAACGATGGCGGCGAGCCGGATCCAGCTCTGCCGGCTGTCGAGTACGGCCTCGGCCGGATCGGGACTCACGTTTCCTCCCCAAAGGTCACGAAATCGGCCAGGGGCGCGCGCTCCGTCACCAGGCGGTTGGCCGGTTCGTCCGGGTCTTCAAATCCCAGGGACATGCCGCAGACCAGCACCTGGTCCTCCGGCAGCGCCAGCACCCGGCGCACCACATCATGCCGGTCACACCAGGCGGCCTGGGGGCAGGTATCCAGGCCGAGGCCGCGCGCGGCCAGCATGATGGATTGCAGGAACATGCCGAAATCCAGCCAGGACCCCTGCTCCAGGTCGCGGTCGATGGTGAAGAACAGGCCGACCGGGGCGCCGAAGAAATCGAAGTTCCGCGCTTGTTGCGCCGCCGCCGCGGCCGTATCGCCGCGCGCTACGCCGGCCAGCTCGTACAGCCCGAAGCCCACTTTGCGGCGCCGCGCCAGATAGGGCTCGCGCCAAGTGCGCGGATAGTAGTGGTACTCCCGCGCCGCCCGGATGCCGGCGGCGTTCGCGGCGTGGACCTCGGCGCTCAGCCGCGCCTTCTCCGCGCCCTGCGTCACCCGCACCCGCCAGGGCTGGATGTTGGAGCCGGAGGGGGCGCGGGCGGCGGCGGCCAGGATGCGCTCCAGCGTCTCGCGCGGAACCGGGTCCGGCCGGAAGCCGCGCAGGCTGCGGCGCGTGGCCAGGGCCTCGAACACATCCATGGTCTGCCGCGTCCTCTGTTGCGCTGCATCCTGTCCTGTGCGCGGGCCGCAGGCAATTCGGGGGCGGTGGGTGATCCGCGTGCATGGTGGGCGAAATATTCGCTTTCCGATTGAGTAACCTCTGACGCAGGATGCGGCCGCGATGCGCCGCCCCACGATTCTTCTCGCCGCCCTGGCCGCACCCGGCCTGGCTGCCGCCCAGGCGCCCGATGCCCGCCCGACCGGCGGGGCGGTCGTCGCCGGCCAGGCCAGCATCAGCCAGACCGCCGGCCGCACCCAGGTGCAGCAGGGCAGCGACCGCGCGGTGATCGAGTGGCAGCGCTTCGATGTCGGCAAGAACCACCAGGTCGATATCCGCCAGCCCGCCGCCTCCTCCTGGTCGCTGAACCGGGTCACGGGCGGCGATCCCTCCGCCATTGCCGGCCGCGTCACCTCCAATGGCGGGGTGGCGCTGGTCAATCCGGCGGGGGTGCTGTTCCACCAGGGGGCACAGGTGGATGTGGCGGCGCTGATCGCGACGACCTCCGACATCACCAACCAGAATTTCCAGCAGGGGCGGATGGTGTTCGATGGCGCCCCGCGCCCCGGCGCCCGCGTCGAGAATCGCGGCAGCATCACCGTTGCGCAGCAGGGGCTGGCGGCACTGGTTGGCCCGCAGGTGGCCAATTCCGGCAGTATCCGCGCCCGGCTCGGCCGAGTCGCGCTGGCGGGGGGGGAGGCTTTCACGCTGGATCTCGCGGGCGATGGCCTGCTGTCCCTGGATGTGACGCGCCAGGTTGCCACGGCCCCCTCCGGCGCCACCGCGCTGGTGACCCAGACCGGCACGATCGAGGCCGAGGGCGGCAGCGTGCTGCTGACCGCCCGGGCCGCCTCCGGCGTGCTGGAAACCCTGGTGCAGTCGGGCGGCACCAGCAGCGCCGCGCAGGTCGCGCTGCGGGCGCAGGGGGGTGGCGTGCGAATCGACGGCGCGCTGGCCGGCCAGGTGATCGAGGTCACCGCCAGCGGCACCGTCCACGCCACCGCCACTTCCCGCATCAGCGCACCGGGCGGGCGCGTCACCCTCGGCGCCGGGGCGGAAAGCCGCATCGGCGCCCCTTCCCGCCTCGCCGCCCGCACGGTGGTGGACCGCGGCGCGCGAATCGATGCGCCCGGCGGCACCGTCATCGTCCATGCCGCGGAGCGCACCGAGATGCGCGGCGCCATCCGGGCGGCGGGCGGCACCATCGAGGTTTCCTCCCGCAATGCCCTGGCACTGGATGGGCTGCTGGACGCCGCCCAGGTGCTGGTGGACCCGGTGACCTTGCGCGTGGTGGAAACCCTGTCCGGCGCCACCGAACCCGCCGAGATCACCGCCGCCACCATCGCCGCCGTCACCGGCGCGCTGACCTTGCAGGCGGAGCAGACCATCCGCGTCGAGGCCCCGGTCTTCAAGGATTTCGGCCCGCTGACGCTGGAGACCACCAACGCCACCGCCACCGCCGGCCAGGGCATCCAGATCCTGCGCGCTGTCACCGTGACCGGCGACCTGATCCTGCGCTCGGCGGGCGATATCACCCAGGCGGCAACGGGCGCCGTGCTGAATGCCGGCACGCTGGAGGCGCGCAGCAGCGGCGGCGCGGTGCGGCTGAATGCCGCCGCCAACCAGATCCGCGCCATTGCCGGCGGCAGCGCGGCCGGGCGCCTCGACGTGAACAGCCTGCTCGACATGTCCGTGGATGGCCGGCTGGTAGCGGCCAACATCGCGCTGAGCACGCCGCAGACCCTCAGCCTATTCGCGCCGATCACGGCCAGTGGCGGGCTGGACCTGTTCGCCCTGCGCGGCACCATCCAGCAGCCCAGCGGAGCCGCCCTTTCGGCCGGTCTGCTGCGCCTCGATTCGGCGCTGGGCGAGGTGCGGCTGCAAGGCGAGGGCAACCGCGTCGTGCAGCTTGGCGACGCCTTCGCCCCGCGCGGCCTGTCCCTGGTGAATGACACGGCGCTGGAGGTGGTGGGCAATGTCCGCGCCGGGCTGCTGTCGCTCACGCTGGAACAGGGCGACCTGGTGCAATCGGGCACCTCCCGCCTCGTCGCAGACACGTTGCAGGTGCTGGTGCCGGAGGGCGCGGTGCGGCTCGATGGCACGCAGAACCAGATCGCCGAGTTGTATGGCCGGGCTGATGCGGGGCTGAGCCTGGTGACCAGCGGCGCGCTGATGCTCTCCGCGGCGCTGAGCGCGCCGGAGGTGGCGCTGCGCCTCGGCGGTGGGCTGACGCAGGACCAGGGCGGCCGCCTGACCACGCTGCGCCTGACGCTCGATGCCGGCGGCGCACTGGTGTTGGACGATCCGACGAATGCCGTCGCCACGCTGGGCCATGTCCGCAGCGACGGCGCCTTTCATCTGGCGACCTCCGGCGCGCTGACGGTGCTGGACAGCGTGACGGCGCCCGAGGTGACGCTGGCGGCGGGCGGTGCCTTGCAGGCCGGGGCAGGGTCGGCGCTGGTGACGGATCGCCTGTCGATCCAGGGCGGCAGCGTGGTGGTGGAGGGTGGCGGGCACCGCTTCGGCGTGCTCGGCGCCAGCGGCGCCACGGGGGATTTCCGGCTCGCGGTGGGGGATGCGCTGGCGGTGCGGGGCGTGCTCGGCGTCGGCGGCGCGCTGGCGCTGGAGGCGGCCAGCCTTTCGCTGGAAGCGCCGGTCTCCGCCCAATCCGCGACGCTGCGGGCGATTTCCGGCGACCTCATGCAGACCGCCGCCGCCGTCATCACCGCCACGCGGCTCCTGGCGGAAGCGCCGGGTGGGCATGTGCGTCTGGCCGAAGCCACCAATGCGGCCGGCCTGCTCGGCGGCCGCGCCCTGGGCGATTTCGCCTTCCGCGGCAGCGGCGATGCGGCGCCGGACCCGGTGGCGGGTCTGCAAGCCGCCCGCCTCGCACTGCAATTCGACGGCAGCTTCCTTCAGGATCAGGCCGCCGCCGGGGTGGTCGCGCCGCGGCTGGAGATCACCGCCGGCGGCAGCGTGGCCTTGGCCGCCGCCAGCAACAGCATCGGCGAAATCGGCGCCGTCACCGCCCCGGGCGGCTTCGCGCTGCGGACCGATGGCGACCTGCTGCTGACGGAATCCCTGGCGACGAATGGCGTGCTCGATCTGGCGGCCGGCGGCAGCCTGACCCAGACCCTCGGCGCCCGGCTTTCCGCCGCGCAACTGCGCGCCCGTGGCAGCACCGTGGTGCTGACGGAGCCGGGCAACGCCTTCGCATCGCTCGGCACCAGCCAGGCCGCGGGCGACTTCCTGCTGGCCACCGGCGGCGGGCTGGCGCTGGAGGGGCAGGTCTCGGCCGGGGGCACGCTGTCCCTGCTTGCCTTCGACAACATCGGCCAGGTGGCAACCGGCGCCGGGCTGGCGGCGCCAATGCTGCTGGCGCGGTCGATCTTCGGCAGCGTGACCTTGCAGGGCGCCGGCAACAGCTTCGCGGCGCTCGGCGCCAGCGGCGCGGCGGGGGATTTCGCCGTGGCGCAGGAAGGCCCGCTGGCGCTGCGCCTGGCCGGGCCGATCGCAGCCCCCAGCCTCGCCTTCCGCACCGAAAGCGGCCTGACCGATGTGGCCGGCGGCACGCTGCGCGGCGCGGCATTGCGGCTGGAGACGGATGGCCCGGTGCGGCTGGACGGTCCCGGTCATGCCATCCAGGCGGTGGGCGGCCGCGCCGGCAGCCTGGCGCTGGCGGTGGAGGGTGCGCTGGAGGTGACGGATACGCTGACCGCGCCGGGCGCGCTGAGCCTGTCCGCCGCCTCGCTCGGCCTCCTCGCCCCCGTCGCCGCCGGCACCGCGCAGTTGGAGGCGACGGAAGGCGACATCACCCAGACCCTGCGCGGCGCCGGGCTCTCCGCCACCCTGCTCTCCGCCCGTGCGATGGCCGGGCAGGTGCTGCTGGATGGGCAGGGCAACCGGGTGGTGGCGCTCGGTGCCGGCGCCGCCGCGGGCGGCTTCGCGCTGGCGCAGGAGGGTGGCGCACCGCTGCGGCTGACCGCGCCGATCGCGGCCGGCACCATCTATCTGCGGGCCGAGACCGGAATCCTGGACAGCCCCGGCGCCACACTCGCCGCCGGGCTGCTGCGGCTGGACACGCCGGGCGAGGCGATCTTCGGCCAAACCCACGCCATCACCCGCATCGGCGGGCAAATGGGTGCGCTGACCCTGGCCAGCAGCCAGGCCCTGGCGGCGGAGGAAGCGCTGGATGTGCGGGGCGCCCTGTCACTCGCCGCCCCCACCCTGCATTTCGCCGCGCCGGTGCGGGCCGGCGGGGCGGAGCTGGTGGCGCTGGCCGGGGACATCACCCAGGCGGCGGAGGGTGCCAGGCTGGTCCTCGGCGATGGCGGCCTGCGCCTGGCCGCCAGCGGAGCGATTGCGCTGGAAGGCGCGGGCAATGCGGTGCCGCTGCTGCTGGGCGCCCGCGCGCAGGGCGCGCTCGGCCTGCTCGCCGCCGGAAGCCTGGCGCTGACCGGCACCGCCAGCGGCGCGGATGTGGTGCTGCGCGCCGCCGGGCCGATGCGGCTGGACGGCACGGTGCTGGAGGCGGATCGCGGCGTACTGCTGGCCAGCCCGCGGGGTTTCACGGCCGGCGCCGGCAGCCGGCTTTTGGCGCGCGATGCCGCGCTGCTGCCGGTGCTGATCCTGGACAGCCGCGCCGCCGGGCTGGCGGCGCTGCCGGCGGGCCTGGCGGCGGATTTGCCCGGCCTGGCACCGGCGCAGCAGGCGACGCAGTTGGCCAGCTTCGGCCCGGTGCAGACGGCGCCGGCGGGTGCCGCGGTGTTCGACCTCGCGGCTGGCGACGCGCCGGTCTTCCTGCTGCTGGACGGCGCCGCGGTGCTCGGCGTGCTGGAGGCCGGGCGGCTTGGCGTGCTGGGCCAGGGCGGGTCGGCCTTCATTCTCGGCACGCTGGGCGGGGTGGGCGGGGCGGCCGCGGCACAGCTTGTCAGCCTGCCCGCCACCGGGGCCGGCTACCAGTTCAACAACTGCGTCATGGCGGCCGCCACCTGCAGCGGCGTACCGCCCATCCTGGACCCGCCCCCGGTGGTGGATCCCCCCACCGTGGTGGATCCCCCGGTGGACCCGCCCGTCCTGCCGCCGATCGTGGTCGAGCCGCCGGTGGTCGAATCGCCCCTCGTCGTGCTGCCGTCCGGCATCGAGGGGCCGGGGGTGGCGCTGGCGGCGAATGATGCGGCGCCGCGCCTGTCCGAATGGGATCTGCGCCGTGGCGCGCCGAGCGTGCTGGTCGCGCCCCGGCGGGAGGAGGAGGAGTAGCCGGCCGCCTCAGCGCCAGTCGGCCAGCCCCTCCATCAACCCGCGCAGCATGCCGGCCCCTTCGGTCAGGCCATCCATCCGCAACGGGCGACCCGCCGCCGTACCGGGGGCGGTGGCGAAGCCGACGCGGTCCTGCGCCAGTTCCGCCGCCGAGATCCGGCCATCGCCGTCATAGTCCAGGCTTTCCATCAGCAGCCGGGCGGCCAGGATGCCGGCGAGGCCACCCGCCCCCACCGCCGCCGCGATCACATCCTGCGTCGCACCTTCCTGCACCGCGGCGACCCAGGCGGCGCCGCGCAGCAGCCGGGCAAGCTCGGCCACGGATAGCCGGCCATCGCCGCTGACATCGGCCTGCGCCACGATGGCGGCGGCGCAGGCGCCCGGCGTGCCGCTGCCGCAACCGGCCTCCAGATGTTCCAGCGCCGCCAGGAAGGCCGCGCCCTCCCCATGCACCGCGGCCAGCGCCACGGGGGGTGCGGGGCAGCGGTGCCAGGCGGCCACCACGCTGTCCCCCGGCAGCCGGTCCTCCCGCAGCTTGGCCTCTGGCTCTGCCGTCTCCAGCCGCTCCGCGGCGGGCTCCAGCCGCTCCGCGGTGGGCTCCAGCCGCTCCGCGGTGGGGCGCAGCATCAGCCGTGGTGCCTCGGCGCCACCGGCGGTGCCGATGGTCCAGCCATCCTGCAGGCGGATCTGGCGGAAGCGGTACAGCCGGGCCGGTTCCTCCGCCTCCAGCCGCGCGGCGGCGCGGGCGGTCAGCAGCAGCATCGCCTCCGGGTCGGCACAGGCACCGGCGAACCAGGCGCCGCGCAGCGCCTCGGGCACGCTCGCCGGGGTAGGTTGGGTTGGGGCAGGTTGAGCCTGGGCGGCGGAGGCCAGCAGCATTGTGGCGGCAAGCGGCCGCAGCCAGATGCGAAAGCGGCTCATCGGATCTCGATCTCCTCGCCCTGGCACAGATCCACCCCGCTGCGCGTCACCTCCCGCCCATCGCGGAACAGCGCCACCAGATCGGCGATGCAGGCGTCACCATCGGGGGCTTCCAGTTCCAGGCTTTCCCCCACCCCCAGCACATCGGCGCCCAGCCGGTCTTCGCCGCGCGGTTCGCCCGGCGGTGCGGCGTAGATCTCGATGATCGGCAGCGTGCCGGCATTGCGGAGCTTCAGCACCGGGGCCTCCGCGGTTTCCGGATCGGCCGAGGCCGGGTCCATCCCGGCCGCAGCGGCAACCGGTGCTTCCGCGCCCAGCACCCAGCCCGGCGCCAGCAGAAGGCGCGGCGTGGTGCAGAGATCCAACTCCCGCCGTTCCTCCGCGCCGCCATTGGGGAAGACGATGCGGACATCCGCCTGGCAGGCGGCTTCCAGCGTCACCGTCGCCTCCTCCCCCACCGGCAGCGGCTCGGCGAGGCGGTCCGGCCCCCAATCGGCGTCCATGCTGGCTGAGACATAGACCTCCTGCACCACCTCCAGATGCCGGTTCACCAGCACCAGCGCATGGGCAACCGGGCGCGGAAGGGTGCTGCGGTCGAAGGCGATGGCCGGTTCGGCGCAGAGGTCATGGCGGTTTCGCACCTCCTCCCGCGCATCGGCATAGACGGCGCGCAGGTCGAAGACGCAGTCGCGACTGCGGAGGCGGAGTGGGAAGCTGCCGGCGGGCGCGAGCCCCTGGTCGCCAAGCCTGTTCGGCCCCCAGCCCTCCAGGCCGTTGGGGCTGGCGTAGAATTCGCGCAGCGCCACCTCCGCGCGGTTGGTGATGGCCGCGTCCCGTCGCGGCATCGCCGGGTCGCCGAAAACAAGGCGCGGCGTGCGGCAGATATTGACCGCGCTGCGGCTTTCCTCCCGCCCATCCTGCCACACCGCCACCACGTCGAAGCTGCAGCCGGCCTCGCGGTTGAGCCGGAGGCGGAAATTGCTGCCAGGCGCCAGCGCCGCGTCGCCCAGCCGGTCCGGGCCGCGTTCCGCCGCCGCCGGTGGGGACAGATGCGGTGGGGACAGATACAGATGGTCCAGCTTCTGGTCGGTCTCGTTCTGCACCGTCACCTGGCGGCTGGTGGAAGCCTGCTGCGCCTCGGCCAGCCGCGCCGGGCCGAGCGCGAGAAGCACCACCCCGGCCAAAAGCCAGGCCCGAACACCGCGCATGCACAGCCTGTCCCGTTGTGAGAAGGACCGGAGAATGCGGAGGCGCGGCGCCGCGTGCAAGGGCAGGCCGGCTTCAGGCCATTTCGATCCTCAGCCCCCCGGCAGCGCATAGGCAATGACATGGTCGCCCGCCGTGGTGCCGAGCGAGCCATGGCCGCCGGCGATGACCAGCAGGTATTGCCGGCCATCCGCCCCCGTATAGGTCATCGGCGTTGCCTGGCCGCCGGCCGGCAGGCGGGATTCCCAGAGCTGCGCGCCAGTGGTCACGTCATAGCCGCGGACATAGTTGTCCAGCGTGCCGGACATGAAGGCGACGCCGCCGCGCGTCATGATCGGCCCGCCGAGATCGGGCACGCCGAGCTTGAAGGGCAGCGGCAGCGGCGAGGAGTCGCGCACCGTGCCGTTGCGATGCTGCCAGGCGATCCGCCCGGTGGTGAGGTCGGCGCCAGCCACATAGCCCCAGGGCGGCTGCTGGCAGGGCAGGCCGATCGGCGAGAGGAAGGGGTAGAGCTCCACCGCATAGGGCGCGCCGAAATTCTCGTTCAGCGGCGGCAGGCTGCCCGGCGGGGGGCTGTCGCCCTGCACATGCAGGGTGGTGTTGTCCTCGCGCGGGATCAGGCGGGAGACGAAGGCGAGGTAGGAGGGCGTGGTGAAGGCGATCTGCCGCTCCGGGTCCACCGCGATGCCGCCCCAGTTGAAGACGCCGAAATTGCCCGGATGGACGATGGAGCCTTCGAGCGATGGCGGTGTGTAGCGGCCCTCATAGCGCAGCCGGCGAAGCTGGATGCGGCAGGCGAGCTGGTCGAACAGCGTGGCCCCCCACATGTCCCGCCCGCGCAGCATCGGCGGGTTGAAGGTGAGCGCGGAGACGGGCTGCGTCGGCGCGGTGGTATCGCCCGGCGCGGCGCCCTGCGGCACGGCGACTTCGCGGATCGGCAGGATCGCCTCCCCGGTACGGCGGTCCAGCACGTACAGGTCGCCCTGCTTGCTGGGCTGCACCAGGGCCGGCACGGTCTGGCCATCCACCGTCAGGTCGATCAGCGTGGGCTGGGAGGGGACGTCGTAGTCCCACAGGTCGTGGTGCACGGTCTGGAAGGCCCAGCGCAGGCTGCCATCGGTCAGGTCCAGCGCCACGACGGCGGAGGAGAAGCGTTCCACATTCGCGCTGCGGTTGCCGCCGAACTGGTCCGGCGGCTGGTTGCCCAGCGGCACATAGACCAGGCCGAGCGCCGCATCGACGCTGAGGATCGACCAGGCATTGGGCGAATTGGCCGTGTAGAAGGCCTCCGGCGCGATCGGCGCGGTGGTCTCCGGCGCACCGGAATCCCAGTTCCACAGCAGCGCGCCGCTGCGCGCGTCATAGCCGCGGATCACGCCGGACTGTTCGTTGGTGGAGACGTTGTCGAGCACGGTGCCGCCGATCACCAGCACGCCATTGGCGACCACGGGGGGCGAGGTCGAGTAATACCCGCCCGGCCGCGCATTCGGCATGTTGGCCCACAGGTTGATCTGCCCGGTGCCGTCGCCGAAATTGCTGCACACGGCGCCGGTTTCGGTATCCAGCGCGATGACGCGGCCATCCGCGGTCGGCATGAACAGCCTGGCGCCGCATTCCACCGTCGCGGCCCCTACGGCGGCGATGGGCAGGCCGGGCACGGCAGCCCGCGCCGCGGCGACGCGTGCCTGGTTCAGCGGGGTGGGCGGCGCGGCCGCCGCTTCCGTCGCCGGCAGCCAGCCGAGGCCACGACAGGTCAGGTGCTGCAGCGCCAGCTCGCCCAGGATGGCGGGCCGGTAGCGCCAGATCTCGGCGCCGGTCGTGGCGTCCAGCGCGATCACCGCCTGGTGTGGCGTGCAGAGGTACAGGCGGTTGTCGATCTTCAGCGGGGTGACCTGGAAGGTGGTCTCCGTCGGCTCACCCGGCTGGCCGCGCATGTCGCCGGTGCGGTACTGCCACGCCACCTCCAGCCGCGCCACATTGGCGGGGGTGATCTGGTCCAGCGGCGAGAAGCGCTGGCCGAAGCCGGTGCGGCCATAGGCGTGCCATTCGCCATCCGGCACGGCGTCCGTGGCGGCATTCGTGGCTGCATTCGGCGCTATGGCGAGGCGCGGCCCCGGCAGCGCACCCGCGATGTCATGCGGGTCGCGCAGCATGGCGAGCGGCGCGGTGACCAGGGCGGCCAGCACCGCGAGGCTCAGCGCCGCGCCGCCGCCGCGCAGCGGGCTGGTGCCGAGCGGGCGGGTGATCCAGGGCGTCAGCAGCAGCAGGGCCAGCACCACCAGCATGCCGCCACGCGGCGCCAGCGCCCACCAATCCATGCCGACTTCCCAGATCGCCCAGCCCAGCGTGCCCACCAGCAACAGGGCGAAGATCACCAGCGCGGCATCCTGCCCGCGCCACAGCAGCACGCCGCAGGCCAGCAGCACCAGGCCCGCCAGCAGGTAGAACCAGGACCCGCCGAGCAGCACCAGCCAGGCACCGCCCCCGGCCAAGCCCAGGCCAAACAGCAGAAGCAGCGCCGCCATCAGACGGGGCAGCAGAAGAGGGCGGGATTGCGGCATGATGGCGGCTCCGGACCGGTTGCATCGCCAACGTCGCAACCAGCGAAGGTTTCCCCGCCTTCAGGGCCGGCAGGCGATGACCAGCAGGGCCAGCAGATCCTCCGCCACCTCCGCCCCGCGTGACTCGGGGTGCCACAGATCGCTGCGCGGCGCCTCGGCCCGCAGGGTGCAGAAGCCGTGCACCCCGGCCCAGGCGAGGGTCAGCCGGGCGCGCAAGGCGCGGTCACCGGCGGCGGGTGCGACCGCCCGCATCGCCGCGTCCAGCGGCGCCCGCGACTGGCGCGAGGCCTCGTTCCAGGCGGGGTCCTCCGCGTCGATCAGGTCGGTGCGGAACATCAGGCGGAAATGCGCGGGGTTCTCGCGAGCGAATTCCATGTAGCCGCGGCCGGTGGCGGCCAGGCGTTCGGCGGGGCTGGCGCCCTCCGGCAACGCGGCGAGCGCGGCTTCCATGGCACCGCGCAGGCGCTGCGCCTTCTCGGTCGCGAAGGCGGTCATCAGCCCGCGCTTGTCGCCGAAATGCGGCGTGGCGGCGGAATGGGAGACGCCGGCGCGGCGGGCGCATTCGCGCAGGGAAACCGCCTCCGGCCCGGCCTCCTGGACGATCTCCGCCACGGCATCGAGCAGGGCGCGGCGCAGGTCGCCGTGATGGTGGCGGCCGCGGGTTTTCGGGGTGACGGACATGGCGGGAGTCTGACCTGCCGAAATGAACTTGACAACGGTCAGATTGGCTTGCGAAAAACTGACCATCGTCAAGTTTGAGGGTCGCGCCATGCCGCTCGAAACCATCTTCTCCGCCGCCGGCGCCATCGCCATGGCGGGCTGGCTCGCCCTGCTGGTGGCACCCGGGCGGCGCTGGGCGAATTGGATGCTGGCCGGCCTGACCATCCCGTCCTTGCTGGCCGCGCTCTACATCGTGTTGCTGGCCACGCATTGGGGCAGCGCGGAGGGCGGCTTCGGGTCGCTGGCGGAGGTCGCGGCGCTGTTCCGCAACCCGGGCGTGCTGCTGGCCGGCTGGGTGCACTACCTGGCCTTCGACCTGTTCATCGGCGCCTGGATCTGCCGGCGCGGCACGGCGGAGGGGGTGAACCCCTGGGCGCTGCGCCTGTGCCTGCCGCCCACCTTCCTGGCCGGGCCGGCGGGGCTGCTGCTGTTCCTCGGTGTGCGGTTGGTGCGGCGATGAACGCCCTCGTCACGGAGCTGCACCGGCGGCAGAACCTGCTGGCCTGGGCCGGCTGGGTGGCGCTGGGCTGCCTGGTGTTCAGCCTGGCCGCCATGGCGGTGGACCCGCGCCAGATCTATGGTGGCTCGGTCTGGATCAAGCCGGCGAAATTCGCCGCCTCCTTCATCCCCTGGTTCTGGACCCTCGCCTGGGCCTGGGGCGTGCTGGCGCCGACGGCGCGGCGGGGCGTGCTGGCCGGGCTGGTGCTGTGGGGCACCCTGGCGGCGGCAGGCTTCGAACAGGGCTGGATCACCCTCCGCGCCGCGGCCGGCCTGCCGAGCCATTTCGCAGAGGATGGCTTCGGACAGATCATGTTCTCCCTGATGGGGCTGGGGGCCACGGTGCTGGTGGCGCTGGCGGCACTGCTCGGGCTTCTGGTGCTGGCGCGCGGCGATGCGGCGCAGCCGCGCGGCTGGCGGCTGGCGGTGGGGCTCGGCCTGGTGGTGGCGGGGGTGCTCGGCGGCGTCACCGGCTTCGCTATCGGCGGCGCCGGCAGCCCGATCATCGGCGGCAGCGGCGCCCCGGGCTTCCCCCCCTTCTACTGGTCGCGCGATGGCGGCGACCTGCGGGTGGCGCATTTCCTCGCCATTCACGCCATGCAGGTGGTGCCCGGCTTCTGGCTGCTGACCCGTGCCTCCGCCTGGCCCGTTGGCCTGGCGACGGCGGGCTGGGCGGGGCTGTCCGTGGCGGCGCTGCGCCTGGCGCAGGCGGGCGTGCCGCTTTCGCCGTAAGGGCGCCATCATCGGGCGGCATGGGGTGCCCATGTCACCCGAATCGCCCCTGCTTCGCCGCGCCCTGTTTGGCCTGCTGGTCGCGGCGCTGGCCGCGCTGCTGCTGGTGCTGCTGCTGCGGGCGCTGCTGCCCGGCGGCCTCAGTGCCCTGGAATGGGCGATCCTGGCCTGCATCGGGCTGACAACGCCCTGGGCGGCGCTGTCCGCCGCCAATGCGCTGGTCGGCCTCGTGATCCTGCTGCGCGCGCCGGACCCGGCCGCCGCCGTGCTGCCCGCTTTGGCCCGCGCCAAAGCTGGCCCGCCCGCTTCCACCACCGCGCTGCTGGTCTGCCTGCGGAACGAGCCGATGGAGGCGGTGCTGCCGCCGCTCACCACCCTGCTGCACGGGCTGGAGCAGGAAGGCGCCGGCGACCGGTTCCGGCTGTGGCTGCTTTCCGACACCCAGGACCCGCAGGCCGTGGCGGCGGAGGACGCCGCGATCCGCCCCTTCCTCGCCGCCCACCCCACAGCCCGCTACCGCCGCCGCACGGAAAACATCGGCTACAAGGCCGGCAACGTCATGGACGCGCTGGACCATCACCTGACGGAGGAGGCCTTCTTCCTGACGCTGGACGCGGACAGCGTGATGACCCCGGACGCGGTGCTGCGCCTGGTCGCGGTGATGGAGGCCGATCCGAAGCTCGGCATCGTGCAGCAGCTCATCGTCGGCCGCCCGGCCACGGCCGCCTTCCCGCGCCTGTTCCAGTTCGGCATGCGCGCCGGCATGCGCGCCTGGGCCACCGGCCAAGCCTGGTGGCAGATGGATGCCGGCCCCTATTGGGGCCACAACGCCATCCTGCGCGTTGCCCCCTTCCGGGAGCACGCGAAGCTGGAGGCGCTGCCCGATGGCAGCCGCATCCTGAGCCACGACATGGTGGAATCCGTGCGGCTGCAATCCGCCGGCTGGGCCGTGCGCTGCCTGCCGGCCGAAGACGGCAGCCTGGAAGCCAACCCGCCCGCCTTGCCGGAATTCCTGCGCCGCGACGAACGCTGGGGCGCCGGCAACATGCAGTACATCCATCTGTTTCGCCTGCCCGGCATGACGGCCCTCGGGCGGCTGCAACTGGCGCAGGCGATCCTGCTGTTCCTGGGCGCGCCGCTTTATCTGCTGGCGCTGCTGCTGGCGGCGGCGAACGGGCTGAGCGGCGGCGGGGCGGGCACGCCGATGGCGACGCTGGCGCTGGCCATCCTGGCGCATTGGCTGTGCTACTTCGCGCCGAAACTGGCCGGCTATGCGCAGGTGCTGATCCAGCGCCGCGTCGCCGAGACCTATGGCGGCCGCGCCGCCTTCGCCCGCGGCGCGCTGGTGGAGCTGGTCTTCACGCAGCTGTTCGAGCCACTGTCGAACCTCAACAAGGCGATCTTCCTGGCCCTGCTGCCCTTCGGCGCCAAGCCCGGCTGGCTGCCGCAGAACCGGGCCGATCGCGGCGTCACCTGGGGCGACGCGATGCGGATGCTGTGGCCGCATACCGTCATCGGCCTGCTGCTGACCGCCGCCTTCGCCAGCCTGTCCTGGCCCGCCCTGGCCCTGGCGCTGCCCTTCACGGCGGGGCTGATCCTGGCCGTGCCGCTATGTGTGCTGACCGCCGATCCGCGCCTGTCCGCCCGGCTGCGCGCCCGCGGCATTGCCGCGACGCCGGAGGAATTGGGCGCGCCGCAGGCTACAGCGGCCGAAAGCCCGGCGGCACCGCGATCCCCGGATTTTCCGCGAACAGCCGCGCCCAGGCCCGCCCGGCAATCTCCTCCGCCTCCCGCACCACGCGCGCCTCATCCATCGTCAGCACCACGCGGTCGCGCATCACCCAGGCGCCATCGACCATGACATCGTCGATATCCGCCGCCTGGCCCTGATGCACGAAGCCGGCGACGGCGCGCAGGAAGGGCGCCAGATGCGCGCGGTCGGTCCTTAGCATCACCAGATCCGCAAGATTGCCCTCGGCCAGCCAGCCTCCATCCGCCACGCCCATGGCGCGGTAGCCGTTGCGGGTCGCCCAGCGCAGCGCCTCCTCCGGCGTCGGGCTGCGGCCGTCCTGGCGGCGGATGCGTTCCATGAACAGGCCGGTGCGCATCACCTCCACCATGTCCTCCGCCATGTTGTCGGTGCCCATGCCGATGTTGCAGCCGGCCTGCTCCAGCTCACACACCCGCGGGCTGAGGCCGCGCCGCGCGGCGATGGCGGCGTTGAAGGCGACGTGCACGCGGTGCTTGCCGAGGATCTTCTCCTCCAGCGGCGCCATGCAGCGGCAATGCGCGGCGACCAGCCGGTCGTTCAGGAAGCCGATGCTGTCGAGGTATTCGCTCGGCAGCATGCCGCGATGCGCCTGCACCGCCGCGACCTCGCCCCAGATCTGGTTGAGGTGGATGGTGCAGACCGCATCCAGTTTCTGGCGCAGGGCATCCACCGCCCGAAGTAGTTCCGGGGAGCACATGTCCGGCGCCCAGGCGGCGATGCCGACCTGGATGCGGCCGTGACCGGCGCCGTGCCAGCGACGGTGCAGCGCCTCCGCCCGCGCCAGCCCGGCCTGGCCCAGCGCCGCGTCGCGGCGGAAGGCGGCGGGGTCGCCGATGCCGGCGCCCCCCCTTTCACCACCGGCGCGGTCCCAGCAGCGCTCCGCCAGCACCATGCGCAGCCCGGTCTCCACCATCTGCTGCGCGTAATCCGCGATGCCGGAGGCATCCTCCAGCAGCGCAGTGGTGCCGGAGCGGATCGCCTCCAGCGCGCCCAGCTGGCACATCACCGCCTGTTCGGCCGGCGCCAGCACGGGCAGCGGGATCGGCGACAGGCCGCCGCAGAAGGGCGGGTGGTGCGGCGGCGACAGATCCTCGAACACGCCGCGCGCCAGCGTCATGCCGAGATGGGTGTGGATGTTGGCGAAGCCGGGGAAGACCACGCGGCCGCTGCCATCCACCGTCTCGGCTTCGGGGAAGCGCGCGGCGAGTTCCGCATCCGGGCCGATGGCAGCGATGCGATTGCCCTCGATGGCGAGCGCCGCGGCGTAGTGGATGGTGCCGGCCTCGTCGCCGGTGACGATGGTGGTGTCGCGGATCAGCAGCGTCATGGTCTAAGCCCCCTTTATCCCCGTCCGCCCGCCAGCCGCGCCGCATCGGCGCTGCGGCCGAGGCGCAGCATGGCCAGGCACCCCAGCGCCGGCCCCAGCGCCAGCACGGCGAAGGCACCGCCCCAGCCCAGCGCCTGGACCATCGGCGGCATCAGGTGGATTGTCACCAGGGTCAGCGCGAAACCCAGGCTGGTCTGCACCGTCAGCATGGTGCCGGTCAGCCCCGGCTCCGCCAACTCCGCCACGCTGGCCGAGAATTGTGCCGAATCCGCCACCACGGAGACACCCCAGACCAGGCCGAGCAGCATCACCAGTGCCGGATGCACCCCGAAGACCGGGCCGGCCAAAAGGCAGCAGGCGCCGGAGACGGCCATGGCGGCGACCGTCACCCGCACCCGCCCCACACGGTCCGCCGCGAGCCCGGCCGCGACGGAGCCCAGCGCGCCCACGGCGATGACCGCGAAGGTGGCCAGCGCCGCCTCGTTGGCCACCGGCCCGCCGGTGCCGCGCCAGGCGGCGAAGCTGGCGGCGAAATACAGGCCGATCCAGGCCCACATCGCATAGAGCTCCCACATGTGCCCAAGGTAGCCGAGCGTCGCGAGCCGCGTGCCGCGGTTGCGGAACAGCCCCAGCGCCGTGGCCGGCCGGAAGGGTGGCGCCGGCGCGTGGCGCGGGCCGAGCCGCACCACCCCCACCAGCAGCGCCGCCGCGACGGCTGTCAGTGACGCCACCGCCAGCACCGGCCGCCACGCGACGCCGCCGAGCGCGGAGACCAGATGCGGCGCGGCGGAGCCCAGCGTCAGCCCGCCCACCAGCAGCCCCACCACCAGCCCCATATCGCCGCGATCCGCCCAGCCGGCGGCCAGCTTCATCCCCACCGGATAGACCCCGGCGAGTGCCATGCCGGTGACGAAGCGCGCCACGATCACCCCATCCGCCCCCGGCGGCAGCAGCAGGATGGCGCCGTTGGCCGCGGCGCCGAGCAGGGCGGCGAGGGCGAAGACGCGGCGCGGATCGAAGCGATCCGGCAGCGCCAGCGCGGCGCTCACCAGCGTGCCGAGCACGAAGCCTGCCTGCACCGCGCTGGTCAGCAGCGCCTGGTAGCCATCGCCGCGCCAGGGCGCCTCCAGCAGCATGCCCGGCCCGGCGGCGGTGGAGGAGAACCACAGCGACAGCGCCAGTACCTGCGCCAGGGTGATCAGCGCGACGTTGCGGGCCTTGCCGGTCACGCCCAGCGATGCCGTGCGGCGGGGTGGCCTTCCGGCAGCAGCCGGCCCGCACCGAACAGTTTCTCGCGGTAGGTGCCGGGGGCGTAGCCGGTCTTGTACAGGCCGCGTTCCTGCAGCACCGGCACCACCAGGTCGATGAAGCCCTCCAGGCATTCCGGCATCACGGTGCGGGACAGGTTGAAGCCATCGACATCGGCCGCTTGCATCCAACCGGCCAGCGAATCCGCCACCTGCACGGGATCGCCCACGATGGGCGGCTGGCGGCTGCCGAGGACGGATTGCGCCAGCAGCATGCGCGGCGTCCAGTCCGGCCCGGCGACCTTGGCCATGGCTTCGACGTTGGATCGGATCGCCTGGCTCTCCCCGGCCCGAACCGGCTCATCCATCCCGAACTTTGCCAGGTCGATGCCGAGCGAGGCGGAGGCATGGGCCAGTGCGCCTTCCGCACTCGCCCAGCTTGCGTAATCCGCCAGCATGTCCCGCGCCTCCGCCTCGGTACGTCCGACCACCACGGTGGCGCCGGCGAAGACCAGGATGCGGCGCGGTGCGGCCGCGGCGCGCAACTGCGCCACCAGCCGCGCGACAACGGATGCGTTGGTGCCATTGACGAAGACGCATTCGGCATGGGTGCCGGCGAAGCGGCGGCCACGTTCGCTGGCGCCGGCCTGGTACAGCACGGGCGTGCGTTGTGGGGAGGGTTCGGCCAGGTGGATCGCGTCGATCCGGTATTGCGGGCCGGCGTGGTGGATGCGGCGCACGCGGGACGCATCGGTGTAGAGGCCGGCCTCGCGGTCGCGCCGCACCGCATCCCCGGCCCAGCTCCCCTCCCACAGCGCATAGACGGCCTGCATGTATTCATCGGCCAGGTCGTAGCGGTCATCGTGCCGCATCTGCTCGGCATGGCCCAGCGCGCGGGCGGCGCTGTCGAGGTAGCCGGTGACGATGTTCCAGCCGATGCGGCCGCCGGTCAGATGGTCCAGCGTGCTCATTCGCCGCGCGAACAGATAGGGCGGCTCGTAGGCCAGGTTGCAGGTCACGCCGAAGCCCAGGTTTTGCGTGACGGCAGCCATGGCCGGCACCACCATCACCGGGTCCAGCAGCGGCACCTGCACGCCGCCGCGCAGCGCCGCAGCTGGGCTGCCGCCATGCACATCATAGATGCCGAGCACATCGGCCAGGAACAGCCCATCGAACAAGCCGCGCTCCAGCAGCCGGGCGAGGGCGGTCCAATGCTCCAGGCTGGTGTAGTTGGCCGCGGTGTCGCGCGGATGGCGCCATAGGCCTTGCTGGATATGGCCAGGCGTCGCCATGTCGAAGGCGTTCAGGCGCATCATGCGGGGCGGTTCCTCGGGCGGTTCGACCGATCATGCCCGAGTTGCGGCGTCAGGCCAGCAGGCTGTGCAGTTTTGCCACCTCCACCTTGCCGAGCGCCGTGCGCGGCAAAGCGGGCACGGTGATCACGGCGCGGGGAATCTTGAAGCGGGCGATCTGGCCCTCGAAATGCGCCAGCACGCGGGCGGCGTCGAAGCCGGGCGCGGGGACGACGACGGCAACCGGGACCTCGCCCCAGCGCGGATCGGGGCGGCCGATGATGGCGCCCTCGGTGATGCCGGGCGCGGTGCGCAGTAGGCGCTCCACCTCCGCCGGATAGATGTTCTCGCCGCCCGAGATGATCACGTGCTTGAGGCGGTCGGTGAACCAGAACCGACCCTCCGGGTCGAGGCGGCCGACATCGCCGGTGGCGAACCAGCCTTCCTCATCCAGCGCCGGCAGGTCCGGCCAGTAGCGGCGCAGCGTGGCGGGGCCGCGGATCTGGATTTCGCCCTCCGTCGCGCCGCCAGCGATGCGCGCTTCCGCATGCAGAGCCGGGCGGCCGAGCGAACCGGGGGCGGCCAGCGCCTCCGCGCGGTTCTGGATGATGGCGATGGGACAGGTTTCGGTGGCGCCATAAACCTGCTGCACGGGGATGCCGCGCGCATGAAACGCCTCGATCAGCGGCAGGGGCACGTCGGAGGAACCGGCGCCGACGGCGCGCAGGCTGGAGAGATCGGCGCCGGCCCAGCGCGGATGGCTGACGAGGGCCTGCATCACCGCAGGCACCAGCAAAGTGAGCGTCGGGCAGTTGCGCGCCACGGCGTCGAAAAAGGCGTCGGCGTCGAAGCGCGGATGCAGCAGCACCTCCGCGCCGGCGTGCAGGGCCGGCGTGGTCTGGATGTTGAGGCCGCCGACATGGAACAGCGGCAGCACCGTCAGCACGCGGTCCTGCGCCGTCATTTCGAAAGCATGCGCCGCGTTCAGCGCATTGTGGTGCAGCGCGCGCTGGTCCAGCACCGCGCCCTTCGGCCGGCCGGTGGTGCCGCTGGTATAGACCAGCAGCACCGGGCTTTGTTCATCGCCATCATCCGGCGCATTGCCCGGCGCGGCAAGCGTGGTGGCATCCAGCGCCTGGCCAGGCATGGCGGAAAGCATCTCAGGCGTCGCCAGCAGCAGCTTCACGCCGGCATCGTCGAGGATGAAACGCCATTCCGGCGCGGCCAGGCGCCAGTTCAGCGGCAGCAGCAGCGCGCCGAGCCGGGCGCAGGCGAACAGCGCCACGATCTGCGCGGGGTGGTTCTGGCCGAGGAAGCCGACACGGTCGCCATGCCGCACGCCGCGCGCGGCAAGCGCCGCCGCCATCGCCTCGGCCTGCGCGTGCAGCGCGCCATAGGTCAGAGCCACATCGCCAAAGCGCAACGCCACACGATCGGGCGGCTGCGCGGCGAGCCAGTGCCTCACTGGTCCGTCTCGCCCTTCTCATACAGCGCATCGCGCCCGATACGGTCGATGCACAGCTCCGCCGTCCAGGGCAGCATCAGCGCGCCGCAGCGGCTGTCGCGAAAAATGCGTTCCAGCGGCAGGGATTTCAGCATCGCCTGGCCACCGCAGGTGCGGATGGCGAGGCTGGCGATGGCTTGCGCATTCTCCATCACTGTGTGCTGCGCGGCGAGCGCCCGCAGCATCTGTTCCTTGGAGGGATCAGGCCCGGCTTCCGTGATGGCCTGGAACCACAGCGCCTTGGTCTGTTCCAGCATCACCCGCATCTGCGCCACCGCGATCTGCTTCGTGGGGTACATGCGGCGCTTCACGGGCGGCGTGCCGGGAACCTCGCCCCGCAGATAGCGCACGCAGAAATCATAGGCGGCCTGCGCCAGGCCCATATAGGTGGGTGACAGCGTGAGGAACATGTGCGGCCAGCGCATCGCCGCCTGGAAATACAGGCCGGGCGGCATCAGCGCCGCATCCTCCGGCACAAAGACATTCTCGAAAATCAGGGTGCGGGAGACGGTGCCGCGCATCCCCAGCGGATCCCACTCGCCCGTCACCGTCACACCCGGCGCATCCGCCGGCACGCCGAGATACAGCGTGTTTCTCCGCGATGCCTTTTCGCCCGGTAGCATCTCGGTGCAGAGGATGCCGTAGGTGTCGGCGTGGCCGGCGAGGCTGGCAAATATCTTCTTGCCGTTGATGCGGAAGCCACCTGGCACGCGTTCCGCCGTGGTGCCGAAGGCCACCGCGCCAGCTGCTGCCGCGCCGCCTTCCGAGAAGGGCTGCGAGAAGATTTTTCCGTGATGCAGGATGGTGTCGTAGTGCAGGCGCCGCCGCCGCCGATGTTCCGCCCGCGTCGCATCGTCCATTTCAAGATCTTCGGTCAGCGCGCCGGTCCAGAGCGTGCTGCAGACATGCATGTTCCAAGTCAGCGCCGTAGCGCCGCAATACCGCCCGAGCTCCGCCGCCGTCAGGCAATAGGCGCGGAAATCGGCACCCACCCCGCCCTCCTCCGCCGGGATGCAGATGCCGAGCAGACCTTCGCTGTGCATGTCGCGGTAATTGTCGATCGGGAAGCTCGCCTCCCGGTCCCACCGCGCAGCGCGCGGCGCCAGCACGCGGGCGCCGAAATCACGGGCGCGGGCGGTGAGATCGGCCTCGAACTGCGTCAGGCGAAACGCCCTGGCGTCGAAGATCGGCGCGTCGCTCATGCGCTCACCGCTCCAGGAACGGCAGCAACGCGGCGAGGAACGGTGCGGGCGCTTCCAGATGGATCAGGTGGCCGGCGCCGGGGATCAGCACGAATTCCGCGCCGGGAATCGCATCCGCCATGCGCTGCATGGTTTTCGATGGTGCCGCCTGGTCACGTTCGCCCGCGATCAGCAGCGTCGGCACGGCGATCTTCGGCAGATCGGCACGGCGATCGAAGGTGGTGAGGCAGCGTAGCGTGGCGCGATACACATCCTCCGGAATTGCGCGCATGGCGGCGAGCGCGCGCGGCGTCGCATCCGGTGGCGCGGTATCCGGCAGCATTCCCGCCATCAGCTCTAACGCCGCCTGCTCCATGCTACGCCCTGCCAGCGGGCCGAGCCGTGCGGCCAGGAATTGTTCGGCGAAGGACGGGTCGCGGCCGCCGAAGGCCGGCGTCGTGCCATACAGCACCAGCTTCGCCACGCGCTCCGGAAACCGCGCGACGAATTCCTGTGCCAGCATGCCGCCCATCGAATGGCCGACCAGCGTCACCCGATCCAGCCCGCGCGCATCCAGCGCGTCCCGCAGCGCGTCCGCCAGTGCGGGAAAGGTCATCTCAGGTAGGGCTGCCGTGCCGCAGAAACCCGGCATCGGCCAGTCGATGGCGCCCGGCACCATGCCGTTCCAGGAAGGCCCACCGATGCCATGCAGCAGGATGATACTCATGCGACCAAAACTCCTTCGCGGACCACCACCTCGCCATCCAGGGCGATGGTGCAGCCGAAGACGGGGATGTCGAAATGTCCCTCGGTGAAGCGGCCGGCGAACTCATTGGCGCCGGTCGAGAACAGGAAGTTGCCGGCCGCCGCGCGCAGCTCCGTGCCGTTCAGATCGCGGCGGTCGTGGAAAAGCAGCCCCTCACGCCGCGCGCGCGGGTTCATCCCCCAGCCGACATGGCTGACCGCATAGGCGGCGGGGTCGCCCCAGGCGGCGAGATACGCGCGCATCATCCGCGCATCGGCGCCCTCGCCCTCCACCGCCACCACATGATCGTTGCGCAGGGTCAGCCGCACCGGCTGCTCGATGTAGCGCTTGAAGGTCAGGTTCGCGTCCCCCGGCGCCAGCACGAGCGTACCCGCCACGCTGCCCGCGGCGGGGAAGGACACCACCACGCCGCCCGGCCAGTGCGCGATGGTGCCGGGGCGGTCCGTAAAACCCCAGACGCCGGCGGTGGTCGCACCCGCCATCGCCACGGTCAGGTCGGTGCCCGCCGCGCTGGTCACGCGCATTTCGCGCGCCGCCCGCAGCCGCTTCACCGCCGCCTTCACCGGCGCCGCATCCTCCGCGCGGGGAACCAAGCGTTCCAGCACATCCGGATGCTCGTCGCTCACCATCAGCACCCGCGCACCGCTGGCCAGGATGCCGCGCAGTTCCGGCGCATGCAGCAGCCCCTCCCGCGTCAAATCCAGGATGAGCGAGGAAGCGCCCAGCGCCGCCAGCACCGCCGGATGCCCCGCCAGGGCGCGCGATGCCCCGGTGGAGCGCACCGGCACCGGCGCGGTCGGCGGCGGCGTCGGCACCTCCAGCCGGAAGGTCCGGCAGCCCAGGCGGTGCGCCGCCAGCTCCGCCAGATCGATGTTCAGCCGCCGCGACTGGCTTTCGGACAGCAGGCACACCGTCTCCCCCGGCTGCGCCGCGCAAAGCCGCAGCACGGCCTCGAAGGCGTCGATCCAGTGCGGCTCCATCCGGTCGTCGCGCAAGGCCGCTGCCCTCCCTGGGTCCGCCGCAAGGCTAGCGATGGCGTCGATCCATGAAAAGTCATATATTCGCGCCGTGACCACCCAGCCCCGCTTCGTCGAGGACTACCTGCTGGCCCTGCTGGCCCAGGCCTCGCATGCGGCCTCCGCGGCCTTCCATGCGCGGCTGAAGGCGCGCGGTGTGGCGGTGCCGGCCTGGCGCGTGCTGGCCACGCTGCATGGCGCGGACCAGGGCGCCACGGTCGGGCAACTCGGGCAGATCTGCCTGATGCAGCAGCCGACCATGTCCAAGCTGCTGGACCGCATGCAGGCGGAGGGCCTGCTGGCCCGCGCCCGCCACGGCCGCCAGACCCGCATCACCCTGACGCCCGCCGGCGCTGCCCTGGCCGATTCGCTTGTGGCGGAGGCGCGCGCGCATGAGGCGGCGCTGCTCGCCCGCCATGCGAAGTCAGCCCCCGCCTTGAAGGCGCTGCTGCGCGCGATCATCTCCGGCTGATGCCGCCGATATCCAACCTCTCCAAGATCGTCCTGCTGCTGCTGGTGGTCTCCGCCCTGGTGCAGATCCTGGTACTCGTCTTGCGCTGAACGCCGCAGGCCGCCAGCCTTGCGCGATCAGGGAGAGATGACGATGCAGGTGGCGGTGATCGGCCTTGGGGCCATGGGCATGGGGGCGGCGCTGTCCTGCCTGCGGGCAGGGCTTGCGACCACGGGCTGTGATTTTTCGGCAGCCGCGCGCGACAGTTTTACCCAGGCTGGCGGCCAGGTCGCAGCCAGCGCGGACGCCATCGCGGACGGGACGCAGGCGGTGCTGCTGCTGGTAGTGAACGCCGCGCAGACCGAAGCCGCGCTGTTCGGCCCGGCAGGCTGTGCCGCGCGTCTCGCACCAGGCGCCGTCATCATCGCCTCCGCCACCATGGGCCCGGATGATGCGCGCCGCCTGGCGGCGCGGGCGGAAGCGGCGGGGTTCCTCTACCTCGATGCGCCCGTCTCCGGCGGTGCGGCGAAGGCCGCGACGGGGGAGATGACGGTCATGGCCTCGGGCAGCCCAGCTGCCTTCGCCAAGGCGAAGCCGGTGCTGGATGCGGTGGCCACCAAGGTGTGGGAGCTTGGCGACGCACCCGGCATCGGCGCCACGGTGAAGGTGGTGCACCAGCTTCTGGCCGGCGTACACATCGCAGTGGCGGCGGAGGCGATGGCACTTGGCATCCGCGCCGGCGCCGATCCGCAAAAGCTGTACGACGTGGTGACCAGCGCCGCCGGGAATAGCTGGATGTTCGAGAACCGCATGGCCCGCGTGCTGACCGGCGACGATGCGCCGCGCTCCGCGGTCAATATCTTCGTCAAGGATCTCGGCCTGGTGGCGCAGATGGCGCGTGGGCTGGACCACCCGGTGCCGCTGGCCAGCCAGGCCCAGCAGTTGTTCACGGCCGCCAGCGCCATGGGGCATGGCCGGGCCGATGATGGCTTCGTCATCAGGGTCTGGCAGGCGCTGACCGGCATTGCCCTGCCCGGCGACAAGCCGAAGGGCTGAGGTCAGCCCAGCGCGGCGATGATCAGGGCGATGAGGATGAACAGGGCGGCCAGCGCCCCGGCCGCCCGGGCCAGTTCGCCTGCCTTTTCCCGGGTCACCAGCGGGCCCGGCGGCGGACGCGGGGCCGGCGTCCCGGCTGGCGCATCGCCATAGGGATCGTGCAGACCCAGAAACTCCGACCGCGGCTTTTGAGCCTGCGACATGGCGCCCTTTGGGATTAAACTTAGTTGATCCTAACGATCACGCCATGAACAGAAAACCAACCCAGGGTTGTGTACCCCATGCTCGAAACGCAACCGAAATCATGTCGGGCGCGGATAGGTCTCGGCCCGCACTTCCTCCAGGTAGGGCGCCCGCAGCCCGGCGGGGCAGACGCATTCGGTCTCCACGTGATCGGCGTGCAGGGTGTGGCGCAGGAAGCCGCCGACGCGGTCCCCCGGCAGGCCCGGCTGGATCTCCGGCTCGCAGACGAAGGAGACCGGGGGCGCCCAGGCGAACACCACCTCCCCCCGCCGCGCAATACGGTGCAGATGCAGATGGCCGGAGCCAACCAGCCGCAACGCCGGATGGTCCAGCAGCGGCGCCAGCGCGGGCCGGGCCTCCGGCGGCACGGACCATGGGTCCAGGCCATCCTCCGGCCCGTTCAAGAAGACCGGCTTGTGCAGGAAGGCGGCGATGCGGCGGCGGCCGAGTCCGGCCAGCGCCTGCACCAGCCAGGCCGCCTGCGCCACTTCCTCCGCCAGGCCAGTGCCCATGATTTCCGTGTTCAGGCCGATCAGCCGCCAGGCCTCCCCGCCCGGCCCGTCCAGATCCTGCACGAAGCGATCGGCGCCGAGCGCCGCCTGCCAGCGCGCCAGCCGCACCGCATCCACCGGCTGGCCCGGCATTGTGCGTAAGTCGCTGCCGACATCGTGGTTGCCCGGGATCGCCAGCAGCGGCGCGCTTCCGGCCATGCGGCGAAAGGCGGCCGCGGCGAAGGACAGATCCGCATCCCGATCCGCGCCATCCAGCGACAGGTCGCCGCTGGCCACCAGCGCCTGCGGCGGCGCCGCATGCAGCACCTGTTCGATCCGCGCCATGTTGGCCTGGAACACAGTGGTGCGCGGCCCGAGATGGGCATCCGAAACCTGGGCGACGATCAGCGGCATCAGGCGCCCTTTGCGGGTGGTGCGGTGGAGGCGCGGATGACCAGTTCCGGCGCCAGCCGGATATCCTGGCGCGCGAGGCCCGGATCGGCCATTTCCGCCAGCAGGATGCAGGCCGCCTGGCGGCCCATGGCATCGTGCTGGATGCGGATGGTGGTCAGCGCCGGGTGGATGCGGTCCACGAAGGGCATGTCGTTGAAGCCAGTGACGGAGATATCGACCGCCACCCGGCGCCCGGCCGCCTCCATCGCGTCATAGACGCCGAGGCAGAGCATGTCGTTCGCCACCGCCACCGCGGTGCAGTGCGGCCCCTGCAGCAGGAGCGCCATCGCCGCGCGGCCCGCATCCCGGGTGTAGGCGGCCGCATCGACCACCGCGACCGGCGCCAGCCCGTGGTGGCGCATCCGCTCCAGGAAGCCGGCGCGGCGGTCCCGTGCGGTGGAGACACCCTGCGGCCCGGCCAGATGCGCGATGCGCCGGTGCCCGAGCGCCACCAGGTGGTCCACCGCCAGGCCGATGCCGTGCAGGTCGTCATTGGTGATGGCGGAGACGGCGGCGCAGTCCGCGCCTTCCGGCATGCGCCGGTTGATCAGCACGGCCGGAATGCCGAAGCGAGCACATAGCGATAGCGCATCGGTGCCGGCGGCGGCGGAGGCCAGGATCAGCCCATCCACAAGATGCGTCGCCATGCGCTCGATCAGCAGCGATTCGCGCGCCGCGTCATTATCCGTATTCGCCACCAGCGTGACGTAGCCCTGCGCCGCCAGCACGGTTTCCACCGCATGCAGGATGGGCGGGAAGATCGGGTTGATCAGGTCCGGCACCAGGATGCCGATGGTGCGGGATTTGCGCGTCCGCAGCCCGGCGGCCACCGCGGAAGGCCGCCATCCCAACCGGTCCGCCACCTCCGTCACCCGCTGGGCCACCGCGTCGGTCACCATGCCGCGCGTCGCCGGGTTCAGGGCGCGGGAGACGGTGGAGGCATGGACACCGGCCTCTCGGGCGACATCGGCGATGGTCGCGCGGGACGGAACCGGCAATGGGGCGGGAGGCTGCATCCGGCCCGCTATAGCGCAACCGATTGCGACTGGGGCGCTGCAATCGATTGCAGATTTTTCTTGACCCGCCCCACGCCGAAGCTTAACCGATGCGGCGACGGAGGATTCGACCAACGATGAACGACGCCCCACCGGATGCGGGACAGGCCACTGCTGCCCGCCGCCTGATGCACGCCCCCGCGCTCCGCTTCGCCGCCTTTGGCGGGCCGGAGGTGCTGGAATGCCAGGATGTGCCTGTGGGCAGCCCCGGCGCGGCGGAGGCTCTGGTGCGGGTACATGCGGCGTCCGTGAATCCCTCGGACGTGAAGAACGTCGCCGGCCGCATGCGCCAGACCGTGCCGCCGCGCACGCCGGGCCGTGACTTCGCGGGCGTGGTGGTGGCCGGTCCGGCGGAATGGATGGGTGCGGAGGTCTGGGGCACCGGCGGCGATATCGGCTTCACGCGGGATGGCAGCCATGCCCGCTTCCTCCACCTGCCGGTGGCGGCACTCGCGCGCAAGCCGGCCAATCTCAGCTTCGCCGAGGCCGGCGCAGTCGGCGTGAACTATGTCACCGCCTGGATCGGGCTGGACTATGCGCAGCTCAAACCGGGGGAGACGCTGCTGGTGCTGGGTGCGACCGGTGGCGTCGGCGGCGCGGCCTGTGGCATCGGCACGGCGCGCGGCTGCAGGGTGATCGCGGCGGTGCGCGGGGAGGCCCCGGCGGACAGCCCGGCCCGGCACGCCACCGCCAGCTTCATCGATGTGAACCGCGATGATGTGGCCGCCCAGATCGCAGCCGCTACCGGCGCGCGCGGCGTGGATGTGGTGTATGATTGCGTCGGCAAGCCGTCGCTGACCGAGGCGGCGCTCGGCGCGCTGGCCTTCGGCGGCCGCATGATCGTCATCGCCGGCACGCCGGGCGAACAGCTGAAGTTCGAGCTGATCCCCTTCTACCGCCGCGAATGCCGGCTGCTGGGCGTGGACAGCCTGAAGCGCAGCGCCGCCGCCTGCGCGCCGATGATGGAGGCGCTGCGCCCCGGCTTCGAATCCGGCGCCTACCCCGCGCCCGCCATCGCCGAGACCTATGACCTGACCCGGGGCACCGAGGCCTATGCCGCCGTCGCCCGCGGCACGCGCGGCCGCGTCGTGCTGACCATGGGCGATTAAAGCGTGACGACTTGAGGCGGACTCACCGAAAAGTCTGAATCACGCAAGAAGGGATCCCGACATGCCCGAAGGCCACATCACCTATACCAGCGAGAACCTGACCGAGGCGGTGCTGGCGCGCATCTCGCCCGAGGCCAGCCCGCGCATCCGCCAGATCATGACCGCTCTGGTGACACATGTGCATGACTTCGTGCGCGAGGTGGAGCTGACGCCGGAGGAATGGGAACAGGGCGTCGGCTTCGTCAGCGAGCTCGGCCGCTGGTGCGACGACAAGCGGCAGGAAGTGATCCTGCTGTCGGACATTCTCGGTGTGTCGATGCTGGTGGACGCCATCGCGCATCGCACCCATGCCAGCGTCAGCGAGACCACCGTGCTCGGCCCCTTCCACCGCGAGAATCCGCCGGTGCTGCAGAACGGGCAGAACATGTCGCCCGGCGTGGCGGGGGAACCGCTGGATGTGGAAGTCCGCATCCTGGATGAGGCCGGCCAGCCGCTGGAAGGCGCGCAGGTGGATGTGTGGCACACCTCGCCGGAGGGGTTCTACGACAGCCAGCTCGGCGACGAACACAACATGCGCGGCCGCTTCATCACGGGCGCGGACGGGCTTCTGGCCTTCCCCACCGTGATGCCGGCCAGCTACCCGGTGCCGCATGACGGGCCGGTGGGCCGCGTGCTGGAATCCATGGGCCGCAGCCCGATGCGGCCGACCCATGTGCATTTCTGGATCAAGAAGCCCGGCTACCGGGATCTGATCACGCACATCTTCAAGGATGGCGACCCCTATCTGCATGACGATGCGGTGTTCGGCGTGAAGGCGAGCCTGGTGACGGACTGGGATGCGCCCAAGGCGGCAGGCAAGCCGGCCAAACTCAGCTACGAGTTCCGGATTCCAAGAGAGGACGCCGCATAAATGTTGTTCCTGATCCACTGCACCCAGGTCGCCGATGGCGCCGCGATCCGCGACGCGCATTACGACGCGCACCGCGCCTATCTGAAGGCCAGCCCCGTCGACATCAAGCTGGCCGGGCCGATGGTGGCCGATGACGGGGAGGCCCGGATCGGCTCCGTCTTCATCGTCGATGTGCCGGACCGCGCGGCGGCCGAGGCCTTCGCCGCCGGCGACCCCTTCGCGCAGAACGGGTTGTTCGAGCAGGTGATCGTCACCCGCTTCCTCGACATCACCCGCGGCACGCCCGCCTTCGGCCCGGCCAAGGACTAACATCATGCGCCGCAAATACATGCTGACCTGCGCCGTCACCGGCAACATCACCACGCCGGAACAGACGCCGCATCTGCCGATCACGCCGGAGCAGATCGCGAATGCCGCGATCGAGGCCGCCAAGGCCGGCGCCGCCGTCGCCCACATCCATGTGCGGGACCCGGTGACGGGCAAGCCCTCCATGTCGATCGATCTGTACCGGGAGGTGATGGACCGCATCCGCGCCTCCGGCACCGATGTGGTGATCAACCTGACCACCGGCCCGGGCGGCCGCTTCGTGCCCTCGCTCGACAATCCGCGTGAGGCTGCGGCGGGGTCCACCCTGCTGCCGCCGGAACAGCGCGTGGCGCATATCGTCGAGCTGAAGCCGGAAATCGCGACGCTCGATTTGAACACCATGTGGTCCGGCAGCGCCGTGGTGATCAACGCGCCCTGGTCGGTGACGAAGATGGCGGAGTTGATCTATTCCGTCGGCACCATCCCGGAACTCGAGGTTTTCGATTCCGGCGATATCGGTCTGGCGAAGAAGCTGATGGCCGATGGCGTGCTGAAGGGTCCCTGCCTGTTCCAGGTCTGCATGGGCATCCGCTACGGCTTCGACTGGGATCCGGCGACGCTGAACTACGCCAAGTCCATCCTGCCCGCCGGCAGCCCCTGGGCGGCCTTCGCCATCGGCCGCATGGAATTCCCGATGCTGGCGCAGGCCTGGCTGCTGGGCGGGCATGTGCGCGTGGGCCTTGAGGACAACATCTACCTGAACAAGGGCGAACTCGCCGTCAGCAACACCGTGCTGGTGGAGCGCGCCGTGCGCATCCTGCGCGAGTTGGGCGCGGAGCCGATGAATGCGGCGGAAGCCCGCGCGGAACTCGCGCAGGTAGGCGGGTGGTCGCGGTGAGCATGTCCGATGACCGTGGCGCCGCCGGCCATGCCGCGCGGCCGCTCCAGGATCAGGGCGTGCTGATCGTCACCGGTGCCGGGCGCGGCATCGGTGCGGCCATCGCCAAGGCCGCCGCGGCGGATGGCTGGCACGTGGTGGTGAACTACGCGCGGGACGCAGCCTCCGCCGAGGCAACCGTCGCCGCCATCACGCAGGCCGGTGGCCGTGCGCAGGCGGTGCAGGCGGATGTGCAGTCAGAGGCCGGCATCGCGGAGCTGTTCGCCGCCGCCGATGCCATCGGCCCGGTAAAGGGCCTGGTGAACAATGCCGGCGGCAGCGCGGAGGCGAAGATCGCCGACATCACCGCGGCCGATTACGACCGCATGATGGACGGCAACCTCCGCACCACCGTCTTCTGTGCCTCCGCCGCCGTGCAGCGCATGGCGACGGATCGTGGCGGTTTGGGCGGCGTCATCGTGAATATCGGCTCGCGCGCCTCCGTCCTCGGCGGCCAGCCGGGGCGGGTGATGTATGCCGCCGCCAAGGGCGCGGTGGATGGGTTCACGGCCGGTCTCGCCAATGAGGTGGGAAAACTCGGCATCCGCGTGTGTTGCGTGCGGCCGGGCGTGATCCGCACCGAAAGCCACGAGGCGCGCGCCGGGGCCGACAAGCTGAAGGCGATGACAGCCGCCATCGCACTGGGGCGGCCCGGGGAGCCGGAGGAGGTGGCGAGCCTGGTCGCCTTCCTGCTCTCGCCGGGCGCCGCCTACATGACCGGCACGCTGGTGGATATCGGCGGCGGTCGCTGAGGTTACGCGAGAGGAGGCACGCCCCCCTCACCCAAACCCTCTCCCCCCCGGTCGGGGGGAGAGGGCCGCGCAGGATCAAGACAAACCAGGCCGGCAAACCGGCTGCCTCACAACGTCCAAGGGAGACCCAAATCAATGAAAATCCAGACCACCCGCCGCGCCCTGCTCGGCGCCGCACTCGCCACCCCCGCCTTGCTCGCCGGCACCGCGCGCGCGCAGTCCAACTGGCCGAGCCAGCCCATCACGCTGGTCATCCCCTTCGCCCCCGGCGGGCCGACCGATGCGGTGGGGCGCATGCTGGCGGAGGCGATGTCGCGTGACCTCGGCGTCAACGTCGTGGCGCAGAATGTCGGCGGCGCCGGCGGCACCATCGGCGTGAACCGCGTGGCGCAGGCCCGGCCGGATGGCCACACCATCCTGCTGCACAACATCGGCATGTCCACCGCGCCGACGCTGTATCGCCGCCTGCCCTACAACCCGCTGACGGCGTTCGAGATGCTGGGCCTGGTCACCGCCACACCGATGGTCTGGCTGACCCGCCCGGATTTCCCCGCCACCAATTTCGCCGAGATGATCCGCCTGATTCGCGAAGGCGGGGAGCGCATCAATCTCGGCAATGCCGGCCTTGGCTCCGCCAGCCAGCTTTGCGGCACGCTGCTGCAGGCCAGCCTCGGCACCCGCTTCACCGCCGTGTCCTTCGCCGGATCGGGGCCGATCTATCCGGAGCTGATGGCCAGCCGCCTCGATATCTATTGCGACCAGACCACCAGCGCGATTCCCTTCATCCGGGCGAACCAGATCAAGGCGCTGGCCGTGACCACGCCGCAGCCGCTGCCCGCCGTGCCGGACGTGCCCACCGCCATCCAGGGCGGGCTGCCGGGGTTCGAGGTGGCGATCTGGCACGGCCTCTATGCGCCAGCCGGCACGCCGAAGCCGGTGCAGGACCGCCTGAACGCCGCGCTGCGTTTCGCCCTGGCCGATGCCCGCGTGGTGGAACGCATGACCGGCCTCGGCAGCCAGCCGGAGCCGGTGGAGCGCCAGAATGGCGAGGTGCATCGCGCGCATCTGGCCGCCGAAATCGAGCGCTGGCGCCCGGTGCTGCAGGCCGCCGGCCAGTTCGCCGATTGAAGACCACCCGCCCCGGAGCCGCCGCATGACCGCACAGACCCGGCTGGATGTGGTGGCCTTCGCCGGTGCCTCGAACCTCGTCCTCTGGGCCGGGCAGGCCAGGGCATTTTCGCCCGGCATGGGCTGGAGGTGGTGCTGGAGCTCACGCCGAATTCCCGCGCCATGGCGTCCGACCTTTATGCGGGGAAGTACGACCTGGCGCTGACCTCGGTGGACAACATCGTCGCCTACAACGAAGGCCAGGGCGAAGCGCAACTGCCGGGGCCGTCCGACTTCACCGCCTTCTTCGGCGTCGATGACGGCATGCTCTCCGTCATGGCGGCGGCGGATGTGCCGGATCTCGCGGCGCTGCGCGGCCGGACGGTGTCGGTGGACGCCATGACCACCGGCTTCGCCTTCGTGCTGCGCGAAGTGCTGGGCCAAGCCGGCATCGCGGACCAGGTGGAATGGGTGGCCGTGGGTGGCGGCGCCCAGCGCCTGGCGGCGCTGCTGGAGGGAAAGCAGGCGGCCACGCTCCTGAACACGCCGCTCGACCTGGCGGCGGAAGCGCGCGGCTTCCGGCGCCTGGCGCGCGGGCGGGATGCGGTCGGCGCCTATCAGGGCATCGTCGCCGCCGCGCGGCGCGGCACGCTGGCCGCGAAGCGGGACCAGCTCATCGGCTTCACCCGCGGTTTCAGCGAGAGCCTTCTGTGGCTGGATGCCAATCGGGCGGAGGCCGCCGCCATCCTCACCGCGCGGGCGAACATGCCGGCCCCGGTCGCCGCCCGCGCCGCCACGGCGCTGCTGGACGCCGATCGCGGCATCTATCGCGATCTGCGGATCGATGAGGCGGGGCTGCGGACGGTGCTGCGGCTGCGCAGCAAATTCGCGCAGCCGGCGAAGGAGCTGACCGACCCGGCGCGCTACCTCGACCTGTCGATCCGCGCGGCGGCCCTTGGGTAGATTTACCCGCTACCGCTCGCAGCGCAGCAGCAGGGTGGAGCGGTTGGCGATGTCGCCCACATCCGCGGCGCTGAGATCCGCGCCGCGGCTTGGCGCGGTCCGGAAGGTGGCGCCCGCGCGGCGCAGGAAGGTCTGCGCGGCATCTCCCTTCACCGCGAAATTCACATTGTCCACGTTCTGCACACGGCGGCTGTCCAGCTTCGCCACCACCACGCCGACCACATGCCCCTGCATGTCCAGCAGCGGGCCGCCGGAGTTGCCGGGCTGGACCTCCGCGCTGATCTGGAAATTGTTCTGGTCGTTGCGGATGCCGCCCAGCGCATTGATCTCGCCACGCGTCAGCTTCGGGTCGGTCGAGAGCAGGCCGCTCAGCGGGAAGCCGTAGGCGACCACACTCTCACCGCGCCGCACCGCCGGCCCGTCGCGGAAGGCCAGCGCCGGGCCGGGGTTGCCGGGGATGGTGAGGATCGACAGATCCAGCGCCCGGTCCACCTGCGCCGGCGGCACCGCGGCCAGCCAGCGGCCATCCGGCGTGCGGGCCAGGATGCGGTCGCAGCCATCGACCACATGCTGGTTGGTCAGCACCCGGTCCGGCGCCACGACGAAGCCGGTGCCGGTTGAAACGCGGCGGGCCTGCGTATTCGGCCGCGCCTGCGCCACGCCGGGTGTCGGCGTGGCCATGATGCCGGGCGGCGCGGCGGCGGTCGCGGTATACAGCTCGACCCGTGGCGTGGTGCAGATGTCCTGGTCGCGCGCCACCGCCTCCCGCCCATCGGCGAGCACCAGGCGCACATCGAAGCGGCAACCGGCGGCGGCGCTGGGGCGCATGGGGAAGCCGGCATTGTTCGGCAGCGGGCCGCGATTGAGCAGGTTGCTGCCCCAATCCGTCCGGCCACTGCGCACCGCATGCAGCGCGGTGGCTGGCTGGCCGGTGCGGTTGATGATGCGGACCGGCGCATCCTGCGCCTGGCTTGGCGCCTGGGCGGGAGCGGGCGCCTGGGCGGGCGCGGGGGATGGGCCGAGGACCGGCAGCAGCCAGGCCAGGGCAAGGGCGACACGCAGCGTCTGGGACATGGTCGAGGCATGTCGTCGCGACGCAGGGCGCCGTCAACCGTAAACCTGCGCTGGATCAATGCGCGCGCGCCCACGCGGCGGCATCCTTGCTCCTATGGCACGGCGCCGCGACACGGTCCTTGACCTTCCTATGCTGGTAATCCCCATCTCCATTTCATGGAACACCAGACCCTGATGCCTGAGGCCTCGCCCCAGACCCTCCCCCGCCTGTCCCTGCCGATCGAGGGGATGACCTGCGCGAGCTGCGCCGGGCGGGTGGAGCGTGCACTGCTCGCCGTGCCCGGCACGGTGGAGGCGCAGGTGAACCTCGCCTCGGAGCGGGCGCTGGTGCGGGGCAGTGCGCCGGCGGAGGCGCTGGCCGCCGCGGTCCGCAGCGCCGGCTATGCCGTGCCGGAGGTGTCGCGCAGCATCGGCGTGGAGGGGATGACCTGCGCCAGCTGCGCCGGCCGCGTCGAACGCGCGCTGGCCGCGGTGCCGGGGGTGGCGGCGGTCTCGGTCAACCTCGCCTCGGAACAGGCCAATCTGCGGCTGCTGCTGCCGGTGGAGGACAGCGTGCTGGCCGCGGCGCTCGCCCGCGCCGGCTACCGCCTGGCGGCGCTCGCGGAAGATGGCGCGGCGGAAGACGCGGCGGCGGCGGCGAAACTCTCCGCCCAGCGGCGCGACCTGCTGCTGGCCGCGCTGCTGGCCGCGCCTTTCCTGCTGGGCATGGTCGGCATGGGCATCGGCCAGGACTGGATGCCGAATGGCTGGGTCCAGCTCGCGCTCGCCCTGCCCATGCAATTCTGGTTCGGCGCCCGCTTCTACCGCGCCGCCTGGGCGGCGTTACGCGCCGGCACCGGCAACATGGACCTGCTGGTCGCCATCGGCACCTCCGCCGCCTTCGGCCTGTCTCTGGTTCTGCTGCTGCAGCATGGCGGCGGGCACGCCCATGTCCTGTATTTCGAGGCCGGCGTCGTCGTCATCCTGTTCGTGATGCTCGGCAAGCATCTGGAAGCCCGCGCCCGCCGCGGCACCGGCGCCGCGCTGCGCGCCCTGCTCGACCTGCGCCCCCGCACCGCCCGCCTCCGCGCCGAGGACGGCACGGAGCGGGAGGTTCCGGCGGCGTCCCTGGTGGTGGGCGATGTGGTGGTGCTGCGCCCCGGCGAACGCGTGCCCGTGGATGGCACGGTGGAGCACGGCGAGGCCGGCGTCGATGAAAGCGCGCTGACCGGCGAAAGCCGCCCGGTGGAAAAGGCGCCCGGCGCCAAGCTCGCCACCGGCACGGTGGTGCTGGATGGCCGCCTGGTGCTGCGCGCCACCGCCGTAGGCGGGGAAACCACGCTGGCCCGTGTTGCCGCCCTGGTCTCCGCCGCCCAGGCCAGCCGCGCCCCGGTGCAGAAGCTGGTGGACCGGGTGGCCGCGGTCTTCGTGCCCGTCGTCATCCTGATCGCCGCTGGCACGCTGGGCTTCTGGCTGCTGGCCGGCGCGGGGGTGGAGGCGGCGCTGCTGAATGCGGTGTCCGTCCTCGTCATCGCCTGCCCCTGCGCGCTGGGTCTTGCGACCCCCGCCGCCATCATGGCCGGCACCGGCGCGGCCGCCCGCTCCGGCATCCTGGTGCGCGATGCGGAGGCGATCGAGCGCGGCAAGCGCATCACCCTGGTCGCCTTCGACAAGACCGGCACGCTGACCGAGGGCCAGCCCCGCCTGGCCGCGCTGCATGCGGCGAAGGGCGTGGCGAAGGCCGATGTCCTGGCCCGCGCCGCCGCCCTGCAGACCGGCTCGGAACACCCCCTCGCCCGCGCCGTGCTGGCAGCGCAGGGCCGTGATGGCGGCGCGACCCCGGTCGCCCCCCTGGCGGTCACCGGCTTCCGCGCCCTGCCCGGCCGTGGCGTCGAGGGCGTGGTTGCGGGCCAGCGCCTGCTGCTCGGCTCCCCCCGCATGCTGACCGAGCAGGCGCTGGAGGCGCGGGAGCTGGCCGAATGGGGCCGCGCCGAGGCCACCGCCGGGCGCAGCCTCGCCTGGCTGATGGCGCCGGAAGAAGGCCGCGTTCTCGGCCTGCTGGCGTTCGAGGATGCGCTGAAGCCGCAGGCGGCCGGCGCCGTGCAGGCGCTGCGCGACCTGAAGGTGGAGGTCGCCATGCTGTCCGGCGACAGCCCCGCCGCCGCGCAGGCGGCCGCCCGCGCGCTCGGCATCACCCAGGTCGAGGCCGAGATGCTGCCGCAGCACAAGCTGGAGGCCCTGGCGCGCTGGCAGGCCGGCGGCGCGCGCGTCGCCATGGTCGGCGATGGCGTGAACGACGCGCCGGCGCTGGCCGCCGCCGATCTCGGCATCGCCATGGGCACCGGCACCGATGTCGCCATGGCGGCCGCAGGAATCACCCTGATGCGGGGGGACCCGGCGCTGGTGCCGGCCGCCCTCGACATCACCCGTCGAACCTATCGCAAGCTACAGGAGAATCTGGCATGGGCCTTCGCATTCAACCTGCTCGGCATACCTCTGGCAGCGGCCGGGATGCTGTCGCCGGCCTTCGCGGGGGCGGCGATGGCGCTGTCCTCGGTCTCGGTGCTGACCAACGCGCTGCTGCTGTCCCGCTGGCACCCGCGAGCGGTGGCGGGCGCTTGGGCCGGACCATCCCCGGGGGCATGAATATCGGCGAGGCTTCGGCCGGCTCCGGCGTCTCCGCCAAGATGATCCGCCATTATGAGGCGATCGGGCTGATCGAGGCGACGCGGCGGCCGAACGGCTATCGCAGCTACGGCCCGCAGGATGTCGCGGTGCTGCGCTTCATCCGCCATGCGCGGGACCTCGCCTTCCCGCTGGAGGATATCCGCCGGCTGCTGGCGCTGTGGCGCGACCGGTCCCGCGCCAGTTCCGAAGTGAAGCAGATGGCGCTGGACCATGTGGCGGCGCTGGAGAGTAAGGCGGCCTCGCTTCAGGCGGTGGCTGACAGCCTTCGGCACCTGGCGCAGCATTGCCAGGGCGACGACCGGCCAGATTGCCCGATCCTGGCGGGGCTGGAGGGAAGCCGCGCATGACGGAGGAACTCAAGGTGTCCGGCATGACCTGCGGCCATTGCGTGCGCGCGGTGACGCTGGCCATCCAGGCCCGTGACCCGCAGGCCCGGGTGCAGGTGGACCTGCCCGCCGGGCTGGTCCGCGCCGACACCACACTGGACCGCGCCGAGCTGACGGCGCTGGTGACGGCGGAGGGCTACGCCGTCACCGGCTGAACCGGCGGCGGCAACGCACCGCCTGGCCCCGCGTTCGGCCCGCTCCACCGGCAAGCGGGCGTGCGAAGATGGGGTTGGCCGATATCCTGAAATGGCTGGCGATGGGCTGCACCATCTGCGGCGCCGGGATGACCGCGGCCGATCTCGGCCGGCGCGCCACCGGCTGGGGTTTTGCCGTACTGGCCGCCGGCTCCGCCTTCTGGCTGACCTCGGCGCAGATGGAACGGGAGAGCCAGCTCGGCCTGACCAATATCGTGCTGCTGGTGCTGAACGCGGCCGGGGTCTATCGCTGGCTGGTCCGCAAGGCGCCATCCGCAGGTTAGCCTCAACCAGCCCCTTTCAACCAGATAGCCGCACGGGCTCCGCCGATGCGGGGGTTGCGGGCACGGCCTCCGCCAGCAACCCGCGATACAGCCGCACCAGCCGCGCTGCCTCCGCCGCCCAGCCGAAGCGGCGCAGCGCCGCCTGGCGGCCACGCGCCCCCAGCGCCGCGCGCAGAGCCGGGTCGGCCAGCACGCGCACAGCCTCCGCAATGCGCGGCACCTCGGCCACATCCACCGCCAGGCCGCAATCGGCCTCCCGCACCACGGCGCAGACTTCCTCGGCGAAATCGGGCACGATCACCGGCAGGCCGGCCAGCATGCAGTCGAACAGCTTGTGCGGCAGCGCCAGGCGATGGTTCTCGACCCCCGGCTGGAACAGCACCAGGCCGATGTCGCACTCCGCCGCCACACGCAGCGCCGCCTCCCGCTCCATCCAGCCCAGCGCCTCGATCCGCCCAGCGACGCCGAGCGCCCTGGCGCGGTCCCAGAATTCGGCCTCGCTACCATCGGTGAAGCGGCCGACCAGCCGCAGCCGGGCGCCCGGCAGTCGCGCCAGCAGCGCCGGCAGCAGCAGCGCGCCACGGCTGGCGGTCAGCGCCCCCAGATGCAGCAGAACCGGCGGCCCGGCGGCGTGCAGGCGGGGCGTGACCTCCACCGGCGTCGCATAGTTCCGCACCGCAATGCTGCGCCGTGCCGAGGCGAAATCCGCCGCCAGCCCGTCCTTCGCCAGCACCACCGCATCCGCCCGCGCCGCCATCACCCGGCAGGCGAGCCGCATCGCCGCCCGTGCCAGTGGTGCCACCAGCGGCCGCAGCACTGCCGGCAGGGCGGGGTCGAGGCGGGAGGGATAGTGTTCGTGCACATCCAGCACCACAAGCGCGCCGCAGCGCCGTGCCGCGAGCAGTGCGGCGAGCCAGCTATCCGGCTCATGCGCGTGGATCACCGCCGGCCGCAGCGCCGCGGCGCGGCGTGCCAGCGCCGGGATGCCGCGCAGCCGCCCGGCCCAGCCGCGCGGCGCGGGGAAGGTCTCCAGCGCCACGCCATGCAGACTTTCGGGCACGGCGCCGGTTGAATGGGGGCCGGTCGAGTTGGGGCCGGACAGGCGCGGCGCCAGATGGCGCAGCCGGAAGCCGGCTGCGGCCAGGGCGGCACCTTCCTTGGCGACGATCCGCACATCCGTGGCGGGGTGCGCGGCGGACAGCATCAGCAGCAATGGTTCGCTCATCCGGCGCGCGCCTGGTCATGCTGCCAGGTCGCCCGGCGCGGCGGATGGCCGGCCACCGCCTCCACCACCGCAACCATCCGCGCGGCGATCCGCCGCTGATCGAATTGGCGTTCCGCGACGATGCGCGCGGCCCGCGCCATGGCCAGGCGGCGCGGCGGGTCGGTCGCCAGCGCCAGCAGCGCCGCGGCCAGCGCATCGGCATCGCCCGGCGGCACCGTCAGCCCGCAGCCGCCCTCGGCCAGCAGCCGTGCCGCGCGGCCGGGCACGTTGGTGACCATCGGCAGGCCGGCGGCCAGCCCCTCCACCAGCTTGTTCGGCGCCGTCCATTCGGCGAATTCCGGCACTGGCGCCAGGCAGAGCAGCCCGATCTCCGCCGCCGCCAGCAGCCGGGCCAGATGCGCCTTCGGCATCGGCTCCAGGAAGGTGACGGGAAGCTGCTCGGCCGCGGCGCGCGCCATCAGCGCCGGCTTTTCCGACCCTTCCCCCACCAGCACCAAATGCAGGCCGGTGCGCCGCAGC
The DNA here is from genome assembly GCF_051433165.1 of Falsiroseomonas sp. E2-1-a4. Classification (NCBI taxonomy): domain Bacteria; kingdom Pseudomonadati; phylum Pseudomonadota; class Alphaproteobacteria; order Acetobacterales; family Roseomonadaceae; genus Falsiroseomonas; species Falsiroseomonas sp. E2-1-a4. The sequence goes on along the minus strand of NZ_JBHMFS010000011.1, from coordinate 62,207 downwards.
CTGACGGCGGCATCGAGCAGCTGGTGCAGGCCATTCGCCCGGCCATGCGCCCCGGCATAGACCGCCATCGATTCCTGCACCGCGATGCCCGGCGGTCGCCAGGGGGCGATGCCGGGATGGAACAGCGCCAGGTCGGCACCCTGCGGCAGCACGCGCAGCCGGTCCGGCTCCGCGCCCCGCGTCAGCGCGACACGGGCCATGCCCTCGGTCAGGGCCAGCACGGCGGCGGCCTCGCGGCAGGCGGCATTGGCCAGCAGGCCCATCAGCCGCAGCACCGGGCGCGGCACGGCCCCGCCCTGGCGGGCCGCCCCATCGCGCCGGGACAGCGCCGCCGGCAGTTCGGGCCAGGGGTCGCGGATCTCGAAGATGAAGGGGGTGCCGCGCAGCCGCCGCGCCAGCAGCGCCGGAATCGCCACCGTCAGCGGCGTGGAGGAGGCAATGACCAGGTCCCAGCGCCTGCCCAGCGCCATCCGGCTGGCGGCTGCGGCGAAGCGCAGGAAGGCGCCGGTGCGGGCGACAAGGCCCTGGCTGTTGCCGCAGCGAATGTCGAACTCCACCACCTCGAACCCGCCGACGCGGCCCTGGCGCCGGCCGCGCCGGAAGGGTCCGTCGAGGCCGGTGATGGCCCCGTCATAACGCCCGCAGGCCAGCGTCACGCTGTGCCCGGCGGCGGCCAGGGCGCTGGCATGGTGCCAGGCGCGGGTCGCGGTGGTGCCGTTGGGGGTGGAGAAATGCTGGTGCAGGTACAGGATGCGAAGCCCCGCCCTCGGCCACCCGCTGCCATCCGGAGGGCGGCCTTCAGGCGCGTGCATGCTGGCGCACCACCTGGATCACGCGGTCCTGGTCCGCCGGTGCCATGCCGCTGCCGGAGGGCAGGCACAGCCCGGTCTCGAACAGCGCCGCCGCGATGCCGCCGCCGGCCCTCGGCGCATCCCGGAATGCCGGCTGCAGATGCAGCGGCTTCCAGGCCGGGCGGCTTTCCACCCCTGCCGCCTCCAGCGCCCGGCGCAGATGTTCCCGGTCCGCACCGAAGCCGGCGGGGTCCACGCGCAGCACGGTCAGCCAGCGATTGGCACGGCCCCAGCCAGGCTCGGCGATGAAGCCGAGGCCGGGCAGGTCGGCCAGCGCCTCGACATAGGTTGCGAAGATGGTGCGACGGCGCTGCACCCGCGCCTCCAGCGCCGGCAATTGCGCCAGGCCGATCGCCGCCAGGACGGAGGAGATGCCATAGGCGTAGCCGGTGGTCTCATGCTCGTAATGCGGCCACGCTTCCTTCGCCTGGCCCGCCAGATGCCGGGCGCGGGCGATCAGCGCCGGGTCGTCGCTGGCCAGCGCGCCGCCGCCGGCCGCGGTGATGATCTTGTTGCCGTTGAAGGAATACACCGCCAGCCGCGCGCCATGCCCGGCATGGCGGCCGCCGCGCTGCTGCGCGCCCATGGCGGCGGCGCTGTCGCACAGCACCGGCACGCCCCAGCGGTCGCAGGCGGCGATGATGGCATCCAGCTCGCAGCATTGGCCGTACAGATCCACCGGCACCACCACCCGCGGCAGCCTGCCGCGCCGTGCCGCCGCGGCCAGTTCCTGCGCCAGCAGGCCGGGGTCCATGCCCCAGCCGGCGGGCGTCACGTCCAGGAAACGCGGCACCGCGCCCATCTGCACGGCCGGCGCCACGGTGGCGACGAAGGTCAGCGCCGGCGCCCAGACCTCATCCCCCGGCTGCACGCCAAGCACCCGGTAGCCCAGATGCAGCGCCGCGGTGCCGGATGAAGTGGCAAGGCTGGCGGCGAAGCCGGTGGTCTGGCCGAGCGCCGCCTCGAAGGCCGCGGGTGCCGGCCCGGCGGGGGCGAGCCAGCCGGAGTCCAGCGTGGCGCGCAGCGCCTCGATCTCCGTGCCTGCCAGATGCGGCGGGGAAAGCGCCAGCCGCGGCGGCGCGAGGCGGCCCGGGAAGGGCAGTACGGCAGCCGCGGCGGGGGAGGCGTGCTGGAATGCCATCGTGAACCAGATGATTGAATTATACCGTTCTAGATTCCCATCATGGTTGATTGATTAACGAAAAATCAAGCATTCCCTGTACAACGATAGCTTAACGCAACCAGACCTGCCCGCACGCGTCGCGCCGCGGCGGTCCGGGCGGCTGCGCGGCGAAGGCGGGCATGGTGGCATGCCCAGGCGCCGTGGCCCCCCGGCCGCGCAGCAGCACCCACAGGCTGCGCAGCGCCAGCCACACATCCCGGTCCAGCCGCAGCGGGGCGCTGGCGTATTCGGCGCCGAGTTCCAGCCGTTGCGGCCAGGCCACGGCGTTGCGCCCGGCTGCCACCCCAGGTCCCACCAGCCCCGGCCGCACCCGCAGCCCCTGCGCCTGGCGGGCCGAGTAATGCGCCAGGTAGGACAGGGGCAGCGGCCGCGGCCCGACCAGGCTCATCTCCCCGCGCAGCACATTCACCAGTTGCGGCAGCTCATCCAGCCCGCTGGCGCGGAGCCTGCGGCCGAAGCCCGTCAGCCTTTCGGCATCGGGCGCCGCGCCCGGCGCCATGGAGCGGAATTTCAGCAGGGTGAAGGGCCGCCCGCCGCGCCCGGCGCGGGGCTGCACGAACAGCACCGGCGCCCCCAGCCGCAGCCGCACCGCCAGCGCCACCGCCAGCATCACCGGTGTCAGCAGCCCGAGCAGCAGCAGCGCGCCGGCCACATCCAGCCATCGCTTGCCGAAGCGTTCATACATGGCCGTGTCTCGCCACCGGCGCGCGCAGCGTCAGCCCCAGGCTGAGCGCCAGGCCAAGTGCGAACCACGCCATGCGATTGCCAAGGTCGGTGGAGACCAGGATGGTCATCGCCATCGGCAGCACCAGCGCCGCAATCCGCGCCAGCCGTGCCGGCGCCACGCCCGGCGCCAGCGCCAGCATCGCCAGCGCCGCGCCGCCGAAGGCGCCAAGCCACAGCACCAGCCCCGGCAGCCCACCCTCCGCCAGCGCCTCCAGCGCATGGTTGTGCGGGTACAGGCCGCGCCATTCGCCATGCCCGGCGGCGATGGTGAAACCCCCGGTACCAAGACCCCAGGGCGCCGCCAGCCCAGCCCAGCCCAGCGCCGCCTGCCACAGCCCCTGCCGCGCCTCCAGCCCCGCCGGTTCCGAGGTCAGGCGTTCCAATGTGCGCAGCCCCTCCGCCAGGCCGGGGTTCAGCAACAGCCACAGGCCGCCCAGCGCCAGCACCGCCAGCGCCGCCAGCAGCCAGGCCAACCCGGCCTGGCGGCCGAGCCGCAAGGCCGGCGCCAGCGCCACGCCGAGCACCAGCGCGGCCAGCGCCGTGCGCCCGCCGGGCAACAGCGAGGTGGCGCCGAGGCCCAGCACCGCCGCCAGCCAGGCCAGCCGCCACAGGCCGCGCGATTCCACCGCCGCCAGCGCCGCCGCGGTGGCCAAAGCGAGGCCGGCCAATTGATGGTGCACCCGCATTTGCGCCACATCCTGCGCCTGCCAGCCCGCCAGGGCGGACCAGCCGACCAGCAGGCCCAGCAGCAGCCCGATGCCGAGCGTCACCCGGCACAGCGCGGCCCGCGCCACCGGCTCCGCCCCTACCAGCAGCCCGGCGGCCAGCATCAGGGGTGCCGCGATCGCCACCTCCGGCAGTTTCTGCACAAGGATGAGGCGGGAGGCGGACCAGCTTCCGGCCACCACCAGCCACAGCCACAGCAGCGCCGCCGCCGCCACCGGCAGCGCCAAGGCGGGCGCCACCGCCCAGCGCCTCGTCACCAGCAACAGCGCCAGCAGCGGCAGCAGCAGCGCCAGGCTGGCTAGCGTCAGATCGAAGGGCAGCGCCGAGAAGGCCGGCGTGGTCTTTAGCGCGCCGGCCAGATGCAGCACGGCCGCCAGCGCCCCGGCGAGCCAGGCCAGCAGCCCGCCGGTCATTCCGCGGGCTCCATCCGGTAGGCGGCGCGAGGCGGCATCGCGGATGCGCGGCGCAGGCCGGACAGCAGGATTGCGGCAGCGGCCATGGCCAGCGCCGCCAGCGGCGCCGTCACCAGCAGCAGCAGCAGCAGCAGGGACCGGTTGGGCAGGGAGGCGCGCTGTTCGACCAGGGGTGCGGAGACCAGCCGCGCCGCCACCGCCTCATCCGCCGCCACCACTAGGCCGACGCGCTGTTGTTGGGCCAGCACCTCATACAGTGACTGGCGGATGTAAAGATCCTGTTCCCGCGCCAGCCGCGCCTCCAGCGCCACCACGCGGCGACGGGCCATCTCCTCCAGATCGGCGCGGACCTTGGCCTCGGCGAAGGCGTGCAGGTGGCGCAGCGTGGCCAGCGCCTGGTCGCGATCCGGATGCGCCAGCGACAGCGTCCAGGTAACGGAGCCCAGCGTCTGCGTCACCGCCAGGTTGCGCGCCAGCCAATTGCGCGCATCGTCCAGATCCATCTCCCGCTGCAGGCCGAGCGCCTGGCGCAGTGTACCCATCGGGCCGGCGGCGCGGCGCTCCGCCAGCACCGCCAGCAGCGGCGTCGCCTCCACCAGCCGCATCGCCGCCTCGGCGGAGCGCAGCGCGCCGAGATAGATGGCGAAATTGCCAGCCGGGCGCGGGTCCAGCAGGCCGGATATGGCGGGTGAGACCGAGAGGAGGGAGGAGGTGGCGATGCCCGTCGTCTCCGAGGGCGCCACCACCGCCTCCGCCACGAAGCTGCGCGGCAGGCCGAACACCGTAAAGGCGCCGGTGCCGAACAGCAGCAGCGCCAGCAGCAGCACCCGCCCACGCCACTGCCACAGGCGAAGGGTCAGCTTTTCCAGCGGCATCAGGCCGGACCCACGGCAGGCAGCGTGATGGTGGTGACAAGCCGGGAGACCGGGGCGCGCACGGTCACGCACAGCACCGGGCAGGGCGCGATGGCGCCATAGGCGGGGCTGTGCCAGCCACGCTCCAGCGCCAGGGCCAGCGCGCCGGGGGCGGCATCAGTCTCGATCCGCAATTGCAGCCGGCCATCCTCCGCCATCTCACCGCGCAGGCGCCAATCGCCATCCGGCAGCCGCCAGCGCAGGGTGGCGATGCGGAAACGGCCGTCCAGATCATCCGTCACGCTCCAGCACCGGCCCTCCACCTGCACGCGGCGGGCATGATGGTGCCCGGCGGCATCCCGCCGTGCAGCGCCATCCGGCAGGTCGCGCAGCCGCGGCCAGCGGGCGAACAGGAAGCGGCCGAGGCGCGGCATCGGCTCGGCCTCGTCGAACAGCACGGCGTTGTGCGCGGCGCCGCTGGCGAGTGCCGGCCACCACCAGGGGGCGGCCGGGTTGTAGGCACCTGTGCCGCCATCGCGCAGCACCGTCCGCGGCCCATCGCGCAGCGTCACATGCAAAAGGTCCGGCTGGGTCGGGCGGAAGCGCAGCGGCCCGGTCCGCAGCAGGGCGGTGGCGCCACCGGCCGCCCAGCCCTGGCTGCCTTCCGCCCGCCAGCGCGCCGGGCGCCGCAGCCGCGCTGCGGGGGTGGGCAGGCCGAGCCAGGCGCAGCCCGCATCCTCCGGCAGGTCGGTGCCGGCCCCGGCGAAGATCCGCGCCGCCCGTTCGACGCTACCGCGCGCATCCAAGGGCCCATGCAGGCCGAGATCGGCGAAGGCGGAGCCATCCTCCACCCCGAGCGCCGGGCCGCTGCCATCCTCCGGCGCCACCACCCGGTGCAGCCAGCCGGCCAGCGCGGCGGCGCGGGCGGCGAGCGGGGCGGGGAATTCCGGCGCGCCATGGCGGCGGCGCAGCCACTCCGTGATGGACAGCACATCCAGCGCCAGCCGCGCATAGCCGGCCGAGACCTGCGCGAAGCCGCCATCCGGCGCCACCAGCCGCGCCAACGCCGCTGCCAGATGCCGCGACGCCCGGTCTGCCGCGGTCGCATCCCGCCGCAGCAGCGCGCAGGCGAAGGCGCCGGCGGGTTCGGAGATGGCGTGGTTGTTGTCCTGCGCCGCGGCATAGGCCGGCGTCGCGGCGATGCGGCGCTCGCACAGCGCCAGCAAGGCCCGCGCGGCCGGTGGCGGGTTGCGGTCCGCATCCAGCAGCGCCAGCGCCAGCGCCAGGGACAGCGCCCGCAGCGCGGCTTCCTGGCCGCAGGCCCAGGCCGGGCCGCGGAATGCGGGGTTGGCGGCGCACCAGGCAACCAGGCGCGCCTCCGCCCGCGCCAGATGGCCGCCGCCGGGGTCGATCCGCGCGGCCTGGGCCAGCAGCAGTACATCGGCGAATCGGCTGACCTCCCAGACCGGGCGGACGTCGCCGCCTGCGAACAGGTCCAGCCCAATCGCGGGGGCGGTGGGGTCGTGCCCGCCATGCCAGTCCGGTCGCGCGGGCAGGGCGGCGGCGGCTTCCCGCAGCCGGGACACCATCGTCGCGGGCAGTGCCGGGGCGGGCGGGGCCTTGATGGGCAGGAAGCGGCCTTCCGGGGCGGCGGCATCGGCCAGGCGGCGCTGCGGCAGGCCGGCGGCCAGGCTGGCCCGGTGCAGCAGCATCAGCCCCACCGGCCGGGCACCCAGCCGCCAGGCCGCATCCGCCATCAGCCACAGACGGCCGAGCCGGCCCCCGGCGCGGATGCGGTCCGGCGCGGTTACAACCCAGGCGTCCTGTTCAGGATTGAATGGGAGTTGGTCAGACATGAATCACATGCTTATGCTACACCCAGGCTGAACAATGAAAATGCAATTCATCCTGGGGTTGAAATTTTGTGGCCGTTTCGGCCTGCTTCTGGGCCTGCTGGCGGCCAATGCACCCGCGCGCGCGCAATTCTCCGGACCCGGCTCCGAAGGCGCCGCGCTGGCGCCGCCCTCCCTGCCCTCCCTGCTGCCCGGCGGGCTTCCAGTGCCGACCCTGCCGCAGTCGGTGCAGCAGGACATTCTGCAACGCATGCGCGACGCCGCCACCGGGCGCCCCCCCGGCGGCCCGCTGCCCGCACCCAGCGCCCCCGCCTTTCCCAACCCGCCTGGCACCGCCACGCCTGGTGCCGCCCCGCCTGGCACCGCAGCCGCCGCGCCGCTGGCGGGTGGCGCCACGGCGGAGCCGCTGTCCCATACCGAGATCTTCTTCGCCGAACGCCTCGGCCTGGCGCTGCGGCAATTCGGCTATGACAGCTTCACCAGCACCAGCCGCGCCCCCAGCCAATCCGGCGCCCTGCCGGAGAACTACCTCATCGGGCGGGAGGATGAGCTGGTCCTGGCGCTCCGCGGCCGCACCCGCGCCACGCTGAACCTGCGGGTGCAACGCGACGGCACCATCCTGACCCCCGACCTGCCGCCTATTCCCGCCGCCGGCCGCACCCTCGGCGCGCTGCGCGCGGACCTCGAAGCTCGCGTCGCGCGGGACATGCCGGGCACCGAAGTCTTCCTGTCCGTGGGCCAGGTGCGGCAGATCGCCATCTTCGTGGCCGGCGAGGTGCAGCGGCCAGGGATGCAGACCGTCACCGCCCTGTCCTCCGTGCTCGATGCACTGGCCCAGGCCGGCGGGCCGCGCCGCACCGGCAGCCTGCGCGCCATTCGCGTCGAAGGCCCGCATGGCCGCCGCACCATCGACCTCTACACGGTCATCACCGGCGAAGGCGCGGAGGTGGATCTGGCGCTGCGCGAGGGGGAGCGCATCATCGTGCCGCCGCTCGGCAGCGTGGTCGCGGTGGCCGGGCAGGTGACGCGCCCGGGCATCTACGAACTGCCCGCCCGCGCCACCAGTGCGCCGCTGGCCACCCTGCTGCGCCTGGCCGGAGACCCGCTGCGCCCGGCCGGCAACCGCTTCCTGGTGCAGGGCACGGAAGCCGGCGGTGGCCGCAGCTTCGCCGAAATCGGCCCGCGCGATGCCGTGCGCCGCGGCGACAGCGTGCTGGTGCAGCCAGGCGCCGATGTGGTGGCGAACCAGTTGCGCCTGGCCGGCCACGTCTCCGCCCCCGTCACCCGCGCGATCGGCCGCGGCGGCGCCACGCTGCGATCGCTGCTGCGCGACGCCCGGCTGGTGCGGCCGGACCCCTATCCGCGCCTGTCCGTCATCCTGCGGCTGGACCCGGCGACGCGCGGCCGCCACTTCGTGCCCTTCGACCTGGCCCGCACCCTGGAAGGCACCACCGACCTGCCGCTGACCGAGGGCGATGAGGTGATCGTGCTCGGCAATGCCGACATCGCCTGGCTCGCCAGCCCGCCCGTGCAGCGCGCACTGCGCGGCGAAGCGCCGCAGGAGACAGCCTGCGCGGCGCTGACCCAGCTCGCCATCGCCAGCCGCAGCGCCCCCGCCCGCTTCGCCCATGCGCGCGGTGCCGGCTTCCCGGATATCGGCGCGCCGGCCTGCCCGCAGCTGTTCCTCGACTACCCGCAGCTTCTGGGCTTCCTGCTGGACTCGGCCGTGCTGCTGAGCGGCGAAGTGCGCCAGCCCGGCCTGTTCCCGCTGCTGGACGATACCGGGCTCGACCTGCTGCTGGCCGCTGCCGGCGGCGCCACCGATGGCGCCGACCTGTCCGCCGTGGAGCTGGCGCGCGAACCCGTGGACCAGGCCGGCGCGCAGCCGCTGACCCGCCTGCTGCTGGATTTGCGGTCCCGCAACTTCCGGGCGGTGCGGCTTTCACCGCGCGACGTGCTGCGCGTGCCGCGCGGCTTCTCCGACCGTGAAAGCGGGCCGGTGGTGCTGGCAGGCGAAGCCGTGCGTCCCGGCAGCTATGACATCCGTCGCGGCGAACGCCTGTCCGAATTGCTGGCCCGCGCCGGCGGGCTGACCCCCCAGGCCTACCCCTACGGCGCCGTCTTCACCCGCGACAGCGTGCGCCGCCGCCAGCAGGAAGGCTTCGCACGCGCCGCACGAGACCTCGAAACCTCCCTGGTCCAGGTCGCGGCCGGGCAGGCGGTGGCGGGCGGGCGCGCGCAGGGCGTGGATGTGGGCAGCGCCATCACCGCCGGGCGCGAACTCGCCGCCTCCCTCCGCCAGGCCCAGGCCGCCGGTCGCATGGTGGTGGAGGCAGACCCGGTGCAACTCGCCGCCCACCCGGACCGCGACGTGCTGCTGGAACCCGGCGACCTGATCGTCATTCCGAAACGCCCCAACGAAGTCACCGTCGTCGGCGCCGTGCTGAACCCGGGCAGCCTGCAATTCCGCTCCGGCTGGCGCGCCAACGACTACGCCCGTGCCGCCGGCGGCGCACAACGCTTCGCCGATACCGGCCGCGCCTTCGTCGTGCTGCCGAACGGCCAGGCCGCCCCAGCGGGACTCTCAGGCTGGCAGTCCGGCGGCCCACCCATCCCACCCGGCAGCCTGGTCGTCGTGCCGCAAGACCCCTCCCCCTACGAAACCTGGGGCTTCATCCGCGACCTGACCCAGGTGCTGAGCCAAGTCACCATCTCCTCCGCCGCCCTGGCCGTGATCGCGCGGGAGCTGCGTTGAGGGAGGGGGGCGTGGGTGATTGCAGGGGGACGCTGTCCCCCTGCACCCCCTGCCAAGGGGCAGTGGCCCCTTGGAACCCTCGAATCATGAGCAGGAGTGGAGAGGGGGCAAGCGGTACCGCGGAACAAGCGCTTGCTGCGGCCCCCTCTCCTCTCCTGCTCAAAGACCCCGTGGTCCAGGAGGCCACTGCCTCCTGGCGGGAGGGTGCAGGGAGGGCAGAGCCCTCCTTGCGAACCACCCGCGCCGCCCTTCTCCTCACGCTGTTCCTGCCCGCCATCGCCGTGGCGGAGGAGGTGCCGGGGACCGGGTCGAATTATGGCGGGGTTGGGCTCATCGAGATGCGGAATGCGCGGTTTCGGCCGGATGGGGTGGTGGAGGCGGGGTCGTCGTTGCGGCATCAGCGGCGGTTTCATTTCATCAATTGGCAGGCCTTGCCGTGGCTGGAGACGACGTTCCGGGTGGCGGAGCGGTTGGATGGGACCCGGGGCGCCGGGATGACCACGGATCGGTCCTTCGATGTGAAGCTGCGGCTGGTGGCGGAATCGGATTGGGCGCCGGCCTTGGCGATCGGGTTGCAGGATTTCATCGGAACCGGGTTGTATTCGGGCGAGTATGTCGTGGCGTCCAAGCGGTTCGGGCGCTGGGATGCGACGGTCGGAGTGGGCTGGGGGCGGCTGGGCACCGGGGATGATTTCGGCAATCCGCTGACGGCCGTATCGCCGCGGTTCGAGGATCGACCGCGTGATGTGGGCCAGGGTGGTTCGATCAACACCATTCCCTTCTTTCGCGGCGAGCAGGCGGCGGTTTTCGGCGGGCTGGAATATTCGCTGCCGGAGGTGTGGACGCCGTTTGGCGGCGTCGAGGGTTTGCGCGCCAAGGTCGAGTATTCCGGCGATGCGCTGCGCGACGAACGTGGCGGCTGGCCGGCGCGGACCACCGGGTTGCGGGGCGAGGCGCGCAGCCGCGTGAATTACGGGCTGCACTGGTCGAATGGCTGGCTCGATGCCGGGCTGGACTGGGTGCATGGCACGGACCTGCTGTTCCGGATTTCCGCCCGCTTCGACCCGGACAGGGTGCCGGAGCTTGAGAGGCTACCCGCCCTCGGCCCGCGCCCGGCGGCGGCCCCGGCGCCGGAGGAGGCGGTGCGGAACGCGCTGCGCCAGGCCGGTTTCCGCCCGGTGGCGGTGGAGATTGTGGGGGCGGAGGCGCGGATTGCCGTGGCGGGCGGCCGGCAGCGCCGGCTGGCAGGCGCCGCGGGGCGGGTGCTGCGCGCGGTGCAGCCACATCTGCCGGGTGAGGTGGAACGGCTGCGCCTGTCCTGGCGCCAGGCCGGGGTGGAGGTGGCGCGGCTGACGCTGCCACGGCGTGCGATGGAGGCCGCCAGCCGTGGCGACGGCAGTGCGGAGGAAGTGTTTTTCGCCAGCACGCTGGAGCCGGTGGGTGCCGATCGCTTCGGGCTGATGGCCGGCGGCGCCGGATTGTCCTGGGGCGCGGAGCCGCAATTCTCCCTTTTGCTTGGCGATCCCTCCCGCACCGTGCGCTGGCAGGCCGCCGCCGTGGTCGGCGGGCGGTGGGAGATCGGGCAGGGTTTGGCCATCGCGGGCAGCCTTTCGCGTGCCCTGGTCGGCAATCTGGCCGATGCGCCGCCCTCCGACAGCGTGCTGCCGCGCGTGCGCTCCGACGTGGCGCGCTATGCGCGGGAGGGGCAGACGGCGATCCCGGCGCTGTATGGCGAAGGCATAAGGGCGTTGGGGCCGGACCTGTTTGGCCGGGTCACCGCGGGGTATCTGGAGCCAATGTTCGCCGGCATCTCGGCGGAGGTGCTGTGGCGGCCGCATGACCGGCCCTGGGCGCTGGGCGTGGATGTCGCGCGGGTGGCGCAGCGGGATTACGACCAGCAATTCGGCGTTCGGGACTATCAGGTGACCACCGGCCATGTCTCGGCCTATGCCGACCTGCCCTGGTTCAACCTGTATGGCGTGGCTCGCGCCGGGCGGTATCTGGCGGGGGATTGGGGCGGCACGGTGGAGCTCGGCCGGCGCTTTGCCAGCGGCATCGAGATCGGCGGCTTCGCCACACTGACCGACGTGCCCTTCAGCAAGTTCGGCGAGGGCAGCTTCGACCGCGGCATCTTCATCCGCATCCCGCTCGATGTATTCGGGATCGAGACGCGGACCGTGGCGCCTGTGGTGGTGCGAAGCGTGACGCGCGATGGCGGCGCCCGGCTTTCGGTGGACAACCCGCTGTGGGAGGTGACGCGGGAGGGGCGGAGCCGGGCGCTGCAGGATGGGTTTCGGGATTTTCTCAGGTAGGAGCATTTTCAAGTCAGGCGGCTTCGCCTGACGACTCGGAAAATGCGACCGGGCCAACCCTACGGCAGCGTCTGCAGTTGCCGCTCCACCACGCTGCGCCAGGGTGCCCCGGGTGGCGCCTCGGACAGCAGGGCTTGCCAGATGCGGCGGGCATTCTCCGCCCGGCCGGCACGCGCTTCCGCCAGGCCGGACAGGAAGCGCAACCGCGGCTCCTGCGGCGCGGAGCCAAGCGCGCGGGCGATCAGCGCGGCGGCGGCGGCGTGTTCGCCGCGCTCGATCTCCAGCTCCGCCAGGTCCCCGGCGAGCTGTGCATCGAAGCGCGCATCCAGCGCGACGCGGTAGGCGGTGGCGGCCTCGGCCAGGCGGCCGCGGGACCGTTCGGCATTGCCGAGCAGGATCTGGCCCTGGCGGCCCGTCTCGCTGGCCGGGTCCAGCGCGGCGACGCGTGAGCGCAGCGTCTCCAGCATCAGGTTCTCCGCCTCCGCCATCCGCTGGCGTTCCTCGAAGGGCACCGCGGGCATGTCCGGCGTGCCGCGCACCATATACAGGCCGAGCGCCGCGGCCGGCAGCAGGAAGACCAGGGCGGCGAGCAGCGCCGGGGTGCGGCCGGGTGCCTCGATATCCCTGGCATCGCCCGGTGCGGCCAGGATGCGGCGCTGCACCTCCAGCCGCGCCGCCTGGTGCTGTGCGGCATCGAGGCGCCCGGTCTCCAATTCCCGGTCCAGCTCGTCAAGCTGCGCCCGGTACAAGGCGAGATCCGCCTCCGCCCGGCCGCGCAGGCGGGCGGGGCGGATCAACATCCAGGCAAGCGGCGCCAAGGCGAACACCGCAAGGCCGCCGAGCAAAAGCCAGATCACGCCTTGGTTCCGTCCTTCAGCTTGAGCGCCGCATTGATCTCGGCGAGGCGGCGCTGTTCTTCCGCGTTCAGGGGCGCGGGGGGTGGCGTGGTGGCGGTGCCGCGGCGGGCCAGCAGGATCAGCCCGAAGCCCACCAGCAGCGCCACCAGCGGCGTGGCCCACAGGATGAGCGTGTTCCAGGCGAAGGGCGGCCGCAGCAGCACGAAATCGCCGTAGCGGGCGTGCAGGAAACTCTTCACCTCCCGGTCGCTGTCGCCGGCGGTGATGCGTTCGCGCACCAGCAGGCGCAGGTCGCGGGCCAGGCCGACCTCGCTGTCCTCGATCGACTGGTTCTGGCAGACCATGCAGCGAATCTCGCGACCCAGCGTGCGGGCGCGGTCTTCCAGCGCCTGATCGGGCAGCATGTCGCCGGGGCTGGTGACAGCGGCGGCTGAAAGGGGCGCCAGCAGTAGCAAACAGAACAACATGCGGACCGCAAAGCGGGCCGAGCGCGCGAAGGCGCGCCGCGCCCAGACCCACTGTGCGGCTCGGCACGTCCGTGCAAGGCGCGAAGGCAAGGCGGCTGAGCCGCCGCCCGCCGTTTGAGGGCAAGATTTACGCATGTCGGCGCAGCAGGATGCGAAGGTCCTGTTCCAACACTTCGTCGGTGATGGGGCCGGCATAGCGCCAGCGGATGATGCCCTGCGCATCCAGCAGATAGGTCTCCGGCACCCCGAAGACGCCCCAATCAATGGCGACGCGGCCGGGCATGTCCTGTGCCAGGCGATTGAACGGGTTGCCGTGGCGGCGGATGAACTGAAGGCTGTCGGGCGCCTTGTCCTTGTAGGCAATGCCGAACACCGGCACGCCCTCGCGCGAAAGGCGCATCAGTTGCGGGTGTTCGATGATGCAGGGCACGCACCAGCTCGCCCAGAAATTCACCAACACCGGCCGGCCGATGCCACGCAGATCGGCCGCGCCGAAAGGCTCGACGCCCGAGTCCGGCAGCGCCGGCAGGGTGAAATCCGGCGGCGCCTGGCCGATCAGGGCGGAGGGCACGCCGCGCGGGTTGTAGGCACCCCTGCGCTGGCGATCGAGCGCGGTGTAGAAGCCGACACCGCCCGCCGCCGCGATGGCAAACGGCGCGGCCAGCAGCAGGCGGCGGGAGGTGGGCGTCATGCCCGCACCGTCGGGTTGCGGACGGCCCCGCGATTGGGCGCGGACACCCGCACCCGCCGGTCCGCCAGGGACAGCGCGGCGCCGAGCGACATGATGCCGGCGCCGATCCAGATCCACGGCGCCAGCAGATTGTAATGCACGCGGACCACGGCGCGGCCGGTCGCCGCCTCCTCCTCCCCCACCACGGCGTAGAGGTCGGCCATCAGGTTGGTGTGGATGGCGACTTCCGTGGTGTGCATGCGTGCCACGGGGAAGTAGCGGCGTGCGGGGGTCATCACGCGTAGCTCCTGGCCGTCGCGCAGCACGGTGATGTAGGCGCGGCGCGCGGTCCAGTTCGGGCCGACCTCATCCCGCACGGCATCGAGGCGCCATTCATAGCCAGCCATCGTGGTGGATTCGCCGGCCGCCAGGGAGACGAGCCGTTCCTGCGCCAGCCCCATGCCGGCGATGCCCGCCGCGGTGATGCCGATGCCGGCATGGGCGATGGCCGCCCCCCAGGCCGCGCGCGGCAGGCCCTTCGCACGGCTCCAGGCATTGCCGAGATTCGTGCGGAACAGCGCGGTCCGGTCGGCGATATCGGCGAAGGCGGCACCCACGACCCAGGCCGCAAAGGCGAAGCCTACCGCCGGCAGCACGCGCTGGCCGGAGGCCAGCAGGGCCACGAAGAAGGCGGCAAAGCCGATGACAGCGACCCACCAGAGCTTCATCACAACTGGAAAAAACTGCGCCCGCTTCCACGGCATCAGCGGCCCCGCCGCCATCGCCAGCAGCAGCGGCACCACCAGCGGGAAGCTTGCCGCATTGAAGAAGGGCGGGCCGACGGAAACCTTGCTGCCGAACAGCGCATCGGCAAACAGCGGCCACAGCGTGCCGACGAAAACCACCGCGGTGATCGAGCAGATCAGGAGATTGTTCAGCACGATCGCACCTTCGCGGGAGACGGGCGCGAAGACTCCGGTCGGGATCATCGCCCGCGCCCGGAAGGCGAACAGCAGGAAGGCGCCAGCCAGGTAGAACATCAGCAGGCCGAGGATGAACAACCCGCGCTCCGGGTCATTGGCAAAGGAATGGACGCTGTTCAGGACGCCCGAGCGCACCAGGAAGGTGCCGAGCAGCGACATGCCGAAGGCGATGATCGCCAGCAGGATGGTCCAGGTTTTCAGCGCCTCTCGCTTCTCCACCACGATGGCGGAGTGCAGCAACGCCGTGCCAATCAGCCAGGGCAGCAGCGAGGCGTTCTCGACCGGGTCCCAGAACCAGTAGCCGCCCCAGCCCAGCTCGTAATAGGCCCACCAGGACCCCAGCGCGATGCCCATGGTCAGGAAGGACCAGGCGGCCAGCGACCAGGGCCGCACCCAGCGGCCCCAGGCGGCGTCAACGCGGCCCTCGATCAGGGCGGCGATGGCGAAGGCGAAGGTCACGGCGTAGCCGACGTAGCCGAGATAGAGCAGCGGCGGATGCAGTGCGAGGCCAATATCCTGCAGGATCGGGTTCAGCCCCTCGCCATCCAGCGCCGGCGGCCAGACGCGCTCGAAGGGGTTCGAGGTCTTGATGGTGAAGGCGAGGAAGCCGAGCGAGATCAGCCCCAGCACGCCCAGCACGCGCGCACGCAGCGCCGTCGGCAATTCCCGCCCGAAGGCGGAAACGGCCGCGCCGCAGATCCCCAAAATCATGATCCAGAGCACCAGGGAACCCTCGTGATTCCCCCAGGTGCCGGTGATCTTGTACAGCATCGGCTTGGCCGAATGGCTGTTCTGCACGACGTTCACCACCGTCGTGTCGTTGATCGCGTAGGAATACATCAGGCAGGCAAAAGCGGTGGCAATCGCCACGCATTGGCCGAGCGCCAGCGGCGCGCCCGTCGCCATCATCCGCCCGTTGCGCATTTCGGCGCCGAGCAGCGGCAGGACGGATTGCGCGAGCGCCAGGATCATCGCCAGCGCCAGGGCGAAATGGCCGAGTTCCGCAATCATGAGCCGCTGCCCCCCACCCGCGTCGGCTGCATCGTGTTCCAGGTGGCGGCTGGCGGCGGCGTGCCCTGCTCGGGCTGCCAATGGCCGGCGCGTTTCAGCGCATCCGCGACCTCGGGCGGCATGTAGGTTTCATCGTGGCGCGCCAGCACCTCGGTCGCGCGGAACATGCCGTCCGTGCCGAAGCGGCCGGCGGTGACCACGCCCTGACCCTCCCGGAACAGGTCCGGCAGCACGCCCTGATAGGTGACGGGGATGGTGTTGGCGCCATCCGTCACGCGGAAGCGGATGGTCGGCCTTTCCCCGGTGGCGGCCTGCTCACGCTCCACGCTGCCTGCCTCGACCAGCCCGCCGAGGCGGAAGGACCGCTCCGGCGCCGGGCGCTCGGCGATGATGTCGGATGGGGAGCGGAAGAAGACGATGTTGTCCTGGAAGGCGGTCAGGGTCAGGGCGGTGGCGCTGCCCACGCCAATGCCACAGAGCAACAGGATCCAGAGGCGACGGCGCTTGCGGGTCATGTCTCTCTCTCACCCCGGGGGTCGAGGCGCTTCAGTTTCACCACCGCCTGCCGCTGCCGCAGCACGGCGGCAATCGCCAGGCCGCCAAACGCGGCCAGGGTGCCGGTCCAGGATAGCGTGATGTGAATCCAATGGCTTGTCATGGATCAATCCAAGACTGCGGATCGGTCTGCTGACCGGGCTGAGGCCGCGAATGCGGCCCGCCGCTTATGCGGCGAAGCCAAGGAAACCGGAGGTTTCCGCCCGTCACGCCACTGGCGTGCCTGCGGCACGTCTGAGGGAAAACAAAATTCATGCCGCGACATCCGCGCGCCGGGCGCGGGCTGTCTCCAGCGCCCAGATGCGGCGTTCCATCACCGCGGCCCGGGTGCGGGCCAGGACCACCGCGGCCAGCAGCAGGGAGAAGCCGAGCGTGCAGACCAGCAGCGGGTACAGCATGTCCACATGCATCCCCGGCGCATCCAGCCGGGTGACGCTGGCCGGCTGGTGCAGGGTGTTCCACCAGTCGACGGAAAATTTCACGACCGGCAGGTTCACCAGCCCGACCAGCGCCAGGATGGCGCCGGCCCGCGCGCCCCGATCGGTCTCGTCGAAGGCGCGCACCAGCGCGGCGTGGCCGAGCCAGAGGAAGAACAGCACCAGCACGCTGGTCAGCCGCGCATCCCACACCCACCAGGTGCCCCACATCGGCTTGCCCCACAGGCTGCCGGTGGCCAGGCAGAGCGCGGTGATGGCCGCACCCACGGGCGAAAGCTCCCGCGCCGAGAGATCCGCCAGCGGGTGCCGCCAGATCAGCGACATCAGGGACAGGATGCCGAGGCCCAGATACCCGCCCATGGCCAGCCAGGCCATCGGCACATGGACATACATGATGCGGACGGTCTCGCCCTGCTGCCAATCGGCCGGCGCGAAGCCCAGCGCCCAGATCGTGCCCCAGGCGGTGACGCCGAGCGCCAGCGCCCAGAGCCAGGGCATGATCCGCCCGGTCCAGCGCAGGAACTGCCCCGGATTGGCGAATCGGTGCAGGGACCGCGCTGGTGGGGCGGTGAGGGGCTGGCCCGCTTTGCGGGGCGTGAGGGGTCTGGCGTCCACACCTCTAGAGTAAGGGTGCTTCGCCCCGGATTGAAGCCATCGCCTGGGGGCGTTACGTCTGAATCTTGCAACAACGCCGCCGGGAGACGTCCATGCTGTTCGCCATCACCTGCACCGACAAGCCGAATTCCCTGGAACTCCGCATGGCCACGCGGCCGACGCATCTGGAATACCTGAAGTCCAAGATGGCCAATTTCGTCGTCGTCGGCCCGGTGCTGGACGCCGAGGGCAAGCCCTGCGGCAGCCTGCTGGTGGTGGAAGCCGAGGACCAGGCCGCGGCGGAGGCCTTCGCCGCCGGCGACCCCTACGCCAAGGCCGGACTGTTCGAGACGGTGCAGGTGCGGCCGTTCCGCATGGTCTTCAAGGACGGGGCGATGGTCTGATGCCCCCCGCACGCCAGTACTGGTTGGTGAAATCGGAGCCGGACGCGTTTTCCTGGGACCAGCAGGTGGCGAACGGCACCGAACCCTGGACCGGCGTGCGGAACCACATGGCCAAGCGCAACCTCGCGGCCATGAAGCAGGGCGACCTGGCCTTTTTCTACCACTCCAACATCGGCAAGGAGATTGTCGGCGTGGTCGAGGTGGCGAAGGAAGCCTACCCCGACCCATCCGTGGAGCCGGGCACCAAGGGCGGCTGGGTCTGCGTCGACATGAAGGCGGTGGGGCCGATGCCGAAGCCGGTGACGCTGGCCGAGATCAAGGCGGACCCGGATTTCGCCGAATTCGCCCTGGTGCGGATGTCGCGGCTTTCGGTCATGCCGGTCTCGGCGGAGCACTGGAAGAAGCTGAGCAAGCTGGGCGGCTGGAAGGGCAAGTAGGATGCGGCTGGAAGGCTCGTGCCATTGCGGCAAGGTGGGGTTCAGGTGCGAGAGTGCGCATCCCTACCCATACCAGCGCTGCTACTGCTCGATCTGCCGCAAGACCCAGGGGGGCGGCGGCTACACCATCAACCTCTCGGCTGAGATGGCGACGCTGAAGGTGCGCGGCGCCAAGCATCTGAAGGTGTATCAGGCGCGGCTTCGGGAGCCGGGCCAGCGCGCCCGCAAAAGCCCCGGCCAGCGCCATTTCTGCGCCGAATGCGGCAGCGCGCTGTGGCTGTTCGACCCGCGCTGGCCGGAGCTGGTGCACCCCTTCGCCTCCGCCATCGACACGAAGCTGCCGGTGCCGCCGGAGCACACCCACCTGCTGCTGGGCTCCAAGGCGAATTGGGTGGAACCCTGCTTCGCGGAGGGCGACCGCCGCCACCGCGCCTATCCCAAAGAGAGCATCGCCGAATGGCATGCTCGGCTGGGGCTGGAGACATGAGCGAGGTTTCGGCCGATGAACGGGTGCTGTGCCGGCTGGAGGAGATCCCGGATGGCGAAAGCCGCGGCTTCACCCCGGCGGCGGGCGCCTTCACCGGGCTGTTCGCCATTCGTCGGGGCGGCCAGGTCTTCGTCTATGTGAATTCCTGCCCGCATATCGGCCTGCCGCTGGACCCGGCGCCACACCGATTCCTCGATTCGAAGCGCAGCGCCATCGTCTGTTCCGCCCATGGCGCGCGGTTCCGGATCGAGGATGGCGAATGCACCTCCGGCCCCTGCTATGGCGAGAGCCTCGAATCGGTGCCGGCGCGGGTGGATGCGGAAGGGCGCGTGATCGTGCCAGCGGGCGCCGGGCTGTAGCGGCGACGATTGCCCTTTGGGCGGCGGTCAGGAGATTAATTTTCTTCTTGTTGACAGGCACGGCCGCATTCGTGGAAAAAACTTCCATGAACAACGTCCTTCCTCCGTCCGGTGCGCGATGTCGCCCCTCTCCAGGCCATCGCCCTACCCGCCCCTGACCCTCGGAGATACCGCATGACTTCCGCCCCTGCCGGCCGCCTGCGCCGGCGCCTTCTGTTGAAGACGCTCGCCTTCGCCAGCGCCCCGGCCATCGCCCGCGCCCAGTCCAGCGCCCAGTCGAGCTACCCGGACCGCCCCATCCGCCTGATCGTGCCCTGGCCGCCCGGCGGCGCGGTGGATGTGCTGGCGCGCGCCATCCAGCAGGCGCTCAGCGCCGAGCTTGGCCAGCCCATCGTCATCGAGAATACCGGCGGCGCCTCCGGCCGCGTCGGCGGCCAGGCTGCGGCCCGTGCCGCGGCGGATGGCCACACGCTGCTGCTGGCCAACGACACCTTCGCCGCGACCGAGGCGGTGCCCGT
The DNA here is from genome assembly GCF_051433165.1 of Falsiroseomonas sp. E2-1-a4. Classification (NCBI taxonomy): domain Bacteria; kingdom Pseudomonadati; phylum Pseudomonadota; class Alphaproteobacteria; order Acetobacterales; family Roseomonadaceae; genus Falsiroseomonas; species Falsiroseomonas sp. E2-1-a4. The sequence goes on along the minus strand of NZ_JBHMFS010000011.1, from coordinate 42,755 downwards.
GACCGGCGCGCCATCTGTCCGCCACGCGCTGCGGCCACTTTCCCAGATCGTCACGGCGGAGCATGGCTTCTTCACCCATCCGCGCTCCGGCCTGAAGACCATCCAGGATTTCGCCGCCGCCGCCCGGGCGCGGCCGGGGGCGCTGAATGTCGGCGTGCCGGGGATCGGCGCCTCCCAGCACCTGACCAGCGAATTGCTGCTGCGCGCCGCCGGTGGGCTGCTTGTGGAGCATGTGCCCTATCGCGGCGGCGGGCCGGTTCTGCAGGACCTGCTGGCGGGAAACATCGATGTCGGCGTGGTGACCTTCTCTGCCGGCGTGCCGCATGCGCGCGATCGCACGCTGCTGCCCTTGTTCGTCACCAGCGCCGCACGGCCGCCCGCCTTGCCGGAGGTGCCGACGGCCGGGGAGAGCATCGCGCCGGGCTTCGTGCAGGATACCTGGATCGGGCTGTTCGCCCCCACCGGCACCCAGGTGGCCGCGACGGAGCGGCTGGACCAGGCCATCCGCGCCATCCTGGCCCAGCCGGAGATACGGGAAAGGCTGGCCGGACTGGGCTTCACCCCCTCCGGCCTCGGCGCCAGCGCGTTCGGCGCACAGTTCGACAGCACCATCACCACCTTCGCCGCCATTGCGCGGGAACGGGGGATCACGGCGGGGAGCTGACAGCGCCCGGCTTCCGCCATTCCATGATGTGGAAATAGGGTACGCGGCGGTAGCGCGCCGCCGCGTGCGGGTCGCCGCCCGGCGCCGCGGTGGGTTCGGCGAAATGCGACAGCACCAGGCCCTGGCCCAGCAGCAGGCCCATGTACTGGCTCAGCGGCCGGTGCCAGTTGCGGATGCAGATGCCGCGCCAGCCGACCCATTCAGCGCGCTCCTCCAGGTAGTGGTCGATGGCGAAATGCGCTTCTTCGCCATCCTGCCGCACCCAGCCCGCCGGCATACCGGCGGTGAAGAAGGGGTTGAGGTTGGCAATCAGCAGGCGGCCGCCGGGGGTCAGCACGCGCGCCATCTCGGCGATGGCGGCGGCGGCGTCCGGAATGTCGATCAGGCTGAGATAGCTGACCACCAGGTCGCAGGTGCCATCCGGCAGCGGCAGCGACTCTGCCCGCCCGGCCCGGTAATCGCCCTGCGGATCGCGCATCCGGGCCTCATCCAGCAGCGCCTCCGTCGGGTCGAGGCCGATCGCTGCAATGCCGCGGGCGCGCAGAATCCGGCAGAAGCGGCCCTCACCGCAGCCGACATCGAGCGCCAGGCGGGCCGGCGCCGCATCCACCCGCGCCAGCATCGGCGCATCCAGCACGAAGCGACGGCCGTAATCGCCGGCCTCGCCCTGGCTCGCGATCCAGGCCGCGGCCGAGTCGCGCCAGCCATCCTCCATAGTCATCCTTCCTGCCGGTTGACGCAGCGCAATGCCGCGTGCCCCATTCATGCTTCAGAAACCGGCCAATAGGCCGGAACGCGATGCGCCGAGAAGACTGTGCCTAAGGGACCGGGGGAACGCCCAATGACCGAAACAACCTTGATCGCCGTGAAGCCCGGCATTGCCGCGCGCGCCCATGTGGATGAGGCGGGCTACAAGGCGATGTATGCGGAAGCCGCCGCCAACCCGGACGCCTTCTGGGCGAAGGAGGCGCAGCGCATCGCGTGGATGCAGGCGCCGACGGTCATCAAGAACGTCGATTTCGGCGCCGAGTCAGGCAAGGTGTCGATCAAGTGGTTCGAGGATGGGGTGCTCAACGCCTCCGTCTCCTGCCTCGACCGGCATCTGGCGACCCGCGGCGACCAGGTGGCGATCATCTGGGAGGGGGATGACCCCAACAGCGACGCCAAGGTGACCTACAAGGACCTGCACGCACGGGTCTGCCAGTTGGCCAACGCCATGCGCGGCATGGGCGTGGCCAAGGGCGACCGGGTCTGCATCTACCTGCCGATGATCGTCGAGGCCGCGGTCGCCATGCTGGCCTGCGCCCGCATCGGCGCGGTGCATTCCATCGTCTTCGGCGGCTTCTCGCCGGACAGCCTGGCGTCGCGCATCCAGGATTCGGATTGCGTGCTGCTGATCACGGCCGATGAGGGCCGTCGCGGTGGCCGCAAGGTGCCGCTGAAGGCCAATGCGGATGAGGCGCTGCGGACCTGCCCTTCCATCCGCAACGTCATCGTCGCGAAGAACACCGGCGGCGCGGTGCAGATGCTGGCGGAGCGCGACCATTGGTGGTCGGACGCCTGTGACACCCAGCCGGAAACGGCGGAGCCGGAGAAGATGAACGCGGAGGACCCGCTGTTCATCCTCTATACCAGTGGCAGCACCGGCAAGCCGAAGGGCGTGCTGCACACCACCGGCGGCTACCTGGTCTGGGCCAGCTTCACGCACCAGAACGTCTTCGATTATCGCGAGGGCGAGATCTACTGGTGCACGGCGGATGTCGGCTGGGTCACCGGCCACACCTACATCGTCTATGGCCCGCTCGCGAATGGCGCGACCACGCTGATGTTCGAGGGGGTGCCCAACTACCCCACCGTGTCCCGGTTCTGGGAGGTGGTGGACAAGCACCAGGTCAACATCTTCTACACGGCGCCGACCGCCATCCGCGCCCTGATGCGGGACGGCGAGGCACCCGTGCAGCGCACCAGCCGCGCCAGCCTGCGAATCCTGGGCAGCGTCGGTGAGCCGATCAATCCGGAAGCCTGGCTCTGGTACTACCGCGTGGTGGGTGATGAACGCTGCCCGATCGTGGACACCTGGTGGCAGACCGAGACCGGCGGCATCCTGATCAGCCCGCTTCCCGGCGCCATCGCCCAGAAGCCCGGCTCCGCCACCCTGCCGCTGCCCGGCGTGAAGCCGGCGCTGGTGGACAATGACGGCAACTTCCTGGAGGGCGCGACCGAGGGGAACCTCGTGCTGCTGGATAGCTGGCCGGGCCAGATGCGCACGGTCTATGGCGACCATGACCGCTTCGTGCAGACCTATTTCGCCACCTTCAAGGGCACCTACTTCACCGGCGACGGCGCCCGCCGCGATGCCGATGGCTACTACTGGATCACCGGCCGGGTGGATGACGTGATCAACGTCGCCGGGCACCGGATGGGCACGGCGGAAGTGGAAAGCGCGCTGGTGGCGCACCCCAAGGTGGCAGAGGCCGCGGTGGTCGGCATGCCGCATGAGATCAAGGGCCAGGGCATCTACGCCTATGTCACCCTGAAGACCGGCGAGGAGCCGTCCGAGGCACTGCGGAAGGAGCTTATCGCCTGGGTCCGCAAGGAAATCGGCCCGATCGCCAGCCCGGACGCCATCCAGTGGGCACCGGGCCTGCCCAAGACCCGCTCCGGCAAGATCATGCGCCGCATCCTCCGCAAGATCGCGGCGAATGAGACGGATGCGCTGGGCGATACCTCGACGCTCGCGGACCCCGGCGTGGTGCAGGATCTGGTGGACAACCGGGTGGGTTGAGCTACCGCGGCACCACCGGCACCGGCAGCGCGCGAAATCCAGGGCGGGCGAACAGAAATCCCTGCATCGCGCGCACGCCTAGGCGGCGCAGCGCCGCCAGTTCGCCCGGCGTCTCGATCCCCTCCACCACCGGCGCCATGCCGAAGGCGTGCAGCTGCGCCAGCGTCGCCCGCACCCGTTCGAAGCGTGCCGCATCCTGGTCCAGGCCCATGATCACCTCACGGGCGATCTTGGCGCCGTCCGGGCGCCACAGCAGCAGCAGCGGCATGCGGGCATGGCCGGTGCCGACATCATCCAGCGCGATGCGAATGCCGCGCCGTTGCAGCGCCGCCAGGGCGCGGGCCAGCGCTTCCGGGTCCTGTACCGGCTCCATCTCACTGATTTCGAACACCAGGCGATCGGTCGGGAAACCCATCGCCTCCGCCTCCGCCACCGTGCGGCTGGCGCAGCACTCGGGCTGGCCGATGCAGCCGGGGAAGATGTTCAGCGTCAGCGCGGCGCCGGTTGCGGCCAAGCCGAGGCGCATCGCCTCCGCCAGCGCCACCCGCCGGATCTCCACATCCACCGCGTAGCGCGCCTCCAGCGGAATGGCGCCCAGCACGGTGGCCGCGCCTTCGCCCGCCGGACCGCGCACCAGCGCTTCCTGCGCCAGGGTCAGGCCGGTCTCGACATCGACGATGGGCTGGAAGGCGATGGCGAAGCGGGGGGTCACGGTGGGCTCATCCAGTAAAAGATAAATTATTCATAAATTTTTACGCGGCGCCCGTCGAGCACCAATCGCATCACCTCTCGTCGCCCATCAGGGTTGCACAAGGCGCGGTTGCGGAACGGCCCGCTTGCCCGCAGCATCCCGCCAAATGGCCGACCCTCCCGATAGGCGACAGACGCGCCGCCTGATCCTCGTGCTCGGCTTGGCCTGCCTTGCCTCGAACCTGGCGACCCGCGCCTATGACCCGCTGGTCGGCGTGCTGGCGGAGGATTTCGCGGCCAGCCCCGCCACCATCGCGCTGCTGTCCACCGCCTTCGCCCTGCCCTATGCGCTGGTGCAGCCCGTGCTCGGGCCGCTGGGCGATGCGGCGGGCAAGCGGCGGGTGATCCGGATCTGCCTGGTGGCGCTGGCGGTCGCACTCGCCGCCGCCGCCCTGGCGCCGGACCTTGGCACGCTGACCATGCTGCGCATCCTGGCCGGGGCCGCGGCGGGCGGCATCTTTCCGCTCGCCATCGCGGCCATTGGCGACCATGTGCCGATGGAACGCCGGCAGGTGGCGCTGTCACGGCTGCTGGTGGCGGGGCTCACCGGCTCGGCCGGCGGCGCCCTGCTGTCGGCGGCGCTGGAGCCCTGGATCGGCTGGCGCGGCGTGACGCTGGTCTGCGCTGGCGCCGCGCTCGCCGCCCTGCCGATGCTGCGTTCGCCGCCGGGCAAGCCGGAACAGCGTGGGCCGAAGCTGAACCTGGCGGATTCGCTGCAACGCTACCGCCAGATCATCGCCCTGCCGGCGGCACGCGTGCTGTATGCCTGCGTGTTCCTGGAGGGCATGTTGATCTTCGGCATCTTCCCCTTCATCGCGCCGCTGCTGGCGGAGCGTGGCCAGGGCGGCGTGACGGAAGCCGGCTTCGCGGTGGCCGCCTTCGGCATCGGCGGCTTCGTCTTCGCCGCACTCGCCGGGCTGATGCTGCGGCGCATGGGCCAGTCCCGCATGGTGCTGCTGGGCGGCGTGCTGGCGGCGCTCGGCCTGGTGGCCCAGGCGGCGGCGGCGCATGCGGCGGTGCTGGTGGCGGGCTGCCTGCTGCTCGGCCTCGGCTTCTACATGATGCACAGCTCCATCCAGACCCGGGTGACGGAGGTGGCGCCGATGGCCCGCGGCAGCGCGGTGGCGCTGCATGCCTTCAGCTTCTTCCTCGGCCAGTCGCTTGGCCCGGCCGTGATGGGGGGTGGCCGGGCCGCGATCGGCGCCGAATGGGCGCTGGTGATCGCCGCGCTGGGCGTGCTGGGGCTGGGTTTCTGGCTGTCCCGCCGCGGCCGCTGAGGCCGCGTCCGCCCGGATGTTCCGGTTCGCGATTCGCCCCAATTTGGAACGCAGGGTGAATCGTGGACCTGCCGGCCCGCCCGCCCGCCGTTCCGAATCAAGCCCCTGGCCCGAGTCGCGCGAACGAATCGCTGACGCGCTGAATCCGTTCTCCCACCACAAGCCCTGGGGGTTGCACCGCCGCCGGGCCACAAGCGCGTTCCCCGAGTCGCGGCCGAGTCGCGGAACACGCCGTGACAATCAGAAGTCGGTGACGCGGCCCTTCTGTTCCCAATCGCCATAGCGTGTCGGCTCCGGCCCCTTCGGCCCGCCGATCTCGGGCGGCAGCGCCAGGCGGATCGGCTTCTCGGCCGGCGGATCGCCAACCGGCGGCGGCGGCGCCTCGCCCGGAATCGGGATGCCGTCCGGCGGCGGCTCGACCGGCGCGGGCGGCACCTCCGGCACCGGCATCCCGGGCGGCGGCATGGTGGGATCCGTCGGTGGCAGGGGCACCTGCTGGGCCGAGAGGGGGTTGCTTTCGGGCGGCAGGAGCCGGCCCTCGTGAATCGCGTTGTTCATGCACCACATGTAGGTGGTCCCTGCCCGCTTCGGAGGGCCAGGTCGGCATCAGCCGAAGTTTGCGCGGAGGAATGGACACGAGATGAGCGGCTATCTGCGGACGGCGATCCTGCTGGCGGGCATGACCGCCCTGTTCGTCGGCGTCGGCTTCATGATCGGCGGGCAGCAGGGCATGGTGATCGCCTTCCTGGTCGCCTGCGGCATGAACGTCTTCGCCTGGTGGAACAGCGACCGCATGCTGCTGCGGATGCACAATGCGCAGCCGATCGGGCCGAACGATGCGCCGCGCCTGTACCAGATGACCCAGCAGCTGGCCGCCAATGCAGGCCTGCCGATGCCGGCGCTGTATGTGATCCATGAGGACCAGCCCAACGCCTTCGCCACCGGCCGCAGCCCGGAGCGCGCGGCGGTGGCGCTGAACACCGGCCTGCTGGACATGATGCCGGAGCGTGAGGTGGCGGGCGTGATCGCGCATGAACTGGCCCACATCAAGAATCACGACACGCTGATCATGACGATGACCGCGACCATCGCGGGCGCCATCGGCATGCTGGCGCAATTCGGCTTCCTGTTCGGCCGCGGCGACAATCGCCAGAACCCCTTCGGCATGATCGGCACGATCCTGATGATCGTGCTGGCGCCGCTGGCCGCCATGGTGGTGCAGATGGCGATCAGCCGATCGCGCGAATATGAGGCGGATCGCATCGGTGCCGAGATCGCCGGCGATGCCGAGGGCTTGGCCTCCGCCCTACTGCACCTGGAGGGCTACAAGGCCGGCCGGATCAACCAGGCCGCCGAGGCCAATCCGGCAACCGCACATATGTTCATCATCAACCCGCTATCCGGCCTGCGCATGGATGGGCTCTTTTCCACCCATCCGAAGACGGAAAACCGCGTCGCCGCGCTGCGGGAGTTGGCCGGCCGGATGGGCCCGCCCGCGGCGCCGCCACCGCGCCAGGCAGCACCGCGCCAGGCTGGTGGCCCCTGGAGCAACCCGCCGCGCCGCAACCCCTGGGGCTGAAGCCGCGTTGCGTGGGACCTCTCCTTTCATGGAGGTTCCGCCATGTGGTCACCCCTCATCTGGCGAAGGATGCCCCGGTTGATCCGACATTTCCTGATCCAGGGTGCGGCCGGCTTCGGCATCGCCACCCTGGCCATGACCGGGCTGCTGCTGGCCGATCCTGGCGATGCGCGCAGCCTGCTGCTGAAGGCGGCCGGGCACTGGTGGCCGGCCGCGCTGCTGTGGGTGTTCCTGGGGCTGACCTTCGGCGCGGTGCAGATCGGCGTGGCGACCATGCTGCTGGCAACGCCGGACCCGCCGCAGCGGCCGCGCGGCCGGCCGATGCCGGTCCGGGTGGCCGTCCCCGCCGTCATGCGTCGCCGCTGACTTACGGCTTCCGGCGCACCCGCGTGCTCCAGATGTGCCAGGCATAGGTGGCTATGAAGCCGCCGACGACGACGTAGGCCAGCGGCTCCAGCCAGCCTTCGATCTGGTCGTACTGATCCTCCAGCAGGTAGCCGGCCATGGTCAGGAAGGTGATCCAGACTGCGGTACCCAGCGTCGTGTACAGGTAGAAGACCGGGCGCGGGATGCGGATCAGACCGGCGGGGATGGAGATCAGCGTGCGGATACCGGGCAGCAGCCGGCCGAAGGACAGCGCGATGGGGCCGTATTTCGCCAGCGTCGCCTCCGCCTTGCGGAGGTCGTCCTCTCCCACCGCGAACCAGCGGCCGTAGCGGCCGACCAGCGGGCGGATCCGGTCGGCGCCGATGGCGCGTGACAGCTCGTACCAGACCGCATTGCCCAGCAGCGTGCCGATGACGCCGGCAATCAGCGCCAGGGTCAGCGACATCTGGCCGCGCGCCGCGGCGAAGCCGGCCAGCGGCATGATCACCTCCGACGGGATCGGCGGGAACAGGTTCTCCATGAACATCAGCGCCATCACGCCTGGCCAGCCACCGGCGGCCACAATGTTCGTCACCCACTCGATCATGGCGCAATCCGATACAGCGTGAGCGTGACCCTGCGGCCGCGCGAATAGTTGAAGCCGGCGACGGTGCCGTGCTCGGTCACCGCCAGGCCGCTTGTGGCGGCATCCGTCCGGAAACGGGCCAGATCGCGGTCTCCGACTGCGACCAGCCGCCCGGGTTCGCCGGCCAGGAAATCCACCGCCGCGGCGGCGTTCCGCAACAGCCGGATTTCCCCGCCCATCGCGAACAGCAGGGACGGCTCGTGGTAGCCGACCACGCCGAAGCGGTCATCCGGCAGGCCGGGTGCGGCGATCCGCACCGCCTCGGCCAGCCGCGGCGAGATCCAGGGCGCCTCCAGCCGCGGCAGCACCAGGCCGAGCGCCACCGCCTGCAACGGCACCGCCAGCAGCACGGCGAGCAGCGCGGCCCGCGCCGGGGCACCGTCGCGCAGCATCCGCAGCAGGCCCCAGCCAAACAGCGCCGCCGCCGGCAGTCCGAGCAGCGACAGCGGGTCCACCGCGCCATCCGCCAGCACCGGCAGCACGGCCGAGGCGATGCCAAGCCCGGTCGCGGTGGCGATGGCGCCGACCGTCGCCAGCAGCGCCAGCCAGCGCGGCGGTGCCCGGCGCAGCGGGTCCAGCGCCCAGGCGGCGGCCAGCAGCATCAGCGCCGGGTAGGTTGGCATCACGTAGTGCGGCAGCTTGGTGGTCACCGCCTCGAACATCAGCCAGACCGGAATGGCCCAGGCGAGCAGATAACGCGTGCCCGGTTGCAGCCGGTCCGCCCAGATGCCGGGCGCGGCGCGCAGCACCAGGAAGGCGGCGGGAAAGGCGGCGATGCCGAAGCTCAGCAGGTAGTAGCCGGGCGGCCCCCAATGGTTCTCATCGGCGCCGCCCACCTTGCTCAGCATGTCGCCGCCCAGCGCCTCGGTCAGGAAGCGGCCCTCGGTGGCGATGGTGACGGCGATGAACCAGGGGGCGGCGGCCAGCACCATCAGCGGCACGCCCCAGCCGGGGCGCAGCGCGCGCAGCCAGGGGGCGCCAGCGGTCCAGGCGCGATCCACCATGGCCAGGGTGAGTGCGGCCAGCGCCGCCACCAGCGGCCCGATCGGCCCCTTCAGCAGGATCGAGACACCGAGTACCAGCCAGAAGACGGCCGCAGCCCCCGCGCCAAAGCCGATGGGCTGCACATAGGCCCGCCCCATCAGCCCCATGGCGACGACGATGGTGCCCAGCAGCGCCGCATCCGTCTTGGCGATGTGGGTCTCGACGCCCAGCACGAAGCATCCCGCCAGCATCGCCGCGCCAAGAAAGGCCGCCCGCCGCCCCACCAGCGCCCGCCCGAGATGCGCCGTGGCCAGTACCGCCAGCATCGCGCCGGCAAGGGACGGAATGCGATAGGCCCAGATATCGTCGCGGTCGCCGAGCCGGAAGGCTTCCACCATCCGCACCGAGCCGGCTTGCAGCCAATGGATGCCGGCGGGCTTCTTGTTGCGCTCCACCTCGCCGAAGCGGATGCGGACCAGGTCGCCGGTCTCGACCATCTGCCGGCTGGCCTGGGCGAAGCGGCTTTCGTCGCGGTCGCCGGCGGGAATGCTGAAGAAGCCCGGCAGCCACAGCAGCAGGCATAGCAGCACGAGCCAGGGAAGCGGGCGCCGCGTCTCCGGCAGCCGATCAAGGAAATCGCGGAGCCCGTGCATGCGCGCGGCCCTAGCATGGCGCGCCGCGGGCGGCCATAAACCCCATCGCATGCCCCCCACAAATCCCCCGGACGCCGCCCCGAAGCGGAACGCCAAGCCCCCCAATGCCCGCGCCAACCGTGGCGCGCCGCCGCCGGGCACGCGGTCTGCCGCGCTGCTGCTGCTCGCCGCCGTCTTCGACCGCCGCCGCCCGCTGGAGGAGGCGCTGGACCAGCTTCCCGCCGCGATCGAGCCGCGCGACCGCGCCGCCGCGCACCGCCTGGCCGCTGCTGTGCTGCGCCATGCCGGCAGCATCGATGCCGTGCTGGAACCCCATCTGCGGCGGGAGCCGCCGCCCGTGGTGCGCGCCGCGCTGCGGATGGGCGCGGCGGAGCTTCTGCTGCTCGGCACGCCGGCCCATGCGGCCGTCGCCGCCACCGTCGCCGTGGTGCCGCGGCCCTTCGCCGGGCTGGTGAACGCCGTGCTGCGCAAGGTCGCGACCGAGGGCGCCGAGATCTACGAAGGCCTGGACCGGGAAAGGCTGGATACGCCGCCCTGGCTCTGGTCCGCCTGGCATGCCGCCTATGGACCGGGCGGCGCTCGCGCCATCGCCCGCGCGCATCAATCCGCCGCGCCGCTGGACCTGACCCTCGCCCCCGGCGCCACCCCGCCCGAAGGCGCGACCCTACTGCCCACCGGGTCCTGGCGCCTGCCGGAAGGCACCCGCGTGACGGATCTGCCCGGCCTGGCGGAGGGCCAGTTCTGGGTGCAGGACGCCGCCGCCGCCCTGCCCGCCCGCCTGCTGGCGGTGAAGCCGGGCGAACGCGTGGCGGATTTGTGCGCGGCACCCGGCGGCAAGACCGCGCAGCTCGCCACCGCCGGCGGCATCGTCACGGCGGTGGAGCGCGACCCCAAGCGCGCGGCACGGCTGCGGGAGAATCTGGCCCGCCTCAAGCTGTCCGTGACGGTGGAGGAAGCCGATGCGGCGCATTGGATGCCGGCGGAGGCCAATTTCGACGCGGTGCTGCTGGATGCCCCCTGCTCCGCCACCGGCATCATCCGCCGCCACCCGGACATTCCGCATCTGAAGCGCCCGAAGGATGTGGTGGCGCTGGTGGAAGCCCAGGCGCGGCTGCTGGCGCAGGCGGCGAAGCTGCTGCGTCCCGGCGGGCGGCTGGTATTCGCCACCTGTTCCCTGCAGCCGGAGGAAGGGGAGGCGCATCTGGCCCGCGCCGCCGCCCTCGGCCTGGTGCCGGACCCGATCGCGCCGATCGAGTTGCCCGGCCTGCGCACCGCGCTGGTCCGCGGCGGCACGCTGCGGACGCGGCCCGACATGTGGGCGGACCAGGGCGGCCTGGATGGTTTCTTCGCCGCCCGCTTCCGGCGCGCCTGAACGCCGCATAGCAGAACATTTCCCGCACCCCGCCCGCATCTTGGCGCGGGAGAGGATCATGCTACATATCCCGCAAGTCAGGGGATGAAATCCGCATCATGGCTGCCGCCGAACTGGACCGTATCGACCGCGAGATCCTGCGCCTGATTATGCAGGACTCGGCCCGTTCCCTGGCCGAGATCGCACAGGAGGTGGGGCTGACGCCAACCCCCTGCTGGAAGCGCATCCGCCGGATGGAGGAAGCCGGCATCATCACCGGCCGCGTCGCGCTGGTCGATCCAGCCCGTGTCGGCCTGCCGATTTCGGTCTTTGTCGCGGTAGAGACCGGCGACCATTCCGGCGACTGGATTGCCCGCTTCGCGGAGGCGGTCGCGTCCCTGCCGGAGATCGTCGAATGCTGGCGGCTCGGCGGCGATGTGGACTACCTGCTGCGCGTCGTGGTGCCGGACATGGCGGGCTACGATGCCTTCTACCGCCGCTTCGTCGCCGCCGTGCCCTCGCTCCGCAAGGTCACCGGCCGCTTCGCCATGGAACGGGTGAAGAGCACCACGGCGCTGCCGATCTGACCCGGCGGGTCCGATGCGGCGGCAGGACTGGCTGATCCTCGCGGTCCTGCTGGCCGCGGCGCTGTGGTTCGGCTGGCCGCGCATCCAGCAGATGCCGATCGCGCGCTATCTGCACGGCGAATGCGCCACGCCGCGCACCTGTCCTGCCCCGGGCCTTCCCGCCGAAGGCGTACCGGGCCCCGGGGAGTTTCCCCACCCTGGCCGGGAACCGGGACCCATCCTGCGAAGGACCTAGCCTGACTCCTGGCGAAAGCCCGGCGCGGCGGCGTTCAACCCTCCCGTTATTGCGACGAGGGCCGGTTCCCCCAGGGGGCGGCGAAGGCTAGAACCGCCGGGACATGTCCGCACCCATCCGCATTGCCCCGTCCCTCCTCGCCGCCGATTTCACCCGGCTGGGCCAGGAAGTCGCCGCCATCGAGGCCGCCGGCGCCGATTGGCTGCACCTCGACATCATGGATGGGCATTTCGTGCCCAACATCTCCTTCGGCCCGGGGCTGGTGAAGGCGCTGCGGAAATCCTCCGCCATGTTCTTCGACGTGCACCTGATGATCGCACCTGCGGACCCCTACCTGGCCGCCTTCGCGGAGGCCGGCGCGGATCTGATCAGCCTGCACCCGGAGGCCGGGCCGCATCTGCACCGCTCGCTGCAGACCATCCGCGCGCTGGGCAAGCAGGCCGGCGTGGTGCTGAACCCCGGCACGCCGGTGGAGGCCGTGGCGCCGGTCATCGACCTGTGCGACCTGGTACTGGTGATGTCGGTGAACCCCGGCTTCGGCGGGCAATCCTTCATCCGCAGCCAGCTCGCCAAGATCGCGGCGCTGCGCGCGATGATTGAAGCCACCGGCCGGCCCATCGCGCTGCAGGTGGATGGCGGCGTCACCGCCGCCACGGCGCCGGATTGCCTGACCGCCGGGGCGGATGTTCTGGTCGCCGGCACCGCCGTGTTCGGGACGTCTGACTACGCAGCCGCGATCGCCGGGCTGCGCGGGGGAGGGAACGCCAAATGATCGGGGGGGTCCTGCGCGGCGCACGCCGCATCATCGCCAACCTCAAGCCGATCAAGGTGCCGGACGGCCCGGCCCGGTCCTTCCGCGACCTCTGGCCCGGCGATGCCGCGCGCGGCGCCCGCCTGCTGCGCGGCGAATTCGAGGCCTTCGGCACCACCCGCCCGCTGCGCCCACAGGATGGCGAGGAGGCCCCCGGCCGCCCGGATTGGAGCCCGGCCCAAGCCGGCGGCAGCCAGACCCAGCCCGGCGGCAGCCAGACCTGGTACGCCGCCGCCCACGCCTTCGCCTGGCTGCGCGACCTGCGCGCGCTGGGCACGGATGCAGCCCGGCTGCGCGGCCGGGCACTGGCGGCGGATTGGCTGGCGCATGGCGCCCATGACCCGCTGGCGGATGCGCCGGAAGTGGCAGGCGCCCGCATTTCCGCCTGGCTCGGCCATTGGGATTTCCTTGCGGCGACAGCGGAGGACGGGCTGCGCCGCCAATTGATGCAGCGCCTGGCCCAGGATGCCCGCGGCGTGGTCGCCGGCCTGCCGGCGGAGGCCGCGCATCGCGGCGCGCTGGTCGCGCTGAAGGGCGGCATGGCCGGCGCCGTGGCGCTGGAGGAGGAAACCTGGCTCGCCCGCTGTGTCCGCTTCCTGCCGCAGGAGCTGGAACGGCAGTTCCGCCCGGATGGCGGCCATGTGGAGCGCAGCCCCGGCATGCAGCTTGCCGCGGTGCAGGACCTGATCGAGATTCGCAACCTGCTGCATGGCGCGGGGGTGGAGGCGCCGCCCCAGCTCGCCACCACCCTGGACCGCGCCGCGCCGGCGCTGCGGATGATGCGCCATGCCGATGGCGGCCTCGCGCTGTTCAACGGCACGCGGGACGAACAGGCCGCCTTCATCGATCTGGTGCTGACGCAGGGCCAGTCGCGCGGCCGGGCGCCGACGCAATTGCCGGATACCGGCTTCCACCGCCTGGCCGCCAGCCGCACGCTGGTGGTGATGGATTGTGGCGCCCCCGCCACCGCCCGGCGCGAGGCCTCCCCCGGCGGCCTGCCGCGCGGCGCCGACCGCAACGCCCATGCCGGGACGCTGGCCTTCGAGATGTCCGCCGGGCGGGAAAGGCTGATCGTCAATTGCGGTGCGGCGCCGGCCGCGGAGGGCGAATGGCGCGACGCGCTGCGCGCCACCGCGGCGCATTCCACCCTGGTGCTGGCGGATACCAATTCCTCCGAACTCAGGCCCGAGGGCCTCGGCCGGCGGGTCGAGACGGTCACCACGGACCGCTTCGAGGAAGACGGCAAGCTGTGGTTGGATGCGACGCATGATGGCTGGCTGCGGCAATTCGGCCTGCGCCACCGCCGCCGCCTGTTCCTGTCCGAATCCGGCGACAGCCTGATCGGGGAGGATCTGCTGGAAGGCGCCAAGGATGTGGCGGTGCCCGGCTTCATCGTGCGCTTCCATCTGCACCCCGCCGTCGCCGCCAGCCTGCAACAGGATGAACAGGGCGCGCTGCTGCGCCTGCCCTCCGGCGCCGGCTGGCGGCTGCGCGTCGGCAAGGACATCCGCGTGGCGATCGAGGAGAGCATCTATCTGGGCGGCGAGCCGCGCCGCAGCCAGCAGGTGGCCCTGCATAGCGGGGCCGGCGCCACGGCGCTGCAATGGGCACTGGCCCGCATCAGCGCAACCGCCCCGGCAGCACCCGAGCCGCAGCCGGAGTAATGCCTCGCGCGTCATGTGGCGGCCGGCTCTTTTGCCGGCCGAGCGGCCGAATGGCCGCCGCGGCACGTGCCGCGTGAGGCTGCAATGAAGATTCTCGAAGTCACCAATGTGGACTTCGCGCTGCTGCACTTCATCCTGCCGCTGATGCGCGGGCTGCGGGACCGGGGGCATGAGGTGGTCGGCGTCTGCGCCGAAGGGCCGCTGCTGGAAGGGCCGCGGGCGGAGGGGTTCCGGGTGGTGCCGGTGGCGCTCGCCCGCAGCCTGCACCCGCTGCGCCAGGCCCGCGCCCTGGCGGAACTGGTGGCGGTGATGCGGGCCGAAAAGCCCGATATGGTGCATGCCCACATGCCGATCAGCGGCCTGCTGGCACGCACCGCGGCGCGCATCGCCGGCGTTCCGCGCATCGCCTATACCTGCCACGGCTTCCTGTTCAACCAGCCCGGCCCGTGGTGGCGCGGCCGCCTGGCGCTGGGGTTGGAACGCGCCGCCGGGCGCATCACCCACACCTACCTGACCGTCAGCGCGGAAGAAGCCGAGGATGCGCGGCGGCTGCGTATCCACCCCAACCCGGTCGCCGTGCTGAACGGCCGCGACCCCACCCGCTTCCGCCCGGACCCCGTCGCCCGCGCCCGGCTGCGCGCAGAGATGGGCGTGGCGGAGGGGGATTGCGTCGTGGTCGCCATCTCCCGCCTCGTTCGCCATAAGGGGTTCTGCGAATTGCTCGCGGCGATGGCGGAGACGCCGCCGAACTGCGTGCTGTGGGTGGCCGGGAACCGGCTGGCCAGCGACCATGGCGAGGATCTGACCCCGCTTTTCGAGCGTGCCGCCGCCACGCTCGGCCGGCGGCTGGTGATGCTGGGCTACCGCACCGATGTGCCGGCGGTGCTGGCGGCGGCGGATGTCTTCACCCTGCCCTCCCACTTCGAGGGGCTGCCGATGTCGATCATCGAGGCGATGCTCACCGGCCTGCCGGTGGTCGCCACCGACATCCGCGGCCCGCGCGAACAGGTGGTGCCGGGGGAGACCGGCCTGCTGGTGCCGCCGATGCAGGTGGCCCCGCTGGCGCAGGCGCTGCGCCGCCTGGCGGAGGATCCCGGGATGCGGCGCGCCATGGGCGAGGCCAGCCGGGCGCGGGCGCTGGACCGCTTTGATGAGGTGAAGGTTTTGCGCCACACCATGGAACTTCTCGAGGCCGGCGCAACTCCCGCCTGAACTCCAATCACTTCGGGACGTTTGACGCCGCGTCACCGGAGTAACAGAAATGTCGCAGACCGTCGTCGCCACCACAGACAAGCTGCCCTCACGCGTTTCATGGGGCGCCATCCTCTCCGGCGGCCTCGTCGCCGTGACGGTGGGGGCCATGTTCAACATCCTGGGCGTCGCCATCGGCGCCGGGACCATCGAGCCAACAATCGCCGGCGAAACGCCGGATGCGAGCACCTTCGGCATCGCCGGCGCCGCCTGGCTGATGGTCTCGAACCTGCTCGGCCTGGCTGCCGGCGGTTATGTCGCGGCGCGGCTGTCCGGCACGGCGGATGATACGGATGGCGTGCTGCACGGCTTGTCCGTCTGGGCCATCGCCTTCCTGATCTCGGCCGTGCTGCTGGGCAATGTCGCGGCCGGCACGGCGCGCGGTGTCGGTTCCCTGGTGCAGGGCGCGGCCAGCACCGCAGGTTCCGCCATGGTGGAAGCCATGCCGCAGGCCGGCAGCCTGTCCTTCGACCCGGAAGCGCTGGCGGAGCGGCTGCAATCCAGCCTGCAGGGCGGCGGCGATCCGGCCACGATGACGGAAGACCAGCGCCGCGCCGAGATGACGCGGCTGGTGGCAGAACGCGCCCGCAGCGGCGCCTTCACCCCGGCGGCGCGTGACCGGCTGACGGCGCTGGCCGCCGTCGAGTTCGGCATCCCGCAGGACCAGGCGGCGCAGCGCATCACGGAGTTGGAGGCCGAGGCGACCCAGGTGACGCAGCGTGCCGAGACCGAGGCGCGGCGTGCGGCGGAAGCGACGGCGCAGGCGGCGTCGATCGGCGCCTACTGGATCTTCGCGACCCTGCTGCTGGGCGCCGCGGCGGCGGTGATCGGTGCCAAGGTCGGCACGCGGAAGACGGTTCTGCTGGCCAGCCGTCGCTTCAACTGAAGCGCGGGTGCTGCGTGGCGGGCTTCAGTGCCCGCCGCGGAGCGCCGGTACCGGCGTGGCCGAGCCACCCAGGCGGCGGATGCCGCTGCTCAACAGGATGAGCAAGGCGCCGACCGCCAGCAATCCGATGCTCCACAGCAAGGTGGCGTAGAGGCTGTCACCCGCCAGGCGCGGCCCGGTCCCGGGAATGAAGCCGAAGACCAGCGCCAGCAGCAGGCCGAACACGCCGAGCGTCAGCGCCACCAGACCGGCCCCATCCGCCACCGTGCCAATCAGCGCGGCGGCGCCGGATCGGGTGCTGCCGGCATTTTCCTGCATGGTCCGGGCGATCAGGAACAGGAAGACCACCGCAACGACAACCCAGACCCACATGGCGGCGACCCTCGGATGAAACGCGCCGCATTTGCGCTGAAGACAAGACGGGATGCAAGCCGCGCCGCGGCCACCCCCTCCCCCTGCGGGGAAAGGGTGGCGACGGAGTTGGTCAGTAGCGGTACTGCTCGGCCTTGAACGGGCCCTGTTCCGGCACGCCGATGTAGTCCGCCTGCTGCTTGGTGATCTTGGTCAGCTTGGCGCCGACCTTGTCCAGGTGCAGGGCGGCGACCTTCTCGTCCAGATGCTTCGGCAGCACATAAACTTTCTTCTCGTACTTGCCCGGGTTCGCCCACAGCTCGATCTGCGCCAGCGTCTGGTTGGTGAAGGACGCGGACATGACGAAGGAGGGGTGGCCGGTGGCGTTGCCGAGGTTCACCAGGCGGCCCTCGGACAGCAGGATGATGCGCTTGCCGTCGGGGAATTCGATCTCATCGACCTGCGGCTTCACATTGTCCCACTTGTAGTTGCGCAGCGCGACGACCTGAATCTCGCTATCGAAGTGGCCGATGTTGCAGACGATGGCGCGGTGCTTCATGGCCCGCATGTGGTCGGCGGTGATGACGTCCACATTGCCCGTGGCGGTGACGAAGATGTCGGCCATCGGCGCGGCATCTTCCATGGTGACCACCTGGTAGCCCTCCATCGCCGCCTGCAGCGCGCAGATCGGGTCGACTTCGGAGACCATCACGCGGCAGCCGGCATTGCGGAGCGAGGCGGCGGAGCCCTTGCCCACATCGCCGAAGCCCGCGACCATCGCGACCTTGCCGGCCATCATCACGTCGGTGCCGCGGCGGATCGCGTCCACCAGCGACTCACGGCAGCCATACAGGTTGTCGAACTTGGACTTGGTGACGCTGTCATTCACGTTGATCGCCGGGAACAGCAGCTTGCCTTCCTTGGCCATCACGTACAGGCGGTGCACGCCCGTGGTGGTTTCCTCAGACACGCCAACGATGTTCTTGGCGAGCTCGGCGAACCAGCCCGGCTTCGTCTTCACCAGCTTCTTGATGAGGGCGTAGAAGACTTCCTCTTCCTCATTGGTCGGCTTCTCGAGGAAGGCGACGTCGCCCTGCTCGGCGCGCAGGCCGTAATGCACCAGCAGCGTCATGTCGCCGCCGTCATCGAGCAGCACATTCGGCGTGCCGCCATCGGCCCATTCGAGGGTCTTCTGCACATAGTCCCAGTATTCCGGCAGCGTCTCGCCCTTGATGGCGAAGACCGGCGTGCCGGCAGCGGCGATGGCGGCCGCGGCGTGGTCCTGGGTCGAGAAGATGTTGCAGGAGGACCAGCGGACATCGGCGCCGAGATGCTTCAGCGTCTCGATCAGCACGGCGGTCTGGATGGTCATGTGCAGGCAGCCGGCGACGCGCGCGCCCTTCAGCGGCTGCTGCTTGCCGTATTCGGCGCGGACGGCCATCAGGCCGGGCATCTCGTCCTCGGCCATGTTGATTTCCTTGCGGCCCCAGGCGGCGAGGGAAAGGTCCTTGACGATGAAGTCCTGGGTCTGGCCGGCGGCGTCGGGCATGGGAAATCCTTGTGTAACGTCTGACTTAGCTCCGGCCTGCTTTAGCAGCCTGCCAAGCTTGGGCCAAGGCATATCCCTATATTCATAAGGATATCTTTATATCAGATGCGTTTGTCCCAGTGGCTTGGCCGGCAATGTCGGGTCTAGGCTCGCGGTGCGTGCTCCCCGAGCACTCACCGCAGTCCTTGGAGGAAAAATATGTCCAAAATTCTACCTGGCCGACGCGTGGCGCTGGCGCTCGGTTGCCTGATGGCACTGGTCGCCGCACCCGCCGAGGCGCAGACGCGCCCGCAGGTGCGCGAAGTGGGGCCGGAAGCGCCGCGTTCCGCGATCTATATCGGCAACAGTTTCTTCTATTATAACAACAGCATGCATGGTCATGTGAACCGGATGATCCGCTTGGCACCGGCGCCCGCCCATGCCGGCTTCGCCACCACCTCCGTCACCATCAGCGGCTCCGGCCTCAACTGGCATGATGTGGAGAGTTATTTCAGGCGGGAGGCGCTGCGCTCCTATTCCTTCGATCGAAACAACAACATCGTCTTCAACACCAATGACCGCCTGTTCGAAATCGCGATCATGATGGATTGCAGCCAGTGCCCGATCCATCCCCGGCTGGGCAGCGTGTTCACTGAAACCGCACGCCGCCACAGTGAGACGGTGCGCCGGCATGGCGCGCAACCGGTGTTCTTCATGTCCTGGGCCTATGCCGACCAGCCGGAGATGACGCAGCAACTGGCCGAGGCCTACACGGTCGCCGGCAACGCCAACAACGCCCTGGTTATCCCCGCTGGCCTCGCCTTCGCCCGCGCCATCGCGGAGCGACCGGGGCTCGACCTGTATGTGGCGGACAAGCGCCACCCAAGCCTGGCTGGCACCTATCTGGCGGCCGCCACCACCTATGCCGCGCTGTTCGGCCGTTCACCCGAGGGCAACCGTCACACCGCGGGGCTGGATGAGGATACGGTGGCCTTCCTGCAACGCACAGCCTGGGCCACGGTGCAGGACTATTACGGCACCCGCCGAGCCGCGGCGAACTGAGCCGCGCGCCTCGCCCCCATCGGGGGCGAGGCTTCGCGATCGCTACTTCAGCGGAAAGCCCAGCGCCGTCAGCGCATCCCGCATCCGGTGGCGCCCCGAAAGCCCGGCGGCGGTGCCGACACGGGACATCATGCGCTGCGTCCAATCCTGCGCCCCCATGCCCTGCGCCACCGAGAAATCGCCCAGCGCCTGGTCATAGCCGGTGATCGCCGCATCCTCGCTGGCGACGCCATACTGTTCCCGGTGCAGCACCAGGGATTGCGGCAGGCGGGGCTTCACCGCGCCCTGCACGGCCGGGTGGCCCACCGCCATGCCGAAGCAGGCGAAGGCGCCGGGCGGCAGGTTCAGCTCGGCCGAGACCTTCTCCGGGCTTTGCCGCAACTGGCCGATATAGACGGTGCCGAGACCGAGCGATTCCGCCGCCACCAGCGCGTTCTGCGCGGCGAGTGCGGCATCGACCAGCGCCACCATGAAGGATTCCAGGTAGTCCAGACCCTCCATCTTCTTCTGATGCGCCTCGCCCAGCCGGGTCAGGCGCGAATTGTCGGCGATCCAGCACAGGAACAGCGGCGCCTGGCGGATGAAGCCCTGCCTGCCGCACAGATCGGCCAGACGGTCGCGCCGCGCCGGGTCTTCCACCGCCACCACGCTCCAGGCCTGCAAATTCGAGGAGGTGGGGGCGGATTGCGCCGCGGCCACCAGCGTCTCCAGCGTGCCCGGCGCCAGCTTCTCCTCTGTGAAGCTGCGGATGGAGCGATGGTTCAGCATCGTCTCCAGCACAGGGTTGGTCGCTTCCAGCGCGGTATCCGGGCCGGCGCCGGCGCCGTAGCGGGCGCGAACGGTCTCGATCGGGGACTGGTCCATGCGGCAACTCCTCAGCATCTGGACGCCGCGTAACGTGAATGCGGGGGCGAGGTCCAGGGGCACACGCAGGGCAGCCTTCCCGACACATCGGTTGAAGCGGCCCCGCGCCGGGTCCATACCCCGGCGCGAAAAGCTGCCAGGTCCCCCCGCATCATGTCCGACACCACCCGCATCCGCCGCGCCCTTCTGTCCGTCTCCGACAAGACGGGCATCGTCGAATTCGCCCGCCAGCTTGTCGCCCACGGCGCCGAGATCCTGTCCACCGGCGGCACCGCCCAGGCGCTCCGCATCGCCGGCATCCCGGTGAAGGATGTGGCGGAGCATTCCGGCTTCCCCGAGATCCTGGACGGCCGCGTGAAGACGCTGGTGCCGCAGGTGCATGGCGGCCTGCTCGGCCGGCGCGACCTGGCGGAGCACCTGGCGCAGATGGAGCAACACGGCATCGCGCCGATCGACCTGGTGGCGGTGAACCTCTACCCCTTCGAGGCGACCGTCGCGAAGGGCGCCGATTTCGAGGATTGCATCGAGAACATCGATATCGGCGGCCCGGCGATGATCCGCTCGGCGGCGAAGAATTTTGCGTCGGTCGTGGTTGTCACGGAGCCGGAGCAGCTGGCGGAAGTGCAGGCGGAGCTCGCCCAGGGCGGCACCACCCTGGCCCTGCGCCGCCGCTTCGCGCAAGCCGCCTTCGCCCGCACCGCGGCCTATGACAGCGCCATCAGCAGCTGGTTCGCGGGGCAGAACGGCGATGAATTCCCCCAGCGCCTGTCCACCGCCGGGCTGCTGCGCCAGACCCTGCGCTACGGCGAGAACCCGCACCAGCGCGCCGGCTTCTACACCGATGGCAGCCAGCGCCCGGGCCTGGCCACCGCCGCCCAGATCCAGGGCAAGGAGCTGTCCTACAACAACCTGAACGACACCGACGCCGCCTTCGAATGCGTCGCGGAGTTCGAGCAACCCGCCATCGTCATCGTCAAGCACGCCAACCCCTGCGGCGTGGCGGAGGCCGAGAGCCTGGCCGCCGCCTGGGATGCGGCGCTGCGCTGCGACCCGGTTTCCGCCTTTGGCGGCATCGTCGCCGCCAACCGGGTACTGGATGCCGAAGCCGCCGAGCGCATCACCGCCATCTTCACCGAGGTGGTGGTGGCCCCCGATGCGGACGCCGCCGCCCGCGCCATCTTCGCGCGCAAGAAGAATTTGCGTTTGTTGCTGACGGGTTCCCTGCCCGACCCGGCGGCGCCGGGCACCACCTTCAAGTCGGTCGCCGGCGGCTTCCTGGCACAGTCGCGCGATGCCGGGCGGGTGAGCCTGGAGCAGTTGAAGGTCGTCACCCGCCGCCAGCCAACGCATCAGGAATTGCAGGACCTGATCTTCGCCTTCCGCGTCTGCAAACACGTAAAATCCAACGCCATCGTCTATGCGAAGCACCTCGCCACGGTCGGTATCGGCGCCGGGCAGATGAACCGTGTCGAATCCTCCCGTATCGCCGCCTGGAAGTCGGAAGCGGCGGCCAAGGCGGCGGGGCTGGACCGGCCGCTGGCGGAGGGTTCCGTCGTCGCCTCCGACGCCTTCTTCCCCTTTGCCGATGGGCTGGAGACGGCGGCTGCCGCCGGCGCCAGCGCGGTGATCCAGCCGGGCGGGTCGATGCGGGATGCGGAGGTGATCGCGGCGGCGGACAAGGCCGGCCTCGCCATGGTCTTCACCGGCATGCGGCATTTTCGCCACTAGGACAGCGAATAACGGCCAGGTTGCCTGGTCGTTCGCTTTAATCCGGCGGGCAGGTGGGCCAGATGGCCGCCGTGCCCGACCTCCTCGCCCTCCTCCCCCCGCCCGTCATGTTCTTCGCCCTCGGCTTTGCCGCAGGGCTTCTACGCGCCGATCTGTCGGTGCCGGAGGCGCTGGCCCGCGCCCTGTCCATCTACCTGATGGTCGCGATCGGCCTGAAGGGCGGGGCGGCGCTGGCCAGCCCTGGCGCGGCGGAGGGGCTTTGGCCGGCGCTGGCGCTCGGCATCGGCCTGTCCTTCCTGCTGCCGCTGCCGGCCTTCCTGTTCCTGCGCGGCGCGCTGCGGATCGACCGTGACACCGCCGCCGCCATTTCGGGGCATTACGGCTCCGTCTCCGTCGTCACCTATGCGGCGGCCGCCGGCACGCTGACGACGCTGGGCGTAGCGCAGGAAGGCTTCATGCCGGCCGTCCTGGCCGCCATGGAAACGCCGGCGATCCTGACCGCACTGCTGCTGGCCCGGATCGGCGCCGGTGCCGCCTCCGGCCAACCCCGGCTGAACGCGGGAAAACTGGCGCATGAGGTGCTGCTGAACGGGCCGGTGGTGCTGCTGTTGGGCAGCTTCCTGATCGGCTTCCTGGCCGGCGACCCCGGCCGCCAGCAGCTTGCGCCCTTCACCGAGGCGCTGTTCCCCGGCGCGCTCTGCCTGTTCCTGCTGGAGATGGGGCTGATGGCGGTGCGCCAGTTGCGGGCCGGCGGGCGCGGCCTGTCCTGGGGGCTGGTGGCCTTCGGCATCGTCATGCCGCTGATCGGCGGCGCGGCCGGGCTGCTGGGCGCGCAGGCCATCGGCCTTTCGCCCGGGGGCGTGGCGCTGATGGCGGTGCTGTCCGGCTCGGCCAGCTATATCGCGGTGCCGGCCGCCATGCGCCTGGCCCTGCCGCGCGCCGATGCGGGGGTGTATGTCACGCTCTCGGTCGCCGTGTCCTTTCCCTTCAACATCCTGGTGGGCATTCCGCTCTGGGTGAAACTGGCTGGGGCCTGAGCATGCACAACCGCAAGCGGATTGAGATCGTGGTCGAACGCGTCCGGGCGGAGGAGGTGACCACCCTGCTCGACCGCCTGGGCGCCACGGGCTGGACCATCCTGCCGGTGCTGTCGGGGCGCGGCCACCAGGGCGTGCGACGGGGCGGGGATCTTTCGGGCGTGCTCGACAACGTCGTCATCCTCTGTATCGCCAGCGATGCGGTGACCGCACGCGTCATGGAGGCGCGCGAGGACCTGCTCGGCGCCCGCCCCGCCATCGTCAGCATCACCGACTGCACCGTGCTGCGTGCCGATCATTTTTGACCAGGACCTGAATACCGAATGCAAAGGCTGATCGACGGCTATCGCCGCTTCCGCGCCGACACCTGGCCCCAGGAACGCGCAAGATTCGAGGAACTCGCCTCCCGCGGCCAGCGCCCGCACACCATGGTCATCGCGTGTTCGGACAGCCGGGTGGACCCGGCCGTGATCTTCGGTGCTGCGCCGGGGGAGCTGTTCGTGGTGCGCAACGTGGCCAATCTGGTGCCGCCCTATTCGCCCGACGGCACCTATCATGGCACCAGCGCGGCGCTGGAATTCGGCGTGCGGGTGCTTGGCGTCTCCCAGCTTCTGGTGATGGGCCATGCCATGTGCGGCGGCGTCACCGCCCTGCTGCGCGGCGCCCCGCCGGAGGCGCGGGACTTCGTGCAGGCCTGGATGGGGATCGCCAGCGAGGCCCGCAGCCGCGTCCTGTCCTGCATGCCGGTGGAACAGGCGCAGGAGGCCTGCGAGCTGGAGGCAGTGCGCCTGTCGCTCGCCAACCTGATGACTTTTCCCTGGGTGGCCGATGCGGTGGCCGAGGGCCGACTGACCTTGCAGGGCGCGCATTTCGGCGTGGCGACCGGGCGGCTGATGCTGCTGAGCGCGGATGGGGAATTCGCCGCGGCATAGCCACCGGCCGCGGCGGGGTGCGAAGCTGAAGGCGCCACATCCCGATTCGCGAAAGGACCTTCCCTGCCCGACTGGCTGCCGCTTGCGCTGATCGGCGGCGCGCTGGGCCTTGCGCTGCTACTGATGCTTCTCGCGCTGCGCGGACGGCGTGGGGAGGATCTGGCGCGGCTCGGCGCGATGATGGAGGCGCTGGCCGCGGCGCAGGACCGGTTGGCGCGCCTGTCGGAAGACCGCGCGCGGGACCAGGAACGCAGCCTGGCCGCGCGGCTGGATGCCGCCGCCGAGCGCAGCCAGATAAGCGCCAGCGCCATCCAGCAGCGCCTGTCGGTCATCGACGCGGCGCGGCAGAATATCGAGGCGCTGGGCAGCCAGGTGGGCTCGCTCGCCGCCGTGCTCGGCAACAAGCAGGCCCGCGGCGCGCTGGGGGAGGTGCAGTTGCGGGATCTGGTGGCGGACCGGTTGCCAGCCTCGGGCTTCGCCTGGCAGCACACGCTCTCCAACGGCACGCGCTGCGACTGCCTGATCCGCCTGCCCTTCCCGCCCGGCCCGATCGCGGTGGACAGCAAATTCCCGCTGGAGGCCTGGGCCGCGATGCAGGACGCCACGGATGCCGGCGCCCGCACCCTCGCCACCCGGCGCTTCACGCAGGATATCCGCAAGCATGTCGCAGACATCTCGCAAAAATACCTGATCCCCGGGGAGACGGCGGAGGGCGCGCTGATGTTCCTGCCGTCCGAGGCCGTGCACGCCACGCTGCATGCGGCGCACGGAGACCTGGTGGCGGAGGCTGCGCGGCGCGGCGTGCATATCGTCGGCCCCTCCAGCCTGTGGGCGGTGCTGAACACCATGCGCGGGTTGCTGCGCGATGCGCGGCTGCAGGATGAGGCGCGGCGCATCCGGCATGAGGTGGAGGCGCTGGCCGAGGACACCGCGCGCCTCGAACGCCGCATCGGCGCGCTGCGTGGACACTTTGCGAATATGCAGCAGGATGTGCGGGACATCGAAATCACGGCGGAGAAGATCATCCGCCGCAGCGAGACGATCCGCGCGCTGGATATCCCGGAAGACGCCACGGCGAGGGCTGCTGAATGAGGGGGCGAACAAGAAAAGGCCCTTTCCCCCTGACAGGGGGAGAGGGTTGGGTGAGGGGGGCTTTGCAACAAATCCTCCGATTTCCGGAGGTAAGCGGCAGGCACCAGCCAGACACGCTACCGCTCCATCTTGGTGAGCCCCCCTCACCCAATCGTTGGACGCATGCGTCCAACCCCCCCTTTGGGCGGAAAGGGCCTTGAGCGCGCTGCAGATCCAGTCCGGCCTTGGCCTGCTGGCGCTCACCGCGCTCGCCTGGGCGCTCGGCGGCTTCCGGCGGCCCGTTTCCTGGCGCGTCGTCGCGGCCGGGCTGGGGCTGCCGATCCTGTTCGCCGCGCTGCTGCTGCACATCCCGCCGCTGCGCGCCGGGTTCGCCCTGATGGGCCGCGCGGTGGAGGCGCTGGCCGCTGCCACGCGGGCCGGCACCAGCCTGGTCTTCGGCTATCTCGGCGGCGGGCCGCTGCCCTTCACCGAACCCTTCCCCGGCGCCGCCCTCATCCTGTTCTTCCAGGGCCTGCCGCTGGTGCTGGTGGTCGGCGCGCTGGCCGCCGTGCTGTACCATTGGCGCGTCATCCCGGTGATCGTGGAGGCGCTGGCCCGCCTGCTGACGCGCGCCTTCGGCCTCGGCGGCGCCGCCGGCTTCGCCACCGCGGCCAATGTCTTCGTCGGCATGGTGGAGGCGCCGCTGCTGGTGCGGCCCTGGCTGGCACGGCTTTCGGCCAGCGAGATGTTCGTGGTGATGACGGCGGGGCTGGCGACCATCGCCGGCAATATGCTGGTGGTCTACGCCGTGATCATCGCGCCCGTGGTGCCGGATGCGGCGGGCCAGCTGCTGACCGCCAGCCTGATCTCGGCGCCGGCCGCCGTGCTGGTGGCGCTGCTGATGCGGCCGGGCGAGGCGGCGCCGGTGGCCGAACAGGACACCGCCGCACCACGCCTGTACGACAGCACCATGGAGGCACTGGTGCGTGGCACGCAGGATGGCCTGACCCTGCTGCTCGGCATCATGGCGACGCTGATCGTCTTCGTGGCACTGGTGGCATTGGCCGATATGGCGCTGGAGCCGCTGACCGGGCTGACGCTGCAACGCATTTTTGCGACATTGTTCTGGCCGCTGGCCTTCGCCATGGGCATCCCGGCGGAGTCCGCCGGGGTGGTCGCCGCCTCGCTCGGCACCAAGCTCGTGGTGAATGAGTTCGTGGCCTTTCTGGAACTCGCGCAGTCCGGCGGGCTGGGGCTGAGCGAAAGGTCGAGGCTGATCCTGACCTATGCGCTGTGTGGCTTCACCAACTTCGCCTCCCTCGGCATCATGCTGGGCGGCATGGTGGCGATGTGCCCGGAACGCCGGCCGGATATCGTGAAACTCGGCCTGCCGGCACTGCTGGCCGCGACCATCGCCTGCTGCATGACAGGCGCCGTGGTCGGCCTGCTGACCGCACCGTGAGGGGGTTGCCCATGTTCGACATCTTCGGCCCGCCACCACCCGGCTCCCCCCGCCCCTTCAGCGAGGCGACGCGCGCCGGCGGGCTGGTCTTCGTCTCCGGCCATTCCGCGCCGCATGATCCGGCGAACGGCGTGCATCGCGGCGCGACGCCGGCCGAGGAGGTGCGCAATGCGCTGGCGAAGGTCGCCGCCATCCTGGCGGGCGCCGGCAGCGGGCTGGACCGGGTGGTGCAGATGACCATGCTGATCACCGATCCGGCCGATTACGCCGCGCTCAACGCCGAATATGTGAAGCATTTTCCAGATGGCCTGCCGGCCCGCCACACGGCACGCTTCGGCGTACCGACCGAAGCCCGCGTCGCCTTCGCCTGCATCGCCCTCGCCGGAGAGCCCGCCCATGCGTAGCCACCTGATCCAGCGCAATCTGCGGCAGGACCCGCCGCTCGCTTTGCGGGGCGAGGGCATGCTGCTGCATGACAGCAATGGCCGCAGCATCATCGATGGCTCCGGCGGCGCGGCGGTGGCCTGCCTCGGCCACGGCCATCCGCGCGTGCTGGAGGCGATGCGGGCGCAGATGGACAAGCTGACCTACGCCCACACCGCGCTGTATTCCTGCGAAAGCGCGGAGGCGCTGGCGGATATGGTGCTGGAGGGCGAGCCGGGCGGGCTGAGCCAGCTTTACCTGTGCTCCTCCGGCTCCGAGGCGATGGAGGCGGCCCTCAAACTCTCCCGCCAGCATTTTTTCGAGGCCGGCCAGCCGGGCCGCACAAAATTCATCGCGCGGCGGCAGAGCTATCACGGCAACACGCTCGGCGCGCTGGCGGCCGGCGGGAATGCCATGCGGAAGGCGATCTACCAGCCGATCCTGTCCGACGCCTTCAGCCATGTCGCGCCCTGCTACGCCTATCGCGACCGCGGCCCCGCCGAAACCGATGCCGACTATGTGGCCCGCCTGGCGGCGGAGTTGGAGGCGGAATTCCAGCGCCTCGGCCCGGATACCGTCATCGCCTTCATCGCGGAGCCGGTGGTGGGGGCCACGCTCGGCTGCGTCACCGCCCTGCCCGGCTACTTCCCCGCCATGCGCGCGGTCTGCGACCTGCATGGCGCGCTGCTGATCCTGGATGAGGTGATGTGCGGCATGGGCCGCACCGGCACCATGCATGCCTGGGAACAGGAAGGCGTCACGCCCGACATCCAGGTGATCGCCAAGGGTCTCGGTGGCGGCTACCAGCCGATCGGCGGCATCCTGGCCAATCGCCGCGTGATGGACGCGCTGCGCGACGGCTCCGGCACGCTGATGCATGGCCACACCTACCAGGCCCATCCCATGGCCTCCGCCGCCGCACTCGCCGTGCAGCAGGTGATCCGGGAGGAGAAGCTGCTGGAGAATGTCCAGGCGATGGGCGCGCTGCTGGAGACGCGGCTGGTGGACCGCCTGGGCAACCATCGCCATGTCGGCGATATCCGCGGCCGTGGCCTGTTCTGGGCCGCCGAATTCGTCACCGACCGCAGCACCAAGACGCCCTTCGACCCGGCGCTCAAGCTGCACGACCGCATCAAGCAGGAAGCCTATGCCCGCGGCCTGGCGTGCTACCCGATGGGCGGCACCATCGACGGCCGGCACGGCGACCATGTGCTGCTGGCACCCCCCTACATCGCCACGGCCACGGATATCGAAACCATCGTCGCGCGCTTCGGAGACGCGGTGGATGCCGCGCTTGCCAGCCTGCCGAAGGGTGCGACGGTTACGCAATGAACCGGTCCTTCCGAAACGCGTTCTATCCGCGAAGCCCAGCCACCAGGCCGGGCCACACAGGAGAAAGCGGTTATGGACAAGGATCGCATCAAGGGCGCCCTCAACGAGGCCAAGGGCTCCGTGAAGAAGACCGTCGGCGAGGCCACGGGCAATGAGCGTCTGGAGGCCGAGGGCCATCTGGACACGGTGAAGGGCAAGGCGCAGGGCGCTCTGGGCCGCACCAAGGACGCGGCGCGTGACGCCGTGGACGGCAAGGACCGCGTCTGACCCTATCCGGTCAGGCTTGAGAACAGCGCCGCGCGTCGGGGAAACCCTGCGCGCGGCGTTGCCGTTTCCGGCCTCTGCCCGCAAGCTGCGCCCCTGACCAAGGGAGAAGCCAGATGAGCCAGACAGTGTTGTTTCCGGGCGAGGTCGAATGGACCGGCGAAAATCCCGGGATTTCGCTGAAGGAGGACCCCGCCGGCCCCTTCACCACCCTCGCCTCATTCTTCCGCGTCATGCTGTCCCCGCACGGGCGAGGCCATGCGCTGATGCTGGCGCAATCGCCGCAGGAGGAAGCGCCGCCCGCCGAGCGCGCCAATCTATGCCTGACCGATAATGAGCCGCTCGCCCGCTGGCTGCTCGAGAACTACGTCACCCATTTCGGCGCCTGGCGCGGCCTGCCGGCACTGCGCGGCATCCAGTTCCGCAAGCTGGACAGCGTGGCTGTCGGCGGCGATGTCCGCACCCATTACAGCGAAACGCTGCGCGCCGGGGATCTGACGGTGGCGCTGGAATGGAAGGGCCTCGGCGCACCTTTCTGCTTCGCCTTGTCGCCGGCGCAATCCGCCACGGGTCGTCATCACATGCCCACCGTCTTTGTCGGTTGCCAGCAGGCGACCATCACGGTCAACGGCCAGAAGCGCCCCGGCGCGCCGATCCCGCGTGAGGTTGCGGGGCAGTCGATCCACACGGCGATGCTGGCCTTTTCGGAGACCTGGGTGCGCGCCTGAGCGCGCCCCGTCCACGACGACCTGCGGCGGGCCAAGCCCGCCGAGGCCGCGAATGCGGCCCGCCGGCGGTCCGGCGAGCCAAGACCGCAGAGCGGCCGCCCGGCACTTGAGGGAAAAAAAAGGGGCGGACCCTGGAAGGTCCGCCCCATTTCAGCACGCCAGTCGCGTTGCGATCAGCGACGCAGGCCCAGCCGGCCGATCAGCGTCTCGTAGCGCTTCTGGTCCTTGCGCTTCACATAGTCCAGCAGGCCACGGCGCTGGCCAACCAGCACCAGCAGGCCGCGCCGGCTGTGGAAATCCTTCGGGTGGGCCTTCAGGTGTTCCGTCAGCATGGTGACGCGGGCGGAGATCAGGGCGACCTGAACCTCCGGGCTGCCCGTGTCGCCCGGCTTCGTGGCGTATTCCTTGATGAGCGCGGCGCGGGCCGCGTTATCCGTCGCCGCGATGATCTTCACGGCAGGCTTCGCAGCGGGGGTTGCAGCGGCCGCAGCCGGCTGCTCGGTGGTCGTCGACATCGCATATCCTCCAGGTCGGGGTTAAGCCTCGCCGCCTGGCTGTTGCCCGGGTTCAAGCTGGATCAGCCTTTCGGGCTGCATCCAACCTGCCTCCAGCCGGCACAGGCCGAGCAGACGCTCCCCCGCCATCGCGCGCAGCAGGCCCCCTTCGGGATCGGCTTCACGGGGAACGCGCCCCATCAGGTCCACCAGGCTGATCGCCTGGCCCTGGTAGAGGCGTGCGGCCTCCTCTGCGGTGACGGCCAGTGCCGGGATGTCGGCCAGCGCGGTCGTCACCGGAAGCAGGAGGTCCGGGGAAGGGGGAGGCGTATCGCCGGTTACGAGCAGAGAGTCCAGCGGAATCGCATGTTCCATGCGGAACGGGCCCACGCGCAGCCGCCGCAGCGCCGTGATGTGGCCCACGGACCCCACCGCCTTCGCTACATCCCGCGCCAGGGACCGCATGTACACGCCCTTGCCGGATTCCACGTGAAAGATGGCGGTATCGCCGTCCGGCCGGCTGATCAGGTCGAAGCGATCGACCCGCGCCGGGCGGGCCGCGATCTCCACCACCTGGCCGTCGCGCGCGAGGTCATAGGCGCGCTCCCCGCCGATCTTGATGGCGGAATAGATCGGCGGCACCTGCATGATGTCGCCACGGAAGCCGGGCAGCACCGCCTCGATCTCGGCATCCGTCGGCCGCACGTCGCTGGTGGCGATGACGGCGCCATCGGCATCGTCGGTGTCCCGCGCCTCGCCGAATTTCAGCGTGAAATGATAGGTCTTGGTCCCGTCCATCACATAGGGAACAGTCTTGGTCGCGGCGCCGAAGGCCACCGGCAGCAGGCCGGTCGCCAGCGGGTCCAGCGTGCCGCCATGGCCCGCCTTCTGCGCGTCGAAGGCGCGCTTTACCTTGTTCACCACATCGGTGGAGCCGATGCCGGAGGGCTTGTCGACGATCAGCCAGCCATCCAGCTCGCGCCCCTTGGGCTTCTTGCTGCGGTGACGGTGGCGGTTGGGCTGGTTCACGGTTCTTCGGAGTCCTCGGTGGATTTCGCGGTCCCCGCGGGGGTGGATTTCGCGGTCCCCGCGGGGGACGGTTCTGCGGGCTTGGCCGGGTCTTGTGGGATCAGGTCCTGCTGGACCGCCGGCTGCTGCATCACCTTGCTGATATGCATGGCGTAATCGAGGGCGGTGTCCGCCTGGAAGTGTAGCTCCGGCGCCGTGCGCAGCCGCACCGCCTTGGCCACCTGGCTGCGCAGGAAGGGCTGGATGCGCTTGAGGCCGGCAAGCTGCGCCGGCGATAAATCGCGGCCCAGCCCGCTGACGAAGGCGGTCATGTGCTGCAGGTCCGGGGAGGCGCGCACCTCCGTCACCGTCACCTTCAGCTCGAACAGGTCCGGGTCGCGGAATTCCTCCCGCGCGAAGATGTTGGACAGGGCATGGCGGATTTCCTCCGCCACGCGCAACTGACGCTGGCTCGGCCCCTCGGCGCCACCCTTGCGGGGGGCCGATCGGGCGATATGGGCCAAGGCGGATTTGGGGTCGCGCCGCGGGGCATCCGCGGCGTCGCGGGATTTGCGGGCCATCTGGGTCTTTTCCTGAAAGAGAAGGGGCGCGGCATCGCTGCCGCGCCCCCCATCTTGCGGCTGTTGAAGCGTCAGAGCGTGCCGGCGACCGTCTCGGTCTCGTAGCACTCGATCTGGTCGCCAACGCGGATGTCGTTGTAGTTCACGAAGGACATGCCGCATTCGTAGCCGTTGGTCACTTCCTTCACATCGTCCTTGAAGCGACGAAGCGTGGAAAGCTCGCCCTGGTGGATGACGGTGCCGTCGCGCAGCAGGCGCACGCCACAGCCACGCTTCACCACGCCTTCGGTCACGCGGCAGCCGGCCACATTGCCGATGCGCTTGACCTCGAAGGTCTGCAGGATCTGGGCATAGCCCAGGAACTTCTCCCGCTGAACCGGCGCCAGCTTGCCGCGCACCAGGTCCTCGATGTCGTCCGCCACCTCATAGATGATGGAGTAGTAGCGGATCTCCACGCCGTCCCGCGTCGCCAAATCCCGCGCCTGGGTGGTTGCCCGGACGTTGAAGGCGACGATGACGGCGTTGGACGCCTTGGCGAGCTGGATGTCGCTTTCGGTGATCTGGCCGACCGCCGAATGCAGCATGCGCACCCGCACCTCGTCATTGCCGAGCTTGCCGAGCGTGACGGAAATCGCTTCCGCCGAGCCCTGCACATCGGCCTTGACGACGACGGCCACTTCCTTCTGCGCGCCCGCCTGGATGCGGGCCAGCATGTCGACCAGGCTGCCGCGGCCGGCGGAGACCGCCGCCACCTGCTTCTCCCGCAGCTTGCGCTGGCGGAATTCGCTGATCTCGCGGGCCTGCGTCTCGTCCTTCACCGCGATGAAGTTCTCGCCCGCGGTGGGAACACCGGACAGGCCGAGCAGCTCCACCGGCAGAGACGGCCCGGCTTCCTTCACCTGGCGGCCCTTGTCGTCGAGCATGGCGCGAACCTTGCCCCACTCGGCGCCGGCCACGACGATGTCGCCGGTCTTCAGCGTGCCCTTCTGCACCAGCACGGTGGCCACCGGGCCACGCCCGCGGTCCAGCCGGCTTTCGATCACGGTGCCCTCGGCGGCCCGGTTCGGATTGGCGCGCAGGTCGAGGATTTCAGCCTGCAGGCCGATGCCTTCCAGCAGCTTGTCGAGGTTGAGCTTCTTGGTGGCGGAGACCTCGATCTCCTGCGTCTCGCCGCCCAGGCTTTCGACCACGATCTCGTGCTGCAGCAGTTCCTGCTTCACGCGCTCCGGCCGCACGCCTTCCTTGTCGATCTTGTTGATCGCCACGATGATCGGCACGTTTGCCGCCTTCGCATGGCTGATCGCCTCGATCGTCTGCGGCATGACACCGTCATCGGCC
This sequence comes from Falsiroseomonas sp. E2-1-a4, assembly GCF_051433165.1. Taxonomy (NCBI): domain Bacteria; kingdom Pseudomonadati; phylum Pseudomonadota; class Alphaproteobacteria; order Acetobacterales; family Roseomonadaceae; genus Falsiroseomonas; species Falsiroseomonas sp. E2-1-a4. The sequence goes on along the minus strand of NZ_JBHMFS010000011.1, from coordinate 10,063 downwards.
GCCACCACCAGCACCACCATATCCGTCACGCTGGCGCCACGGGCGCGCATGGCGGTGAAGGCGGAGTGGCCTGGCGTATCGATGAAGGTCACCTTCTGCCCATCGGGCAGCGTCACCTGGTAGGCGCCGATATGCTGGGTGATGCCACCGGCTTCCCGCGCCGCCACATCGGCCTTGCGCAGGGCGTCCAGCAGGCTGGTCTTACCGTGGTCGACATGGCCCATGATGGTGACGACCGGCGGCCGCGGCAGCATGTCGGTATCGACATCCACCTCGCCCTCCAGGCCGATTTCCACGTCGCCTTCCGCCACGCGGCGGATGCGGTGGCCGAATTCCTGCACCACGAGCTCCGCCGTATCGGCATCGATCGACTGGGTCAGGGTGGCCATCACGCCCATGCGGAACAGCGCCTTCACCACTTCGCCGCCACGCGCGGCCATGCGGTTCGCCAGTTCCTGCACGGTGATGGCTTCCGGCACCACCACGTCGCGCACCACCTTCTCGGCGCCCGAGCGCAGACGCTGCAGCTCCTGCTGCCGGCGTTCACGCTCACGCGCACGGCGGACGGAGGCGATGGAGCGCGTGCGCTCATCCTCGCCCTCGATCGCGGCCGAGACGTCGATGCGGCCGTCGCGGCGACGATCGCCACCCGGCACCAGCGACTTCTTCGCCGGCGGCATGACCGCCTTCTTCACGGCACCGGCCGGCCCAGGCATGCCCGGACGACGGACGACACCGCGCGGTGCCTCCTCATCCTCCGCCATCGGCGCGCGCGCCTTCAGCGTCAGCTTGGCGGCGGGCGTCTCGGCGGTTGCGGCAGCAGCCGGCTTGGCACCAGGCGCCACGGCACCAGGCGCACCCTGCGGCGCGACCGGAACGGGCGCCGGGCGACGCGCACTGAGCGCCGACGGCACAGGGCCGGGGCGTCCCGTCCGCAGCGGCGGGGCGACAGGGCGCGGCGGTGCCGGCATGGCGGGGCGACCAGCCTGGCGGGCCGGCTCCGCGGTCCGCGCCGGTGGCGCATCGCGGCGCTGGGGCGTCTGGGCCTCGGCGCGAGCCGGGGCCTCGGCACGCACCGGGGCCGATGCCGGCGTCTCCGCCACGGCGGGCGGCGGCACGGAGTCGGCCTCGACCTGCGGCTCCGCATCGGATTCCTCGACCGGCGGCGGGGCGCGTCGGGCTTCCTCGGCGGCGCGACGCGCCTCCTCGGCGGCCAGGCGCTCCTCATCCTCGGCGCGGCGCCGGTCTTCCTCGGCGCGGCGCGCGGCTTCCTCGGCGGCGGAGCGGACCTGGAGCGCCTGGCGCTCACGCTCCTCCCGCTGCCGCTGCGCTTCGGCGCGGCGCTGTTCCTCGAGCACGCGCTGGCGCGTGGCGAGTTCCGATTGTGTCAGCGGGCGACCCGCCGCGGCGGGCGGCTTGCCGGCGGGGCCTGCCGCGCGCGGCGGCCCACCGGCCGGGCGTGGCCCAGCGGCGGCCGGCCCGGCAACGCCGGGCTTGGGCTGCGCCGCGGGTGTGCCGGGGGCCGCGGCGCGCTTCTTCAGCACCTCGACCTGCACCACCTTGCTGCGCCCATGGCTGAAGGACTGGCGCACGCTGCCAGCATCCACCGTCTTGCCCAATTCCAAGCGCCCACCCGGCCGCAAGGAGAGCCGGCCCTTGGCCGCATCCTGGTCGTTCTGGTCGCTCATCCGCCGATCCGAACCTGATCTTTCGTCCGTCATGTCCAGCCGCGCGTTGAACGCGGCACCCTGTGCTTCCGCGCATGCGCGGGTGAAGTCGGTACCGCACCCCAGAACCGCGGAGCACAGCGATCATACCCCAACCAGCCACCGCCGGATGGTCCCCGGTCGCCGCCGGGGGGCGGTCCGCCTAGGGCGGCGCCGGAGGAACTCCCCCAGATGGCGCGCTGCCCCTGTTTTCGGCTGCGGCGGCGACGCCCGCGAGCCGTGCGGCTTCCGCCGCGATCGCCAGCGCCAGTTTTCCCGGCGCCACCGCAACATGCACCGCCCGGTCACGACCGAACAGCGCCCCAAGCTCCTCACCGGTCAGCGGAGTTACCGCTGGCACCTGCCGGAGCCCAACCAATCGGGCCCGTTCCGCCGCGCTGCCATCCGAAGCCTGGACCAGCAACGCCACACGTCCCGCCTGCAGCCACTCAAGGGCTGCCTGCCACCCACTCACCGCCTGCCCGGCCCGCCGTGCCAAGCCGACAAGATCGCGGACCCGCCCATGCAGGCCGGTCTCGATCCGCGCGCGAAGGTCGGGGAGGACATGCACCGGACCGCGCGCCGCCTTCGCAAAGGCCCCGCGGGTTGCGGCACGTTCTAACACATCGGCCCGGGCGCTCAACCACATTCCCCGGCCGGGCAGCCTTGCGTTCAGGTCGGGGACCACTTCCCGGTCCGGCGACAGAACGAAACGCAGCATCGCTTCCTTCGGCAACCGCTCACGCGTCACCAGGCAACGGCGCAGAGGGCCCGTTTCCAGTTCCTCCGCATCGTCCGGCTCGATCGCCTCGACCTGCGGCAGAAGCTCCGGCGCGGGGGCCGGCGCCGCGTCAGGTCCTGGCTGCGTCTCGTTCCCCATCGGGTTCCCCCTCCGGTGCCGCTTCGCCGGTGTCTTCGGCTTCTTCGATTGGGGCGTCGCCTTCCGTGCCTTCAGAATCCTCAGCCCCTGCTTCCTCACCCTCGGCGTCATCGTATTCGCCATTCTGCGCGGCCAGCGCGCCCACCACATCCTCGTCGCCGAACCAGCCCGCGGATTGCCGGGCGGCGAGGATCACGGCATTCGCCGTCTCCTCATCCACCGCATCCGTGCCGAGGATCTCGACCAGCTCATCGCCGGCCAAATCCGCCAAATCTTCCAGCGACTTCACGCCCTTCTCGCCGAGCGCCACCAGCATGGCGGGGGAGAAGCCGCCAACCTCGGCCACCGCATCCTCCACGCCCATCTCGCGGCGCTTGTCGTCCATCTCGCCTTCGATCTTGTCGAGGAAGGCCTGGGCGCGGCGCTTCAGCTCCGCGGCCACATTTTCGTCGAAGCCCTCGATCTCGGCGAGTTCCTCGTCATCGACGTTGATGATGTCCTCGATCGAGCCGAAGCCCTCGGTCACCAGCAGCCCGGCAATGACGTCATCGACGTCCAGGCCCTCGACGAACAGCCCGCTGCGCTTGCGGAAGTCTTCCTGGCGGCGTTCGGATTCCTCCGCCTCCGTCAGGATATCCACATCGTAGCGCGTGAGCTGCGATGCAAGGCGTACGTTCTGGCCGCGGCGGCCGATGGCCAGCGAAAGCTGATCATCCGGCACCACCACCTCGACGCGCCGCGCATCATCATCCAGCACCACCTTGGTCACCTCGGCCGGGGCGAGCGCGTTGACGATGAAGGTGGCCTGGTCGGGCGACCAGGGGATGATGTCGATCTTCTCGCCCTGCAACTCCTGCACCACCGCCTGCACGCGCGACCCGCGCATGCCGACGCAGGCACCCACGGGATCGATGCTGCTGTCGCGGGAGATCACGGCCATCTTGGCGCGCGAGCCGGGGTCGCGCGCCACCGCCTTGATCTCGATGATGCCATCGTAGATTTCCGGCACTTCCTGCGCGAACAACTTGGCGAGGAAGCCGGGATGCGTGCGGGACAGGAAGATCTGCGGCCCGCGCGGTTCCTCGCGCACGTCGTAGATATAGGCGCGCACCCGGTCGCCGTTGCGGAATGCCTCGCGCGGAATGGTCTCGTCACGGCGCAGCAGGGCTTCCGCCTTGCCGAGCTCGACCATCAGGTTCCCGTATTCGGTGCGCTTGACGACGCCGTTGATGACCTCGCCGACGCGGTCCTTGTATTCCAGGTACTGCTTGTTGCGCTCGACCTCGCGCACGCGCTGCACGATCACCTGCTTGGCGGTCTGCGCGGCGATGCGGCCGAAATCGATCGGCGGCAGCGGGTCGATGATGAATTCGCCGGTCGTGATGCCCGGCTTGATCTTCTGGGCGATCCGCAGGCTGAGCTGCGTCGCCTCATTCTCCACCGGCTCCGCGTCCACAACCTCGGTCCAGCGGGAGAGCTTCACCTCACCCGACTTCCGGTCGATGACCGCGCGGATGTCCTTCTCATGCCCGTACTTGGCGCGGCCGGCCTTCTGGATGGCCTGCTCCATCGCCTCGAGCACCTCGTCGCGCTCGATCATCTTCTCGCGGGCGACGGCATCCGCCACCAGCAGCAGTTCCGGGCGCGCAATCGCGACATCCATCGCCATGGCGTCAGTTCCTCTTCGGGGTTGAGCGGCGACGGGGGGCGGGAGGCGCTTCCTCCTCCACCTCCGGCGCTTCAGCGGACTCATCGACTTCAACGGGCGGCTCGAGCGCCGCGCGGCGGGCATCGGCGACGGCGGCCAGCGCCGCGCTGTGTTCGATCAATTCATCGGTCAGCACCAGCTTGGCGCGGCGGATGTTGCCGCGTGGCACCACCAGCTCCGTGCCATCCTCGAGCCGGATGCGGATTTCCTGCGCATCGGCGCCGAGCGCGATGCCGCGCAGCCGCCGGCGGTTATCCTGCGGCACCTGGAGATCCACGGTGGCGAGCTGGCCTGCGTAGCGGTTCCAGTCCTTCACCCGGGTCAGCGGCCGGTCGATGCCGGCGGAGGAGACCTCGAGCGACCATTCGCTGCGGATCGGATCCTCCACATCGAGCACCGCGCCGACGGCGTGGCTGATGATCTCGCAATCCTCCACGCGGAAGGTCGCTTCATCGACCCGGTCGGCCATGATCTGCACCACCGGCCGTTCCTTGCCGCTGACCTGCACGCGCACCAGCTCATAGCCGAGCTGGCCCAGCGTGGGCAGGATCGCCGTGGCGATACGGGCCTCGAGGCCCTCGTGTTGGGGTTGGTCGTCGTCCATTGATGCCTTCCAGGCCGACGAGCCCGGGGCCGGGTAGCGGCCAACAAAAAAGGCGGCCCGGTTAGGGGCCGCCTCCCGGACAGGTCGGAAAGCGATCTCGTCGTACTCCTATAGCCGCCGGCCTGTTTCGCCGCAAGCGGAGTCAGGTGCGATGAAACACCCACCAGACCGGCTGTCGCCCTTCGCGCACCGCCTTGGCCTCATAGCGCGTGCCGGGCGTGCCTTCGGGGCGGGTGGTGTGGCGCTCGGCCAGGGTGAACAGGGGCGTATCGGCAAACACCTCCGCCACCCAGGCCTGGTAGGTCGGGTCGTCACTGGCAATGCGCCATTCGCCGCCCGGGCGCAGCACGCGGGCGACCAGGGGCAGCATCTCGGGATGCACGAAGCGGCGCTTGGAATGGCGGGATTTCGGCCAGGGGTCGGGGAACATCAGCATCAGCCGGTCCAGCGCGCCCTCCGGCAGCAGGCCCAGCAGATGCCGTGCATCCTGCGGCCACAGCTTCAGGCCTGGCGGCAAGGGCGCCGTCGCCTCCCCGCCATCCGGCACCAGGCGGGTCAGCAGGGAACACAGCCCGTTCTCGAACACTTCGGAGGCGATATAGGCGACCTCGGAATGCGCCCGGTGCTGCTCCAGCGCGTGCTCGCCGCCACCAAAACCCACCTCCAGCCACAGCTTCGCGCCCGGCATGCCGAAGGCGGCCAGCGGGTCGGCGGCCTGCTCAGGCGAAAGCCGCAGGCGCGGCAAGGTGGCATCCAGCAGCAATTGCTGGCGCGGCCGCAGCTTATGGCCACGCTGGCGGCCATAGAGCCGGTCCGGCACGCCCTCGGCCAGTGGCGGACGGTCTGCGGTCATGTGGGCCTCAAACGAAAAGGGGCGACGGGCCTGCGCCCGCCGCCCAATCAGGCAGGACCGGCCCACGCCGAAGCGCGGGCCGGGTATGGTTCAGCGGTTGAAGGCGCGGCGGATCTCATCCGCCAGGTCGGTCTTTTCCCAGGTGAAGGTGCCCTTCTCGGCATCCGGCGTGCGGCCGAAATGGCCGTAGGCGCTGGTCACCGCATAGATCGGGCGGTTCAGGTGCAGATGCTCCCGGATCCCGCGCGGGGACAGGTTCATCAGCCCGTCCATCACCTTGGCCAGCTTCGTCTCATCGACGTCCTTGCCCGTGCCGTGCAGGTCGAAATAGACCGACAGCGGCTTGGAGACACCGATCGCGTAGCTCACCTGGATGGTGCACTTATCCGCGAGGCCGGAGGCCACGACGTTCTTCGCCACGTAGCGCGCGGCATAGGCGGCGGAACGGTCGACCTTGGTCGGGTCCTTGCCGGAGAAGGCGCCGCCGCCATGCGGGGCCGCACCACCATAGGTATCGACGATGATCTTGCGCCCGGTCAGGCCGCAATCGCCGTCGGGCCCGCCGATGACGAAGGTGCCGGTCGGGTTCACATACAGCTCGTTGTCCGGGCACATCCAGCCCTTGGGCAGGCTGCTCTCGATGATCGGGCGGATCATCCGCAGGATCTCGGCCTGGTCGAGGCCTTCCTCATGCTGGGTCGAGACCACCACGCTGGTCGCGCCCACCGGCTTGCCGTCGATATACTTCAGCGTCACCTGGGACTTCGCATCCGGCAGCAGCCCGGCCACGGCCAGGTCGCCGGCGCGGCGCATCTCGGCGATGCGGCGCAGGATCAGGTGGGCGTAGTACAGCGGCGCCGGCATCAGTTCCGGCGTCTCGGTGCAGGCATACCCGAACATGATGCCCTGGTCGCCGGCGCCCTCATCCTTGTTGCCGGCCGCGTCCACGCCCTGCGCGATATGCGCGGACTGGGCGTGCAGGTGGCATTCAATGCTGGCGTTCTGCCAGTGGAAGCCTTCCTGCTCATAGCCGATGTCCCGGATTGCCATGCGCGTCAGGTGCATCAGCAATTCAGGCGTGACGGAGCCGGGGCCACGGGTTTCGCCGGCCAGCACCACCCGGTTGGTGGTCACGAGAGTCTCGCAAGCCACGCGGGCATAGGGGTCGGCCGAGAGGTAGGCGTCGAGCACGGTATCCGAGATGCGATCCGCCACCTTGTCCGGGTGGCCTTCGGAAACGCTCTCGGACGTGAAAAGGTATTCGCCCTTATCGCGCATGGCGTGATTCGGCCTCTTGTCGCGGGAGGGCCGGTTCGCCCCGGCCTGGCTAGTCAGCCCGGTGGATCCGGGACAGCGGCGTATTGCAGTGCGATGTGGCGGGGTCAAGGCGGGTGGGCCGCAATTGATACGCCGCCCGCACGTCAGGGTTGTGGCCCGGAATCGATGAGCAATTCCGCCAGCCCGGGCACCCCGTCGGGGATCGCCAGTTCCACCGGCCTGCGGCCTCGTGGATCGGCATAGGCACCGAGACGATGCCAATCGCCCAGGCTGCGGCGATGCCGCGGATGCCGCACGGCGCCGGTATTGATCGGCGTGAGCCGCGCCGCGGCGCCATGCCGTTCCAGCAGGCGCCGCAGGTCGACACGCAGAGCCACCTGCGGCCGCTTCGGATCCGCCGCGCGCAAACCCGCCACCCGTGCCGCGTCCAGCCAGAGGAACACATGGCCGTTGATGTGGCGCCGCCACTGCGCCGGCGTGGTGCCGCTGCCGGCAAGAGCCGGCCCCAGCTTGCTGTCCCACATCTGCTGGCGCCGCAGTTCCACCTCTCCGTGCAGCGGGTGGCGCAACGTGGTGAAACGGTCCCGATTGACCTCCAGCAGGCGGGTCGCCTCCGGCTCCGGCACCTCGAACAACGCCACCAGGGCTGCCGCCGAAAGCAGGCCGTGCCGGCGCAGCATGGGCAATGCAGCCTCCGGCGCCAGGTGCCAGGCCACGCCACCGGTCGCGGCGATCAGCGCGGCGGCATCCCAGCCCGGCACGCTCATCGCATGCCCAGCACGTCCATCATGGAATACAGCCCGGGCTTCCGGCCGATGACCCATTGCGCCGCGCGCACCGCGCCCACGGCATAGGACCGTCGGTCGAAGCTGCGATGCGTCAGCGCGATGTGTTCCGTCGCCGCGGCAAACAGCAACGTGTGTTCCCCTATCACCTGGCCGCCGCGGAGTGCGGCGAAGCCGATGGTGCCGGTTGCCCGCGCGCCGGTATGGCCGTGCCGCCCGCTCTCCATTCCGGCCTCCTCCAGTGTCATGCCCCGCCCGGCCGCCACGGCGCGGCCGAGCGCGATCGCGGTGCCGGAGGGGGCATCCACCTTCTGCCGGTGGTGCATCTCGACGATCTCGGCATCGTAGCCCTCGGCCGGCAGCGCGGCGGCCAGCTTTTCGGCCAGCGCCAGCACCAGGTTCACGCCGGGGGCGAAATTGGCGGCGTGCACCACGGCCACCTGCGCCGCCGCCTCCGCCACCTCTCGCGTCTGCTCCGCCGACAGGCCGGAGGAGCCGAGCACCAGCGGCACGCCATGGTGCGCGGCGAGGATGGCGTGCGGCACGGCTTCCTCGGCATGGGTGAAGTCGATGACCACGTCGCTGGCGGCGAACAGCGCCGCCGCATCCCCCAGCAGCGGCGCGGTGGCGTCGGAAGGCGGGCGGTTGCCGGGGCGGGTGGTGCCGCCGGCCAGCGTGGCGCCGGCGCGCCGCACCTCCTCGGCTAGCAGCATACCCATGCGTCCGGCGATGCCGGCGATGCCAATGCGGATCATGAGTGAAGGCCCCTCAGGCAAGGCGCCGAGGCTGCCCGTGGGGGGTGGCAGGGTCAAGCGACCGAGCGGGTTGGGGGGGCGGGCGGCGACGCGGGTGGGACCATAGTTCCGCGCCGCCGCCTGCCAGTTGTCATCGCAGGGGGGATGCGATGACCTGCAACCAACGTGGCGACACGCGAAGGGTTTCCCGCTTCATGCAAGATGGTGCGGACGAGGCCTCCTCAGCGGCCCAGCCCGTCCCAGAACTCCTTCACCTTGGCGAAGAAGCCCTCCGTCTCCGGGTTGCTGCGGCCGGTCTTCTCGCATTCGGCCTCGAACTCGGCCAGCAGCTCCTGCTGCCGCTTCGACAGGTTCTGCGGGGTTTCCACCGCTACCTGCACATACATGTCGCCACGTGCGGCCGACCGCAGAACCGAAAAACCCTTGCCGCGCAGCCGGAACTGGTCGCCGGTCTGGGTGCCGGCCGGAATCGTGACGCGCGCCCGACCGCCATCGATGACCGGCACTTCGACACCCCCGCCGAGCGCCGCCTGCGTCATCCGCAGCGGCACACGGACGAAGATATTGGCGCCGTCGCGCTGGAAGATGGCGTGCTGGCGCACCGCCACATCCACATACAGATCGCCCGCCGGCGCCCCGCGCAGCCCGGCCTCGCCCTCGCCGGACAGGCGAATGCGGGTGCCGTCCTCCACGCCTGCCGGGATGGTCACGGCGAGCGTTCGGTCGCGCTGCACGCGGCCCTGGCCGGCGCAGACCTTGCACGGGTTCTTGATGATGCGGCCGGAGCCGGAGCAGGTCGGGCAGGTGCGCTCGATCAGGAAGAAGCCCTGCTGCGCCCGCACCTTGCCGGCGCCGTTGCAGGTCGGGCAGGTGCTGGCGGATTGCGCCGCCGGGCCTTCGCTGCCGCTGCCCTTGCAGGCCTCGCAGGCGACGGAGGACGGCACACGGATGGTTTTCTTGCTGCCGCCGAAGGCTTCCTCCAGCGTGACTTCCACCTGGTGGCGCAGATCATTGCCCCGCCCGGCCGCCGCCCGGCTGCCGCCGCGCCCGCCACGGCCGAGGCCGCCGAACATCTCCTCGAAGATATCCTCGAAGCCGCCGGAGAAGGGGTTGCCACCCATGCCGGCCCCGCCGCCACCGCCGCCACCCTGCTCGAAGGCGGCATGGCCGAAGCGGTCATAGGCGGCGCGTTTTTCGGCATCCTTGAGGACGTCATACGCCTCATTGGCTTCCTTGAACTTCGCTTCGGAACTCGTGTCGCCCCGGTTGCGGTCCGGGTGATGCTGCATGGCGAGCTTGCGGTAGGCCTTCTTCAGGTCTTCCTCGCTCGCATCCCGGGCGACGCCCAGGACTTCGTAATAGTCGCGTTTGGCCATGGTCCCGAGGGTCCTCGCGGGGCGGCGTGGTCAACATGGCAGCGCCCGGGTTCTTTTTGAGCCGAGGGAGCCACTTCATTAAAACCGGGAAAAACCCACCCCCGAAGGGCTTTTTCTT